>SHYV01000013.1 GCA_009692605.1 Myxococcales bacterium
ATACTGATACGGCTCGCTATTGTTTCACGACGGTGTTGCAGACCGCAGAGGGCCGCAGGCTCGTGGTCACCTTGCTCGGCGCCGATGGAAAGATGACACGGTGGGCCGACATGAACCGCGTGCTGAGCTGGGTGGGGAGTGGCTAGCCGGTGACCTTCGACATCGACCGGCTCGCCAGCGCGCTGCCCGGTACTCCTCGCGCCCAGCTCCAGAAATGGGTCGATGCCTGGGAGGCGCGAGGGGAAGACGAGCCGAACGACTTTGTATCTTGGCTACACCACCACGAGGACATGCCCGAGCGCGCTCTACGGGACGTGGCCACCGGGACGCCCGTGCTCCTGGACTCACGCGTGGTGGGTCACACGCTGCGTGTGCTCGGTGAGATCGGGCGGGGCGCCATGGGCGAGGTGATGCTCGCTCGGGACGAAGGCTTGCACCGCACGGTGGTCGTGAAGCGCCTGCACGCTCGGTTGGCGACGGAGCCCGAGCTGGTGCGGCGGTTTGTCGCGGAAGCGCAGCTCACCGCCCAGCTCGACCACCCTGGCATTGTGCCTGTCCACTCGGTCGATGCCGCGCCCGGTGAGGCGCCCACCTACGCGATGAAGCTGGTGCGCGGCGAGACCTTGCGCGCCTGGTTCAACCGCGCCCGGGCGGCTGCGCTCGCCCAGACCCAGTCGGCTCGCCAAGGGGCCATGCTGGCTCGCCCCGCTCCTCTCGCGGCCCGACTCGAGCTGTTCCTGCAGCTTTGCGAGCCGATCGCCTACGCGCACTCCCGAGGCGTGATCCACCGCGACCTGAAGCCGGACAACGTGATGGTTGGCCCCTTCGGTGAGGTGTTCGTGATGGATTGGGGGGTGTCGCGGCTCATCGGCAGCCCTGACGCTGAGGGGTTGGCCCGCGAAGGCACCGCCGACGGCGAGGGGACGCAGGCCGGAGCAGCGATCGGCACTCCGGCCTACATGTCGCCGGAGCAGGCGCGCGGCGAGAATACGACGATGGACGGCCGCAGCGATCAGTTCACGCTCGGGCTGCTGCTCTACGAGCTGGCGACCCTGACTCGGGCCCGGGCCAGCGTGCAAGGGGGGGTGAGGATGTTGTTGGCCGCGGCGCAGGGCACGGTCGATCCGCTACAGCCGATCGCCGAGCCGATGTCTCGAGAGCTGCGCGCGGTGATCCAGCGGGCTACCGCGGCGGACCCGGACCGGCGGTACGCGGATGTCCCCGCGCTCGCGCGCGACGTGCGGCGAATCCTGCGCGGGGAGCCGGTCTCTGCTGCGCCGGACACGCTGGTGCAGCGCGCCGGGCGGTGGGTGGGGCAGCGGCGGGAGCGGGTCGCGGTGGGGCTGGTGGTCACTGCGCTGGTCGGCCTTTCATTGGCCCTGCTCGCGGTGCTCGGCGGGCTGGCGGTGCGGGAGTGGGACCGGACCGCGGCCGAGGCGCGGGCCGCCGAGCTCCTTGCCGTGACCGCCGAGGCCGCCGTGCACGCGCGCGACCTCGATGGTGCCCTCTCTCACTACGAGGGGCTGCTCCGGGCGATCGCCGGGGTCGCGGAGCGCGCGCTGCCGGGCGACGCGACTACGCCGTTCTTTCTGGTAGCGGACTACGCGGCTGGGGCCGCTGGGCTCGGCGGGAATGTGGGGGGGAATGGGGGGCCTCCGGACCTCGCTCCATCCGGCATCTACCGGGCGTCGGCGAGCTTCGAACATGCGGACCTCGCGCTGGCGCCCGGCGTCGATCCTACAGACCCCGGCACTGCGCGCCGGCTGCGGGTGCTCGCCTCGCTGCGGGACGTGCTCGCGACCGCCCTTTTGAACAGCGTCACCGGGGTTCGGTCGTCCGGTGATCGGGCGCTGGTGCTCGACCAGGGGACACCCGTCGTTTGGACCTACGTCGCGACGACTGAGGGGATCCTGGTGGGTTTCCCCGGTGTTGGCCGTTACCCGTCCGATTACGATCCGCGTGAGCAGTCCTGGTATCAGGAAGGTGCGGCGAGGGTCGGCCCGGGGTGGGGACGACCCTACATGGACGAGAGCGGGATGGGCTTGCTGGTCAGCTGTTCCATGCCCATCCGTGGCTCCGGCGGCGAGCCTGCTGGGGTGGTCGCGCTGGACCTCACCGTCCGGTACCTCGTCGATACGTGGCTTGCCCCGACGCGGGGTGAGGGGTTCCTGCTCGACGACACGGGCAGCGTCATCGCGCGGTCGGCCCCGCCGGATGCTCCTGCGGGGGCGTCGGGCTCCGTTCCGTCGCTGCCCTGGCCCGCAGCGAGCAGCGCAGTCGCGCTCGCGCCCAACGGGCAGCTCGTGGTGGACGACACCCTGATCGCATGGTCGCGCCTCGCTCATGCCTGGACCTACGTGCTGGCACGGCCGGCGGGTCCAGCCGATTTGGGCGGCGGGGGGTGATGCGCCTTGGGTTAGTCGGCGGTCATGCCCGCCCCCCCCGTGCCCGCCGGCCCCTATCCCCACCTCCTCGCGCCCCTCGTCGTCGCGCACCTGACGCTCCCCAACCGCGTGCTGATGGGTTCGATGCACGTTGGCTTGGAGGAAGAAGGGGGTGACTTCCCGAAGCTATCCGCTTACTTCGCCGAACGTGCGCGGGGCGGCGTAGGGTTGATCGTGACAGGCGGCGTGGCGCCGAACCGGGCCGGACAGGTCAAGCCCTTCGCGGCGACGCTGAATTCCTCACGCGAGGCGCGGCGACACAAGCACGTGACCGACGCGGTACACGCAGAGGGCGGGCGGATCTGCATGCAGATCCTCCACGCCGGGCGCTACGCCTACCACCCCTGGAACGTGGCCCCGACGCGCCTGAAGTCCCCGATCAGCCCGTTTTCGCCTTGGGGATTGACGGCGGGAGGGGTGCGGTCCACCATCAACGACTTCATCCAGTGTGCGCGGTTGGCGCGCGACGCGGGGTACGACGGGGTCGAGGTCATGGGCAGCGAGGGCTACCTGATCAACCAGTTCATCGTGCGTGCCACCAACCGCCGCACCGACCAGTGGGGGGGCGAGTACGCGGACCGGATCCGGTTCCCCCTGGAGATCGTGGATGGGATCCGCCAGGCTCTGGGCCCCGATTTCGTGATCATCTACCGGCTGTCGATGATCGACCTGGTCGCCGACGGCAGCAGTTGGCTGGAGGTGCTCGATCTGGCAAAGCGTGTCGAAGCCGCAGGTGCGTCAATCCTGAACACCGGGATCGGATGGCACGAAGCGCGCGTGCCCACGATCGCGACCTCCGTGCCACGGGGCGCGTTCACGTGGGTGACCCGGCGGCTGCGGGAGGCGGGGGTGGTGACCATCCCGATCGTCGCCAGCAATCGGATCAACACGCCCGAGGTGGCTGAGCATGTGCTCGCGAGCGGCGCGGCCGACATGGTGAGTCTGGCCCGGCCGTTCCTCGCCGACCCCGAATTCGTGCGGAAGGCGATGGAGAACCGGGCGGCCGACATCAATACATGTATCGCCTGCAACCAAGCCTGCCTCGACCACGTGTTCCAGAACAAGCGCGCTACCTGTCTCGTGAATCCGCGCGCTGCGTTTGAGACCGAACTCGTGTATCACAAGGTGTCGAAGGCGCTGCGGGTCGCGGTGGTCGGAGCCGGCCCCGCTGGGCTCTCCGCCGCGACGGTGGCCGCCGAGCGGGGCCACACCGTCACCCTGTTTGAGGCCGATGCGCACCTCGGCGGGCAGTTCGACCTCGCGCGGCGCATCCCTGGCAAGGCAGAATTCGATGAGACCCTGCGATACTTTCAGCGGCGTATCGATGCGACGGGGGTCAAGGTGGAGCTGGGCCGCCGGGTCACAGCGGCCGACCTGATCGGTCTTTTTGATGCGGTGGTGGTCGCCACCGGTGTGACCCCACGGCGGATCTCGATCCCGGGTCATGATCACCCGAAGGTCCGGTCCTACGCCGAGGTGCTGCGTGGTGCGCCGGTGGGAGCGCGGGTCGCGATCATCGGCACTGGGGGGATCGGGCACGACGTCGCGGAGTTCCTCGCGCACGTCCCGGCGCCCCACGACGCGACTGAGCTGGCCGTGTTCCTTGCCGAGTGGGGTGTGGACGCGGGGTGGGGCTCAGCAGGGGGCGAGAACGAGCCGCGGCGCGGAGGCTTGATCGCCAGCGTCACGCCGAAGCCGGACCGCGAAATCGTGATGTGTCAGCGCTCGTCCGCGAAGGGCGGCAGCCGACTCGGCAAGACCACGGGCTGGATTCACCGCGCTGCGCTCAAGAAGCGCGGCGTAGAGGTCCTCTCCGAGGTCACCTATGAGCGGGTGGACGATGCGGGGTTGCACGTGCGGGTCGCCGGCGAGTCGCGGGTGTTGGCGGTGGACACGGTGGTGATCTGCGCGGGGCAGGTCTCACGCACGGAGCTGGTCGCGCCGTTGCGGGCCGCCGGGGTTCTCGTCCACGTCATCGGCGGGGCTGAGGAGGCCGCCGAGCTCGACGCCAAGCGGGCGATCGCGCGTGGGGCGCAGGTGGCGGCGGGGTTGTAGGGGTTGGCCGTTTAGCCACCTCGTAGGTGCAACCTCCGCCCTTCGACCTCCACATCCTCCGCCCAGATCAGCTCGTCCCAGGTTCGGTCTTTTCGTTGGTCGAAAATAACCAGTCAACCCTCGTCCCGCCCGACCCTTTCCAGGTACCGCACCAGCTGCGCAATACCGTCACGTCGGACGCTCTCGGCGCTGTCCCGCTGGCGGACCGCCCGGTGCCTGCCCCGTAGTCTCGCGAAACTCGGCCGCCCCCGTTCACGAGCCGCTGTAGAAAGCCCATGAAGGCGAGATGGGTGGTGGCTTCGAGGTAGCCGTCTTTGGCGTGGGCGTTCACGATGTCGGCGTTCTCTCGCCACCACCTCTGGAAGGCGCCCATCAGGGCTGGCAGGTCCAGCCCACCCAACCCCACGGCGTACAAGACCGAGGTCCATCGCGTACTGGAAGTCGTCGGACTCGTAGTCGATCTGCCCATCGCCGAGCAGCACGGCCTGGAGGATCGGAGCGAGGCGAGCGTCCCGCAGCCGCTGGGCGAGGCTGTCGAGGTGGGTCGTTCGGGAGAGGATGAGCTTCTCCTTGGCCGCGTCCATGTGCTCGCCCGTGACCGTGTCCTCGATCCGTGGATCACCGAGCTGGCGGGCCGTCCCAACGCACTCGTCCGCGAACGCGTTGACCAGGATCGGCTGCCCCTGCGATCCGTCGGCCGGCGTGACCTCGACCGCGTACTGCCACTGGATGTTGAACTTCAGAGCGTCGAGCACCTGAGCGTCGGTGAGCTCATCGACCTCCTTCAGCAGGTGCAGCCCGACGAGCATCCGGATGCTGGCGTTCGGACACCCGTTGTCCTGATCGAAGCAGGCCCGGAACATCTCCTCGTCGATGAGCGGCAGCACGACCGTTCGGAACGCCTCCGTCCACGACCGCTCCAGCCGACGACGCTTCTTCGCCGACACGAGGTACTGCGACTCCATCAACGAGAGCTGCGGACTGGTCGGTCGGAAGATCGGGGACACAAGGGGCGAGGGCGGGGGGGAGCCTCGGGGACGAGGCGAGCGGAGACCCCAACGATCTCACATCCGACGGCCCTCGCGTGCGGGCGCGCCCGCATACGCGGGGGTTTTTACAGTCGGCTCAAGGTTGCGAAAGGAGGATCGTGGAGCGTGGCCAATGATCAGTCTGGAACCCAGTTTACTTTGGCCCGTTCCTCGGCGTCAGCGTGGTCAGCCGCGCCCGGTTGGTCTGTACCGCCTCGAGCACGAGCGGCGACAGGTCGGGGCCGCCGGTGTCCACCACCCAGGCGACGAGCTGGTGGCGCATGCGCGGCTCCCAGAACCGGCGGAGGTGGCTCGCGACGCCCTCGACCGCGAGGGCGTGGTCGGGCTCGGACGCGAAGAACGCTCCGATCTGGTTGGCCATCCGGGCGAGCTTGGCGGGGGACACCTACTTCGCCTCGACCGGGGCGCCCTGATTCGGGGCCCGACGCACCTGGACCGCGGTGACCTTGTACTCCGGACAGTTCGTCGCCCAATCGGAGAGGTCGGTGGTGACGACGTTGGCGCGGGTGATCGGGTGGTGGAAGGTGGTGTAGACGATGCCGGGCTGCACACGCTGGGTCAGGTCTGCGCGCAGGCGGGTCTCGCCGGCCCGGCTCTTCAGCATCACCCAGTCCCCGTCGTTGATGCCGCGCTCCTCGGCGTCGTGCGGATGCAACTCCAGCACGTCCTCCGAGTGCCAACGAACATTTTCGGTGCGCCGGGTCTGCGCGCCAACGTTGTATTGGCTTAGGGTCCGCCCGGTGGTCAGAAGCATGGGGTACATCGGCGTGACGCGCTCTTCGGTGGCCACGAACTCGGTGATGATGAACTTGCCTTTGCCGCGCACGAACTCGCCCACGTGCATGGTGGGCGTGCCGTCGGGCGCCGTCGCGTTGCACGGCCACTGGATGCTGCCGAGCTTGTCCAGCTTCTCGTAGCTGACTCCGGTGAACGTTGGCATCAACGAAGCGATTTCGTCCATGATCTGGGAGGGGTGCTCGTAGTGCATCGGGTATCCGAGCTGCTCGGCGAGGGCGCAGGTGATCTCCCAGTCCGCCATTCCGGAGCGGGAAGGCATGACCTTGCGCACGCGGCCGATGCGGCGCTCGGCGTTGGTGAACGTGCCATCCTTCTCAAGAAACGTGGCTCCAGGGAGGAACACATGGGCAAACTTCGCGGTCTCGTTCAGGAAGATGTCCTGAACGATGACGCACTCCATCGCCCGGAGCGCGGCGTCGACGTGGCGTAGGTCGGGGTCAGACTGCGCGATGTCCTCGCCCTGCACATAGATCGCCTTGAAGGTGCCCTCCAGCGCTGCGTCGAACATGTTGGGGATGCGGAGCCCGGGCTCCGGGTCCAGGATCACTCCCCAGACGCTCTCGAACCCTGCCCGCACGTTGGCGTCGGACACATGGCGGTAGCCGGGCAGTTCGTGGGGGAACGAGCCCATGTCGCATGCGCCCTGCACGTTGTTCTGGCCGCGCAGCGGGTTGACGCCAGCGCCCGGCTTCCCGAGGTTTCCGGTGCACATCGCGAGGTTTGCGATGGCGATGACCATCGTGCTGCCCTGGCTGTGCTCGGTGACCCCAAGCCCATAGTAGATCGCCCCGTTCCGCGCTCCCGCGTAGAGCCGCGCGGCCCCGCGTACGCTCGCTGCGGACACCCCGGTGATCGCCTCCGTGGCCTCGGGAGAGTTGTGCGGCAAGGAGATGAATGTGCGCCACTTTTCGTACTCGGCCACATCGCAGCGCGCCCTTGCGAACGCATCGTCGGCGAGGCCCTCGGTGACGATCACGTGGGCCAGGGCGTTGGCGAGCGCCACATTGGTACCCGGCCGGAGCTGCAGGTGGAACGCGGCCTCCACGTGGGGCTGGCGTACAAGCTCGATGGTGCGGGGGTCGGCGACGATGAGCTGCGCCCCTTCGCGTAGCCGACGTTTGAGCCGGCTCGCGAACACCGGATGGCCTTGCGTCGGGTTTGCCCCGATCACCAGGATCACGTCGCTGTGGTCGACAGAGGCGAAGTCCTGAGTTCCGGCGGACTCCCCCAGGGTAGCCTTCAGCCCGTAGCCGGTCGGGGAGTGGCAGACCCGTGCGCAGGTGTCCACGTTGTTGTTGCCGAAGCCCGCTCGGATCAGCTTCTGGACCAGCCAGGTCTCCTCGTTGGTGCAGCGCGAGGACGTGATCCCGCCGACCGAGGCCTGCCCGTACTTGGCTTGGATGCGCGTGATCTCGGAGGCCGCGTACTTGAGCGCCTCCGGCCAACTCACGACTGTCCAAGGATCCTCGGGGGACTTGCGGATCATCGGGGTGGTCACGCGGTCCTTGTGTGTCGCGTATCCCCAAGCGAAGCGGCCCTTCACGCACGAGTGTCCGTCATTCGCCTGGCCGTTCTTGTCCGGGACCATCCTGACCACCTCGTTTCCCTTCACTTCGGCCCGGAACGAGCAGCCGACGCCGCAATAGGCGCACGTGGTCTTCACCACGTGGTCGGGCTGACCGTGGTCCACCAGCGACTTCTCCATCAGCGTCGCGGTCGGGCACGCCTGAACGCAGGCACCGCACGAAACGCACTCCGACGACATGAAATCGGTGCCGCCCGCCGAGATCACCGAGTCAAAACCCCGGCCCTGCACGGTGAGCGCGAAGGTGCCCTGAGTCTCCTCGCAGGCCCGTACGCAGCGCGAGCAGACGATACACTTGGTTGGGTCGAACGTGAAGTATGGGTTTGATGTGTCTTTTTCTGCCTCAAGGTGATTCGCGCCCTTCAACCCGTAGCGCACCTCACGGAGGCCGACCACGCCGGCCATGTCCTGCAGCTCGCAGTTGCCGTTCGCCGGGCAGGTGAGGCAGTCGAGCGGGTGATCGGAGATGTAGAGCTCCATCACGCCCCGCCGAAGCTGGGCGAGCTTCGGGGTCTGCGTCCGGACCTTCATGCCATCCTGGACCAGCGTGGTGCACGACGCTGGAAATCCTCGCTTTCCCTCGACCTCCACGATGCACAGCCTGCAGCTCCCGAACGCCTTGATCGAGTCGGTGGCGCACAAGCGGGGCACCTGGACCCCAGTCAAGCTGGCGGCGCGCATGATCGAGGTGCCTTCCGGCACGGTCACCGTAGTGCCGTCCACGTCGAGCGTGACCAGCGGGGCCGCCAAACCCAGTGCGGCTGGAGGGGCGGGTGTTCCAAGGTCTTGTTCTTTCACGGAGTACATGGTCAGCTTCCTCCAGCTAAAGCGCCTGCGTCGCTCCCGGCACCCGGGCGCAAGCCAAAGTCCTCGGGGAAGTGTTCAAGCGCGCTCAGCACCGGCCACGCTGTCATGCCCCCCAGCGCGCACAGGGAGGCGCTGGTCATCGTCTCGCACAGGTCGCGGAGCAGCGCGACGTTCTGTGGGCGCCGCTCGCCCTGTCGAATCCGATCGATGACCTCGACGCCCCGGGTGGAGCCGATGCGGCAGGGCGTACACTTGCCGCAGGACTCGATGGCGCAGAACTCCATCGCGTACCGGGCCATCTTCGCGAGGTCCACGGAGTCGTCGAATACGACGACGCCCCCGTGGCCCACGATGGCGCCCTTCTCGACGAACGCCTCGTAGTCGAGGGGGATGTCGAGCGCGCTCGCCGGCAGGAATGCCCCGAGCGGTCCGCCCACCTGCACGGCGCGAACCGGTCGCCCGGTCGCGGTGCCGCCCCCGTAGTCGTAGACGAGGCTCGCCAGCGACACGCCAAACGGCACCTCCACCAGCCCGCCGTGCTTGATGTTTCCGGCCAATTGGAAGGGCAGGGTCCCGCGTGAGCGCCCTACCCCCCGGGCGCGGTAGGCCTCCGGCCCTTCGGCCAGGATCGCCGGCACCGAGCCCAGAGTCACCACGTTGTTCAGCGCCGTGGGCATCCCGAACAACCCCACCTGCGCGGGCATCGGGGGCCGGTACCGGACCTCTCCGCGCTTCCCTTCCAGGCTCTCCAGCAGCGCCGTCTCTTCTCCGCAGACGTACGACCCTGCTCCGCGGCGCAGCACGATGTCGAACGCCCTGCCGCTGCCACGCACCGAAGCGCCGAGCAGGCCGGCGGTGCGCGCTCCCGTGAGGGCAGCGAGCAGCACGCGCTCGCAGTCCGGGTACTCGCTGCGCAGGTAGATGTAGCCCTTGGTCGCGCCGACCCCGAGGCCCGCGATGATCATCCCCTCGAACAGGGTGTAGGGGTCTCCTTCCATGAGCATGCGGTCGGAGAAGGTGCCCGAGTCGCCTTCATCGGCGTTGCAGACGATGTACTTTTGGGCGGCGGGCGTAGCCAGCACGGTTTTCCACTTGATTCCGGTGGGAAATCCAGCGCCGCCGCGTCCACGCAGGCCGGAGCCGGTGACCGTCTCTACGATGGCTTCGGGTGTCATCTCCAACGCGGCGTCGAGCCCTCGGCCACCGCCATTTTCGCGCCACTCCGCGTGCGACAGCGGGTCGATGACCCCCACCCGGGCGAAGACGAGGCGGTCCTGACGCGCGAGCCAGGGCAGCGCTTCGGTGGGGCCGAGGAAGAGCGGGTGGCTGCCGCCGTTCAGGAAATCGGCGGTGTACAGTCCGGGCACGTCGGAGGCGCGCACGGGCCCGTAGGCGACACGTCCACCCGGCGTGACGACCTCCACCAACGGCTCGAGCCACGCCAACCCTCGGGAGCCGTTCCGGACTACACGAACGTCGATGTCCTGCTGGGCGGCGCCGGTCTGTATCGCTCGCGCGACCCCGTCCGCGCCCATCGAGCGGGCGGCAGCGTCGGCGGGAACGTAGACGGTCGGGCTCATAGGGGCTTCTCGGCTTCGGCCGTGCAGGCTAAGGTCCTGCTGGCTTCGGGCAGGGGACTCATCTCGTCGATCACCTCGTCAAACCGGGCGGGGTCAACGCGCCCGTGCAGCGTGCCATCGACGGTCATCGAGGGAGAGAGGGCGCAGTTTCCGAGGCAGTAGACGGGCTCTAGCGTGAAGCCGCCGTCGGGTCGGGTGCTGTGCATCTCCATGCCGAGCCGTTGGCGGGCGTGCTCCACGAGCGCGTCGGACCCCATCGCCTGACAGGACTCCGCCCGGCAGATTCGCACGACCCTGCGGCCGGGCGGCTTCAGCCGGAAGTCATGGTAGAAGCTCACAACCCCGTGTACCTCCGCGCGGGACAGGTTCATCACGTCGGCGACCCTGGGCAGCGCCTCGGGAGGCAGCCAGCCCAGCTCGTCCTGAATGGCGTGCAGGAGGGGGAGCAAACCTCCGGGTTCATGTGCGTGAGCTGTGATCGCGCGGCCTACCGTGGCGACGGGGTCCGGGCTGGTTGCGGGGTGAGAGTGGGCGGGCATCACGAGTCGAAGGATAGCATGGTGGGCTACCCGTTCACCCTCTCCGCCTCCTCGGCGAGTCGAGCACGCAGCTCTGCCCAGCCATCGTAGATGTCGTCCACCGCGATTTCGGCGCCGATCGCCGGCAGCGGCACGCGCGCTCCACTGGCGTAGCGCCGTCGCACCCAGGAGTCTTCGTCCGGCCGGGTGTAGACGTCAATGCGCGGACGTGCGTTGTCAACGATAACGTAGGTGGCCAGCATCTCAAGCGTAGCGTAGTGGTCGAACTTCTCGGTGCGATCGTACGACGCAGTCGACTTGGAGAGCAGCTCGAAGATCACCGTGGGGTTGACCGCGGCGTCCTTGTCCTCGTCATCGATGACGAAGGGGCCGCAGCCGACTGTCAGGTCCGGGTACGTCGCCAGCCCCGTCGCCGGGCAGCGGACGCGCAGATCGGAATCGAAGGCGCGGCAGCCTCGGCCGGACAGCGCGTTGCCGACGACGCGGCCGAGGTTGGTCTTGAGCAGCGAGTGGTCTGGGGTAGGCCTGCCATGGCCACGACCGTCCCATCGTGCCACTCATGCTTGACCTCTCTGCCTGCTTCCTCAGCGCTCTGTCCAGCTTCCGGCGCGCTTCAAGTGCTCCTCGGCCTGCTGTGGCGACATGCCCCCGCCCTCAACCGGCGGGTAGTCGTCGAACATCGGGAACACGTCGGTGCCGCGTACCCGGCGGCGCATTTGGAGGAAGTGCAGGTAGTGCTCGGGGTGCGCCCAGACCCAGGGCTCGAACACCTTCGCGATCGCCTGCAGGCCAGCCTTGGGCGATCCCTGCCAGGCCAGCTCTTCGCCGATGATCACCTTGTGGCGCGACTCGCCGGGCATCCTCAACACGACGGTCGGCAGCAGCGCGGCGCCGGTCTTCTTCCAGATCTGCACGGGCTGAAGCGAGAAGTTGGCGCGGCGCCCGAGGAAGTCCACGGTCTCCCACTTCTGCCCGCCGCCCCCGTCGAAGGCGAGCCCGAGCACCTCGTTGCGGTGTAGGCAGTCAAAAGCAGGCCGAAGGAACCGGAACACGTTGATGTGCTGGACGGGCAGGAGCTTCTCCATCTCCCATCGTCGCTCCAGCGTCTTCTTCCAGAGGGGGGTCGTCCTCGTCTCCTTGAGGATCTCCGCCCACACCGGCGGAGGGGCCGACAGTTGGCTCATGGTGTACCCGATGTGGCCGAGCGCCGGCATGATCATCTGGTTCGCGCCGAAGTGCCCGATGAGCACGATCGCGCCCTTGCCTTTGACCCGCGCGCGGTCGAGGTGATCGCGCCCCTCGATCTCGCAGACCTGGTTGATGGTCTTTGGGTTGAGGTAGGGGTACCGGAGCACCTCAAGCTCGTTGTACATGGTGAGCCGCAGCGCGTCCTGCAGGATGCCTGCTTCGGTGCGGGGCATCTCCGGCCCGGCCGCGTAGATCCGTCGAAGCTCGTCCTGCATCTCGGTCGAGCCGGCCAGGCGCCTGACCAGCCCTGCGCCCACGCGGGCGATGCCCTCGATGGTGGAGCGCGGCAGCCGGTTGAGGGCGGCCTGTCCCGGGTAGTAGAGGCCGAGCCCGGCCAGATCCTTGAGCAGGGTCACCGGGTTGTGGGTCGGCTTCATGATTTCTGGGACGAGGGAGGGCGGCGGTCGTCCCTCTCCGGGTCCTGAGGCTGTGCGGACACCGCGCGCTTGTCGATCTTTCCGTTCGGCAGCTTGGGGATCTCGGCCCAGAACTCAACGATGCGGGGCACCTTGTACAGCGCCATCCGATCCCTGCAGTAGGCCTGCAACGAGCGGACGGTGAGCCCTGATCCCGGCTGGGTCGTGACGATCGCGCGCGGGATCTCCCCCCTCAAGCGCTCTTCGGCGCGCACGACCACGACGTCGCGCACCTCGGGGTGCTGCTGGACCACCTGCTCGATCTCGAGCGGGAATACGCGGATCCCGCCGATCTTCAGCATCTCTGAACGCCGGCCTGCGAAGAAGATGAAGCCGTCTTCGTCTCGCTTCACGAGGTCGGTGGTCGCGTACCAGCCATCCTTGAACTGCGCCGCGGTCTCGGCCGGCATGTTGACGTAGTGTGAGATGACCGACGGCCCCTTGATCCACAGCTCGCCGGCCTCGCCGGGGGAGACGTCGTCGCCGGCGGCGTCGACGATCCGGATTTCGTAGCCGGGGATTGCTTTTCCGGTGCTCCCCGCCCGGCGAAGGTTGCCCGCGAGCATCCCGAGGCCCACACCCGACGCCTCGGTACATCCCCAGACCGGCAAGAAGCGAGCCTTAAACTTGGTCTCCATCCGGTCGTGGGTCTCCGGCGAGACGTACGCGCCTCCCGCCTCGAGCACGCGCAGGCTGGGTAAGCGCCCGCCCGCTCCGGAAGCTGCCCCGCCGTCAAGGTGGTCCAGGAGCATCTCGTAGAAGCTCGGCACCGCCATCATCCACGTGACTCCGTGAGCGTTGATCGCGTCCGCGACCATACGCGGGTTCAAGGAGTCCACGACCACGAACGCGCCGCCAAACAGGATCGACCGATGGAAGAGCTCGTGCGGGTGAGCGAAGACGCTGAACATGCCCATGTAGACGTCACCGGCTTCGAACCCGAGCCCTTCTGACGTGGCGATGCCGTTGGCGATGATGTTGCGCGAGGTGGTGCTGGCGCCCTTCGGCCGGCCGGTGGAGCCCGACGTGTAGTTGTAGTAGCAGACGGTGTCCGGCCCCGGCTCGAACGCCGAGCGGTGGCCTGCGTGCTGGACGTGGGAGGCCCAACGGGTGCCGGCGTGGCGCCCCGTCGCGTCGACCGAGATGATCTGCCTGGGGTCGGGCAGCAGCGGCAGGAGGTGCTTCAGCAGGGCCTCCTGCGAGCCCTCGGTGACGACCGCGCGGATGTGCGCGGTCGTGAACTGGTCAGAGACCTGATCGGGGTGGAGCTTGAAGTTGACGGGCACCTGGATCGCCCCCATGCGTGCGCACGCAAGAAAGCCGATGACGACCTCCGGGCGCTTGGAGAGCAAGAAGCCTACGGGGTCGCCGGGCTTCACGCCGCAGGCCTCGAACAGGCAGGCCACCTGATCCACGTCGCGGTCGAGCTGCGCCCAGGTCCAGCTTTGGTGGCCGCCCAGCAGGGCCCGGGCGTCGGGCCAGCGCGCGGCGGCACGCCGGAGCAGGGCGCTTAGGCTGTAGTCGGAGAGGCTCGCGAGCTCGCTGGGGTCCGGATGCACGGGGCTCCTGCGCGCGGTGCGAACCGCGAGAGGGTGAAAGGGGGGAGAGCCGGGCGCTCAGGTACACGGCGCTGGAGTGCGCGTCAACAGGGATGTGTCCCGGAGGAACCTGCGGGCCGGCTATTATACGTTCAGCCCATCTTCGTAGGTGTCTTCCCACTGGTACGGCAGGTTCACGTCTTCTGCGGCCCAGAGCTGGCCCTCGCCGTCCACCAGATAGGGGTAAAGGTTCGCGTCCGGCGGGACGGTCCCCACCAGCAGCTCGGGGGCGTACTCGTCAATGAGCAGCAGGATCTCCTCCAGACTGGCCGCCGCATTCGCCGCGGCTTGAAGGCGGGGGTCGGGGATGAGCGCCGGGATCAGGTCGTCGGGATGGGACACCGAACCGCGCTCCCGGTGTAGGAGGAGCTGTAGACCGGGCCTCGCGCAGTCCATGGTCGCGCCGCCATCGTGCATCTGGCACACGGCGTCGTTGGCCGGCGCAGCGGATGTGCGGCGCCTGACCGGATCCGCGGCGTCCGTCAGGGGCGTGTAGTGCGGCTCGGGTGATGTCAGCTCCCGGGCTGGGTCCACCTGACCAGCGCTACGCCCAGCGCGCCTGCCGCGAGGCAAGACCCCAGGGTCAGGCCCACGTTGCCGAACGCCGCGACCAAGCTCCCCCCCTGGAGCAGCCGGATGGTCTCGTGGTTGAACGTGGAGTAGGTCGTGAACCCACCCATGAAGCCGGTCGTCAGGAACAGCCTGGCCTCGGGGGTGAGAGAAGCACCGGCCTGACCGAGCTGCATCACGACGCCGAGCAGGAAGGAGCCGACGACGTTCACCGTGAACGTGCCCCAGGGGAAACTGGCGCCGAAACGGTCGAGCATCCACGCGGACACGAGGAAGCGGGCCCCTGACCCGACCCCTCCCCCGAGCACGACGAGCAGGAGCTGGTTCATTGGGGGTTCTGTAACCGGAAGCGGTGTGCATGTTCTCCCGATGTCGCTATCCCCATGGCCGGGCACTGCGCGGACGCTGGCCGCCTTCGCGGTGCTCGTCGGACCTCCGGCCTTCGCCGCACCGCAGGACTCGCGCTGGCCCGAGCCCACCGGGCTTGACAGCGTCTCGCCGCTGATGAGCTGTAGGCAGGCCCGGGCCGCCGGTCGCGGGGGCGCGGTCTGCGGGTGGAAGCTCGCGAGCGACGGTGCGACAGGGGGGAGCATGGCGCTCGGGCTCGGCGCCGCGCTCGCCTACACCGTCGAGCCGGGACAGGGTGGGCGTGCGGAGCCCGGCATCGCTTGGGCGAGCGGCTTTGCGGCGACGCTTGGGGCGGCCCAGCTGACCAAGTCCCTGGCCTTGCGCCCGCGGCCGTACACCTACAGCACCGACTACGAAGCCCCCGCCGCGTCCTGCACGGCCCTCAGCGGGAACGAGCGTGACGACTGCTCGTCCTTCTTCTCCGGTCACACCGCGAGCACCGCGTACAACCTGTTTTACGCAGCGTCCGCCATCGACACCTACTCAACTACACAGCGGCCCCTGCGGGCGGCGCTCGGCTACACAGCTGCGACGCTGGGCACCGCCTTCGTGGGCGCAGCGCGGGTTCAGGCCGGCCAGCATTTCTGGAGCGACGTCGCGGTCGGCGCCGTTGTCGGAGCGGGCCTTGGGCTGGCTGCGCCGCGGGTGACCCATGCCGTCAGCGGGATGGCTCCGGGCGACAGGAACGGGGTTGCCGGGCACGTCTCGACGACGTGGATCGGGGTCTCCGGGAGCTGGTGACGGCCCCGGCCCGGTCTTCGAGACAGGCGCCGTATTACCTCGTCCCGCATGCCCGTCACCCTCGCAAACGATCACCTGCAGGTCACGGTGAGCCCGCAGCTTGGCGCGAGCCTGATGGGCTTGCGGGCCCGACTCCCCCGGGGCTGGACGGCCCTGATGCCAGAGCCGGGCTCGGCAGGCTGTGACCTTGCGGCCGCCAGCTTTGTCATGGCACCCTACTCAAACCGCATCTCGGGCGGGCGGTTCACCTTCGGAGGCCGTGGCTATGCGCTCGAAGACGGGCAGAGGCACGCCATGCACGGCTGTGTGCGCAAGCGTCCATGGCAGGTGCTCGACGTCGGCCCCACGCGCGTCCGGCTGCGCTTCCGCTCCAGCGATCACGCGGCTGTCAATTGGCCATGGCCCTTCGAGGTGGAGGTGTCCTATGCCCTCGATGGACCGACCCTGACCTCCAGCTTCGTCCTGACGAACCGGGGGGACTCCCCGATGCCCGCCGGGTTCGGCTTTCATCCCTACTTCTTGCGCGCACCGAGTCGCGAGGGGGAGGCAGTGTCTGTGCAGTTCAAAACCGCAGCGGTCTACCCCGACGCCCACGGCACCCGCATCCCCTCGGGCCCCGCCGCCCCCGTTCCCGCCTGCGACTACACCATCGAGCGCGCGCTGCTCCCCGCAGACTTCCACGACTTTTGCGCTGCGGGCTACGACGGCGGCGGCAGCATCACCTGGCCGGAGACCGGCGCCCGGATCGATTTTCGGGCCACTCAGGCGTTTGGGCACCTCGTGTTCTACAACCCGCCAGAGCCGTACTTCGCGATGGAGCCGGTCACCAACGCGAACGACGGCGTGAACCTGTTGGCGCGCGGCGACCTGACGTCAGGCATCGTGGGGCTCGACGGGAGCGAGGCGCTGTGCGGCGCGTTCGGGATGGAGGTGGTTCCACTGCTTTCCGGTGGACGCGCGGAGCCCTGAACCGGCAATGACGGCATGGCTCGCCGCCGAACGCGCCCCCGCACGAACGCGGCGCTGACCAACCGAGCGGAGGGGCTTGACTGTTGGGCCTTTCGGGCTTGCCGCGCGTCTGGAGCGATGCGACGTGCTACGCGGTGACCGAACCGGCTTCAAGGCCGGCGCGGAGGCCCGCCGCGAGCTGCTTCGCCTGGGCCGACGTGGGCAGACCCAGCGTGGCGACCAGCGAGGCGGGGACCGGGCGGTTGCAGCTCTGCTCTAGCCGCTTCAGCGCCAACGACCGGGCGGCGGCGACTTGGGCGCGCGCCCGCCCATCGACCTCGCCCATGGCCCAGGCGTGGATGTCCCAGGCCAGCGTGGCGTGGCGCGCCTCGTCCCACGCGATGTGCCCGAACGCGGGCATCGTCCGCGCTTGCCATCCCGCCTCCAGCGCGGCGTAGGTCTCGTTCACGCAGCCTTCGACCATGTTCTCGATGGCACAGTCCGCGAGCGAGCGCGCCATCGCACCCATCTGGCGCGCGGCCCTGACAGATGGCCCCTCGTTCCGTTCGCAGGCCAGCAGCTGGTCGCCGTTGGCGTCGGGGCCATCATCGGTGCATCCCGTGACCTCCAGCGGCTCTGGGAAGATTTGGTTCTGGCACAAGATGGAGCAGGCCTCGTCGGTGAGCACGCCGTTGCCATCCAAGGCCGCGGCGTATTCGGCGGCGGGGATCAGAAGCCCGCAGCGGCCTCCGTGGACCCGGTCTCGCATGATCCGCTCCGTCCCATGGTCGGGGAGGGAGGGCCCCGCTGCCTCCACACGCGGCCAGAATCGTGGTGAGCGGGGATGGAGAACCCTTTTGAGGGCATGAGCGGCATCATACACGATGACGTCCCCGCGGTGTGGTTGGAGAACACGCCGGTCTGGGCGGCGAGGCTCGTGAACGGCATGGAGAAGGCGACCGGGCCGCCGGGGGAGGGGTGAGCATCGTGGTCCGGGAGGCGTGGCGAGGGGACGCCGGCCGCGACCTCACCGACCAGCAGCCCGCGGTGGGGAGGGGGCAGGCGCTCCGCGGAGGCCGCCACCGGGGGAGCGCTGACCTGATCGGTGGCCGTCATCCTTTTCAAGCGTGCGGGCAGCCGCGCCCTTCGCCGCCATGCGCGCGGGCAAGGGTTTCTCATGCCGTCGGGCGCTGGAGCAGGGCCTTCGTATGCTACACTTGATCTAACGGATTTACCTTGTTCCCAAGGCGTATTTGGGTGCGGCGGAGATCCGACGACGCGAAAATGCGTAATATCTGCATGTTCGCTACGATTTGGCCTGGACAAAGGGCGGTCCCCGGGGTAGATTCGAGGTTGGAGTCAACCGAATCCCAAGGAAAACGACCCATGACCGCCTATCCGAGCCCGTCCCCGTCCGCCCCCTACGCCGCCCCTGCTGAAGCCTTCGCGGAGCGGATGGCGACGCTTCGAGCGCCGCCCGCACTGTCCTCCGACCACGCCGTCGTCGAGCGCCTCGTGCGTGACGAAGGCAGGGAGGCGTACTGGCAGCTCCACAAGCGCCGGGAGTTCTGGAGAAACCATGCTTCACGCTACGCAGATGCCGAGGGAGCGTGGCTCTGGCAGGAGGCAGCTTGAGCGTCGTCGAAGTTGAGCCGCACCCGACGTATTTCCTGCCCGTTGTCACGTTTCTCGGGCTGGCGTTGGCGCTGGCCTGCGGCTCCGCCATCGAGCAGATGGAGTCGACTTATCTGGACCGGGTCCAGCGGATCGAGGCAGCCGCCGCTGTCGATGCATCGCGCAGTGCGGCCATCCTCGCTGAGCGCGACGCGTTCGCTGCGCGGTATGCTGCCCTCCCAACCGATCCGGTCGCCCGTGAGGCGCCGCTTGGCGTCCTCAATCAGGACATGCGCGCCGCGATCTACGCTGACGAAGCGGCTGCGGTGGCGGCTGCCGAAGTCGCAGGCGCTGCGATGCGTCCCAACCTACAGGGCTCCTGGTCCGGTCCGGGCGTCCAACTGGTCATCGACCCGGGCGGGCAGGTGCACTCCGAGACGCACGCGAACGGGATGAACACGAACTTGGACGCCCCGCTGCAAACCGTCACGGGCACTGGGTTCGACGTGGGGGTCTTCGGCATCACGACACACTTCGTCGTCACCGTCCCGCCTCATGTAGTGGCGGGTCAGTGGATGATGACCGTCGATGGCGTCGAGCTCACTCGGAGTCCCTGAGCCCGGAACGGCGCCGCCATCTGAACTACAACGACCACGGCGGGTGTTGGACTCCTACCGAGCTAACGGTTCACCCAGTACGCGAGCAGGACGACGGCGCCCATCCCGATGACGATGACGGCGACGGCGCATCCGAGCATTCGCATGGCCTCCCAGCCTCTGGCGATTCTCTGGGCGTCCTCTCTGGCGCGCCGGGTCGTCGTTCACCCGGTACGAGAGCGTGCGCCGCGCGCCGCCGACCGCCAGCCTCTGGCCGTTGTAGCCGCCGCGGCCCTCGCGCCGCCCTTCGCCGGGGAGATCCACCGAAGCGTTGCGGAACGTGTCACCATCGGCCCCGGCTGCCGGGTGGACGCTGAGGGTGTCGCCGGTGCGGGCGTCGAGCGTGACGACGCCGGACTTCGTCAAGACGCGCAGCCGCGTCGAGCGCGCGGACAGCGTGAAAGGACGCTTCTCCGTCGACGCAGAGCGCCGCAGGTCGGAGCGCGTCCACGCGACCCGGGGCGCGTCGCGAGGAGCCATCGCCACGGGCTTAGCCCTGTTCGAACGAAACCGCTCCGCATTGGCCGGCGCCGGTTCGGGTCAGTCCAGCCCCTCGAACGGATGATCCCGTCGCTTCCGAACCGCCCGACCGAGGTCCTGGTCCGCCCGTCTGGCGGCTTCGAGTGCAGCCTTCAGGTCCCCGCCGCCGTACTTTCCTGAGTACACAGCCGCCGCGAGGCGACCCAGAGGCTCCCCGAGATCGGGTCTGATCTGGGCGGCCAGCATTCCGAGCGGCACGTCGGCTCTGCGAACGCCGAGCGCTCCGAGTCGGCGCCGGGCACGAGCCGCCACCTTAGCCAGCGCGTCCGATGGACCGGCGCGCTTCCGTACGACCAGGAGCCCGCTGGCCAACTGCGCCAACGCTGCGAGGACGTACGCACCGATGAGCATGGTGAACGTCACGATGAGGCCGGTGCCGGCTGCCCACTGCGGGGGCGGGCGACCGGCCAGCGCGGCGGCGCCGCGCCCGATCGACTCGAGCCCGCCGGACTGATCGCCGAGGTCGTAGTTCACGATCCAACGCGACCAGCGGTCCTGTACGCGGGAGATCATCGCGGAGAGCCCGGGCGGCGCGACGGGAGGGAGGCCGTCGACCGGGGAGGCGTCGTAGATCCGCCAACCGGTGGGGGTCGGCACCTCAACCCATGCGTGCGCGTTGGCCTGGCGGACGACGATTGAAACGCCGTCGGCGTCGAGCTCTCCGGACCAATACCCGGTGCCCAGCCGCGCCGGTACGCCCCGGGCGCGGAGCATCACCGCGAGCGCGGTGGCGAAGTACTCGCAGTGGCCGGTGCGGCGTTCGAACAAGAACGCCGCGAGGGCATCGCCTTCGGGTGTCGGGGGCGTGGCGAGGTAGGCGTAGCTCGCCGAAAGGTACCGCTCCAGCTCGGCGGCGAGGCGGTCGGGGTCGGTCTCTCCGGGGGCGATCGACTGGGCGAGGGGCACCACTCGCGGGTCGAGGTCGGGGAGCTGCGAGAGCGCCGCCCGGGCTTGGCTGTCGAGCGAGGGGGCTCGCCCGGGACCCCTCCGGACCCGCGCGACATACCGGGTGCCGCGCGCCCCTTCGTGATGAAAAAAGGTTCCGTCCCCGTCGTGGAGCAGCTGGCCGATCCCTTGGATCGCCAGCGTCTCGAAGGGGGCGAAGGCGACGCTGCCGAGGGCCGGCTCGAGCTCGACCTCGGCCTCGGTGTCAGCGTCCGCCGGCGAAGGCGGGCGCTGGGCCGGGAGGGTCGCCGCCCACCGCGTTCCGTCGAAGTGGTCCAGCCCGCGGCCCCGTACATAGAACGGGCCGGGGACAGGCACGCCGTCTCTGGTCCTGACGCGAAGGTGCATGACCACGGCCTGATCATCGCGCGAGCTGGTCGTGTCGTCGCCGAGCATCACCTCGTTGGCGGCTCCGCTCGCGGAGGCGGACGCGAGATATCCAGCGTTGAGGCGTGGAAGGAGGATGAAGAGCCCCACCGCGAGGCCGGCCACCGCCGCACCGGTGGCGAGGCTGCGCAGCCCGATGGGGAGCGTTTGGCCCACCTCGATGCGCATGAGCGCGGCGGGGAGCAGGAACGCCTGCGCGATCAGGACCGGGGCCATGGTCAGGCTCTCGGTGCGCAGGCAGCCCAGCAGCAGCAGCAGGCCCCCGAAAAGCAGGACCAGCCGGGCATCGTTCCGGCCCGAGCCGGTCCAGACCCGGTGAACGAGCAGCCAGCCGACCAGCACCGCGAGGCCGTCCTGCGCGACCCCGGCGAGGGTGAAGCCCCCCAGCGCGAGCAGGGTGGCGATGTGGATGGGGATCACCGCTCGTGCGGACAGTCGAGGGGGACGGAGGAAAACGCCGAGGAGGGCGAGGGCGCCGACGAACGTGGCGGTACCGCCTCCGAACAGCAGTCCCACGAGGTCGAAGCCCACGACGAAGAGCCCCACCCGACCGGCGCCCATCACAGCAGGGCCAGCGTGGTGAGCAACGCCCTGCGGTGGTGCGTACCCGTGGCAGGCTCTACGCGGACCCCGTCCGCCTCCAGCCCCACGGCGTCGCCGCGCCCCGTATGCTGGACGACCTGCGCGGTTGCCCTGCGGATCTGCTGCTCACGCAGATCGCCCGCTCCGTCGACCTTCACCCAGACGCGACTGCCGGCCTCCCCGGTGCGGAGCATCACCATCGGTGTGCCGATGCGCGCGCTGGACCGGGCGTGGATTCGCCTGACCGGGTCTCCCGGATGGTACTCCCGAAGCCCGTAGAAGTCCCCGGTCTGCTCCACCCCGCCGCGGGGGCGCTCGCCCTCGACTCCGTCCCCGGGGCCTCCGAGCGCGGCGGGCTGGCGCTCCGGCGCTGGGTATACCAGCACCGTTCCGGGCACCTCCAGATCGCGGTAGCGCAGCAGCAGGCCGAAAGGGTAGCTCGAGCCGACCCGGATTCGGGAGTAGTGGTGCTCTCCGCGGGTTGGAAAGGTCCAGTCCGCTGGGGCCCCCGCCCCCGTCCCCGGCTCCACTCGGCTGACCTCCGCGCTGGCGAGCCCTCCGTCCAGCTCCCGCACGTGGATGGCCAACGCGGGCCCGATCCGGCGAGGGTTGTCGACCATCAGGGAGCCTCGCGCCGGCTGGCCCGCGAAGAGCTCGGGCGGCAGCGACCTCCGGGCGGAGAGCCCCCTCAGGTTCCACTCGGCCAGGACGTTGTTCGCAACAAGGATGCCCATGGTGACGGACAGCACCGCATAAACAAGGTTGTTCCCAGTGTTCATTGCCCCAACGGCCACCCCGAGCATCACCACGAGGTACCAAGCCCCGGCGGCGGTCGGACGAACGCGGTTGTACTGGTTTCCCCAGGAGCGCACTCGCTCGCCGAAGCCCGCGCCGGCGTTGGGAGCCGGGTCCTCGCGGGCGCTGTCGGTCATACCGGCGCCCGCACCCCGGCCAGCACCGCGTCCATCGCGCGATCGGCGCCAGCCGCCCCCCCGGCACCTGTCGCCCCCCCGGCACCTGTCGCCCCCCCGGCCCCCTCCGCGCGGGCCTGCACGCGGTGGACCAGCGCGGGCTTGGCGATCACCCGGACATCATCCGGGAGCACGTGGTCGCGCCCTCGCAAAAGCGCGAGACCCCGCGCGGCGCGGGCGAGCGCCTCCGCTCCCCGGGTGCTCACCCCACGGATCAGCGCGGGGGAGCTGCGCGTCGCAGCCACGAGATCGAGGATGTAATCCTCGATCTCGGTGTGCATCCGGATGTTGGCACAGGCCTCTCGCAGCGCGTTTACCTGCTCGGCGCTGAGCACAGCGTCCTGAGCCCGCTCACCAGCTCGTTTTGCGTCCCCCCGAAGGACGGCGCGCTCTGCCTCCCGGTCGGGGTACCCCATGCTGCTTCGGAGAAGGAACCTGTCCAATTGCGCGTCCGGCAGGGGCCAGGTCCCGTACAGCTCGAATGGGTTCTGCGTCGCGATCACGAGGAAGGGGGAGGGGAGTCGCCGGGTCTCGCCATCGGCCGATACTTGACCCTCGTTCATCGCCTCAAGCAGCGCCGACTGAGTGCGTGGAGGGGTGCGGTTCAGCTCGTCGGCGAGCACTACGTTCGCGAAGATCGGTCCGGGGCGGAAGCGCAGCTGCGGTCCGTCGCGACCGGACGGGTCGAGCACGCTCGCACCGAGGATATCGGAGGGCAGAAGATCGCTGGTGAATTGGATGCGGGCGAAGCTGCCGCCCAGAGCCCGGGCCACCGCGAGGCCGAGCGTCGTCTTCCCGACCCCCGGGACGTCCTCGAGCAAGAGGTGGCCACCGGTCAGCACGCAGATCAGCGCGAGCTCCACCACGTTTCGCTTGCCGAGCACCTGAGCCTCTACCGCCGCCTGCAGCCGCTGAAGGCTCGAGAGGGTGCTCCCGTCCATCAGTCCGCCGCCGGGATGAATTCCCCCACGGTGGTGGTCGGGTAGGTGCAGCCGGCCTCCATCGTGTCGTCCTCCGTTGCGATCACGGTGTAGGTTTCGGTGCCCGCCCACTCGGCGTCGCCATCGACGCAGGTCGCGCCATCGGTCTCGATCTTCGCCGTGCCGGTGAGCTGCCACTTCAGCGCGCCTTCGGCTCGGTCGTCCTCGCCGATCACCACGGTCTGGTAGGAGAGGTTGCAGCCGGACAGGCTACCCGCGGCGAACACCTCCCCGTTGGCGTAGATCGAGGCGGCAGAGGCGTCGAACGCGACCGCGTACTCAAAGACCTCCTCCCACCCTTCTTCGTTTCCGGGATGACAGGTGTCGGGGCCGATCCCGGTGACCGTCACGGTGTACACTAGCGCGTCGTCAGGCACGTCGGAATTGTCGATGCAGCCGGTCAGCGGAAAGCCCAGAACGGCGAGGAGGGGGAAGAAGGGCATGCGGTTC
The DNA here is from genome assembly GCA_009692605.1 of Myxococcales bacterium. Lineage (GTDB taxonomy): Bacteria > Myxococcota_A > UBA796 > UBA796 > SXON01 > CAIUMM01. The sequence goes on from SHYV01000013.1 coordinate 23,912, forward strand.
TCTGTCAGGGCGGTCCACAGAGGGTAACCGGAAACCGGCGCGAAGTCGGGGTCGGGCACCCGCGCGTTTCACGCCGGCCATGATTGACTTCGGGGTCCTCGGGCCCTACATTGCGCCGCCATCACCCTTTGCCTTTGGAGCCCACGTGGCCGATTCGACCAATGCCCCGCTTTTCGTTGTTCGTCCTGCCGATGTGGAGGTCCTGCGGGGGCATCTCGCGGCGGCGGTTGCGGGCGAGGCTCGCGCCGTGCTGATCGAGGCTCCGCTCGGCGGCGGAAAGCGCGCTGCGGTAGGCGAGCTGCTCCGCGGCGTGAACACCGCAGACACCGTGGTGGTGCGGGTCGCCCTCTCCGATGAGGAAGACGGCCTGAAGACGGTGCTCCGCCTCTACGGCGCGCTCTACGGCGCGCTTTACCGCGAGCCTCAGCTCAAGGGCCGCGTTGAGCTTACCCTCAACGGCGCCCTTCCCAGCTACCCCAAGCGCGTGCAGGGCTGGATTCAGGCGTTCATCGAGGGCCTCAAGAAGAGCGCGCCTACTCCCGGCGAAGACAGCTTTCAGGTGTCGCTCCCACGCGACAACCCGATCACCGGGCTCGGCGAGATCATCGCGGCCATCGCCACGCGCATCCCCGTCGTCCTCGATTTGCAGAACGTCTTCAACAGCCATTCGATCGCCACCTTCGCGATGCTTGAGGCGCTGGTCGACCGCAAGGACCTGCACCTGCTCGCGCTGCTCGGCACCGAGAGCGTGGACGAGGTCGCTCGCGCCTGGATGCCCGCACCCTGGCTCGACCTGCAAGACCGACGCGCCGAACAACTGCACAAGCTGGTGCTCGCGCCCTGGGGTGCCGACGAGGTAGCCACCTACGCCACCTCCAAGGGGTACTCCCTCGCGGCAACGGCGCGCGTCGCCGAGCTCGCGCAGGGTCGACCTGCCTTTGTCGCCGAGCTGTGCGACCTGCTCAACGAGCGAGGACTGCTCGACAGCGACCTCGCCGGGGAGACGCTCATCTCGCTCACGCCCACCGCGGTTGACGCCGATGAGCTCGAGGAGGCCCCCGAGCACAAGGAGGGCGAGCGTAAGTACGCGACGGTTGACGCTGCACCGCGGGTCCAGTTCCTCTCCTCCCTGCTTGGCCTCGGGTTTCCGTCCGGGCTGGTCGCGGACATGGACGGCTGGGATCGGGACAGCGTAGACGACCTGTTCGACGCTTCCGAGGACCTCGTCAAGGAGCTGCAGTTCTCTAAGGGGCTGAACACGTGGGTGTACCAGTTCCACAAGGGTATCTACCGGCAGGCGATCCTGGACGCGAACGCGACCCCCGAGGGGCATGAGCTCGCGCAGCGGGTCGCCACCTTCCTCGAGCGGTTCCTCGTTCCTCGCGGCTACGAATTCATCGTGAAGACCCACCGGATGTACGCCGAGCACGGCGCTCTCCAGCGCGCGGTGGCCCTGCGCTCGATGGCGCTTGGAGCCGACCGCCCCGACGTCTGGGCGATGATTCAGGACCACGTGAAGTACCACGCGGGCATCGCGTGGCCGGAGCCCATGCGCCGGACGATCTACCTGAACCTGGTGGAGCGTCTGGTCCAGAACGGCGATCCGGATCAGACCGAGAAGCTTGTTCAGGAGGCCATCAGTTGGGCGAAGGAGCGGAACGACGGCTTCTTCGTCGCGTGGCTCACCTTCGCCGGCAGCCGGCTCGATTTCCGTCGCCAGGACATGTACCGGGCGCGGGATCGGGCGAAGGACGCGCTCCGTGGCTACACCGAGCTGGGAGACAAGGGCAAGGTGGCTGAGGTGGAGAACCACCTCGCGCTCGTCGAGCATCAGGATGGCAACGCCAACGCGGCGCTTGAGCACCTGCGGTTGGCGCTGGAGGCCAACAATACGCCCCCTGTGCAGGCCAACGCGGAGTTCATCCGCGGCCTGATCGCCCGGCAGGCGAAGAAGCCGGCCGATGCAGCCGAGCACTTCCGTCGCGCCAACGAGATCGGCGGCAGCGTCGGCATGGCGCAGCTTGCGCTCGAGGCGGGCTTCTTTTACGGTGAGGCGCTGGTCGCCAGCCAGCAGGTGCAGAAGGCGGCGGACGTGCTGCTGCGGGTCGCGCAGATCGCCCAGTCCTTGCAGAACCACGCCCGCGAGCGCGCCACCGTCGCGCTCCTTGCGCAGGTTCGCGGCATGCTCCACCAGTACGAGGGTGCGCTGCAGATGGCACAACGCAGCTTGCAGCTCACGCAGGAGATGAAGCTCGAACGGTTCGTGCCCATGGACGTGTTCAACGTCGCGTTCTTCCAGCTACAGCTTGGCCGGAACACCGAAGCCCACGCCCTGCTCGTCAAGGCCCGTGCCATGATCACCGAGTCGGATGATCCCAATTTCCGCCGCGAGCTGCACCTGCAATTCGGCGCTGCCGCGCTGCGTATCGGCGAGCAGGCTCAGGCGATGGACGGATTTGGCAAGGCCGTCGCGCTGGCCAATACGACCAAGGCCTGGCCCCGGCTGGTGGAGGCGGCCGAGGCGCTGGCCGACATCCACATGGCGCGCGGGCAGAAGGCCGAGGCTGCCAAGCTCCTCCAGCAGGCGGTGACCGCGGCGGAGGCGGGCAACCTTCGCGAAGAGCGTAAAGGGCTGCGGCGTAAGCTTGAGGATGCGACCGGAGCCTGACCGTAGCTTGACAAACCGGCGGGCGCTGAGATAGTCGGCGTCCGGAGGTTGAAATGGCCGCGAAGAAGTCTGAAAAGAAGCCGATCGTCACCGCATCTGCGGTTGACGAGTCAAGCACGAACGCCCAGAGGCCCGCCCGGAAGCCGCCGGCGCGGGTCGCGGTGGCCGCAGCGCCTGAGACGCTGGCTCCCGTGGCTCCGGTCGCTCCCGTTGCACCTACGCACGACGAGATCCGGGAGCGGGCGCACGCGATCCACCTTGGCGGGGCCGGCGGCTCGTCGGTGGACAACTGGCTGAGGGCCGAGCGCGACATCCGGTCGGAGCGAGGCTTTTCGGCCTGAGGGGCGCAGTGCCTCGGCGGGCGCTGTCAGCCGAGGAACCGCTCCGGGTCGGCGAGGATCCTTGCCATCAGCTCCGGGGGCACGACCCCGGCGCGTAGCAGCACCAAGGGCACCTCCACGCCCAGCGCGCGAGCCAGCCTGCGCAGCGCTGGCTCCGCGAGCCGTCGCTCGTCGCTCTCCACCTTTGAAAGCAGGCTGTGACTGACCCCGATCCGGCTTGCTAGGTCGCCCTGCGTCCAGCCCTTCTGGCCCCGGCAGCCACGCAGCCACGCGCCGAAGGAGGGGCTGCCCTCAGGAATGGTTGTTGGGCTCCCCTCCCGGTCCGGCTCGGCGTGGACCGAGCGCGTTGGCCATTCCAGGCTGGCGAACGCGGAGTGGTTGTGGATTGACTCGATGTTCTCGACCTCCACCGACAGCCAGGTCACGGTGGCCGGGTGCGCGCGAAGTACGCGGACGGTGTCCCGGAGCAGGTCCTCGACGAACACCGGATGATCGTAGGCGCGCTCGGTGACGTACTTCTCGTCTTCGCGCTTTAGTAGGCCGTAGACGGGCGAGGATGCGACGGACTCAACGGCCTCCACGACGTCCTCGATCCAGAGCATGCCGCTGGAGCGTGCTCGGACGCGAACGTAGCCCCGCTGATTGTGCGCGCCTCGGTCACTGACCGCCTTTGAGCATGGACACAGCGTGGTGACCGGCACTTCGACGCGCAGCTCGAACGTGAAGTCCTCTCCGTTTCGCTCTGCGTGAAAGCCGCATCGGTAGGCGTTCAGGGAGGTCGCGCGGCTGACTGGCGCGGCGCGCCGAAGAAAGTAGGGAAACGTCGCGTCGAGCTGGGCGCGCTCGGCCCCGAGTCGGCGTTGCATGGTCATCATCAGGTCGGGGAGGTTCTTCAGGGAGAGCTCCGACTTGACGTCGTTGAGCACCTCGACGAAGCGGCTCATGTGCGTGCCCTTGATGTCAGCCGGCAGCGCGACGGTGGCGTCCAGCACCGCGACGGTGTGCTGCATGCCGTCCTCGCGATCCCATACGGTGATCGGCCAGGACAGGCCCTTGATGCCGACGCGGTCGATCGCGATGCCACGCTCGTCGGCGTGGCTGGCGTGATCGGCCAGGCCTGCCCGGGATGCGGGGGGCGAGCCGGTTTGGCGGGCGAGCGGGCCGGATGCGCGTGTGGTCATGCGGGCGGCTACCGGTTATTTACAAAGTTGTCAACTTCATCCCTCCAGCAGGTTTGCCAAAATTGGAAAGTACCATCACATGCACCCGGCGCATCGAGTGGGATGCGATGCATCGAATCCCCCGACACGAGTCGAAGTGTGCGGCGTTTCATGGGCATCGTTACGCCGCGGAGCTGACATGCGAGGCTCCGCTGGATGACCGCGGCCGGGTCATTGATTTTGGCGTGGTGAAGGCGCTGGTCGGTGGTTGGATCGACGAGCACTGGGACCATACGGCGATTCTCCAGCGAGATGACCCCGAGCCGGCGATACGCGCGCTCGCCGAGGCCAACGCGCGTTTCGGTCGTCCTGTCTACTGGATGGACCTGCCGCCGACGGCGGAGTGCATGGCGGCGGAGCTGGCAAGGGTCGCGCAGGAGCTGCTGGCCCCGACGGGGGTGCGGCTGGTCTCGCTCCGATTGTGGGAGACCCCCAACGGCAGCGCGGAGTGGCGCCTGGCGACGAGATGAGCTGGTCGGGAAAGGCGCTCGGCGGGTTGTTCGGGGCGCTGGTCGGGGGGCCGATCGGCGCCGGTGTGGGAGCGGCGGTAGGGCATTACCTCGGGGACGCGGGGGCCAGCCCGGACGACAGGCCCAGAAATCCGCTTGAGGTCCTGCGCCTGAACTGGGTGCACCACGTGTTCCGGGCAGCCGGTCCTGGCGTGGAGATCGCCCCAGTGTGGGTGGCGCGAGGCCTGCGGGACCGGGACGTGACCGTTCGCATGGATGCTGCGGACCGCTGTGAGGCTGCGGTGGCGACGCCTGAGCACGCGTTGGAGGAAATCGAAGCGCCGATCTGGTTCATTCCGTACAGCTGGTTCGGCGACGACGAGGAGCAGGCCACCGAGGTCGTCGTCACGCTTCGCGCCGGAAGCCACGATGCGCTCGACCGGGGACGGTTCACCATCCCGATGCCTCGCCGCGTTCGACGATTGGGCAACAGCGGTCCCGGCCGCGTAGTGATGGCGCTGGTGGCCTGCGCGCGCGCCGGGGGGAGGGTGCTCTCCGTTGAAGACCGTGAGTGGATCCGGCTCCGGTTCGAGGACGGACATCCGCTGGACTCCTCCGGACGGCTATGGCTGGGCGGTTGGATGGACGAACTGTCCGCTGCTGACGTTGGCAGGCTGACGCCGGCGAAGGTCGGAGAGCGGCTGGCGACGCGGGTGGATGTACAGGCCGGGGAGCGCATCGTCATGTGGTTGATGCACGGCGCGCGCGCGGTCTGGCCCGGTTGGGCGGCAGAGCAGTTCATCGGTGAGCTGGCTTCGACCCTGGGCCTCGCGGCGCGGCTCGAAGGGCTGTGGGCTCAGGTCGCGCGTGAGCCTGACCCGGTCGCGCTCCTCAAGGCAGTGGCAACGCTTGGGATCGCGGCGGGGACGCCGCCCGACGAAGCCCGCCGTGCGTACCGGGCCCTGTTGATGCGCTGGCACCCAGACCGGGCGAGGACCCCGGCAGACGCAGAGGGGTTCACCCGTCAGTCCGCGGCCATCAACGCTGCGTGGGCGATCTTCGCAGCGCCGCGATAGCCGCCGGCCGTGTTTACCGGACTGGTCGATCACCCCGGAAGGATCGTGCGCGTCGCGCCCAGCGGCGGCGGCCGCACCCTCGCGATCAACAGCCGGTTCACCGATTTCGTGCTCGGGGAGAGCATCGCCTGTGATGGCGTTTGCCTGACCGTCGAGCGCTGGACGGGGTCCACGTTCGAAGTGACCGCAGGGGAGGAGACGCTGCGGGTGACCACCCTCGGCGCGGCGGCGGCCGGCGATGAGCTCCATCTGGAGCGTGCGCTTCGTCTTGGTGACCGCCTCGGGGGACACCTGGTTCAGGGACACGTCGACGGGGTCGGCACCGTCATCGCGGTGGTGCCGGGTGCGGCATGGACGCGCGTCGACTTCAGCGTTCCCGTCGAGCTGTCCAGGTACATCGCGCCGAAGGGCAGTATCACGGTGAATGGTGTCAGCCTGACTGTGAACGCGGTCACCGGGGGCCCGGGGGTGCCGGGTTCGTTCAGCGTAGGCCTGGTGCCGCACACCCTCGCGATCACCCGACTGGGAACGTACCGCGTCGGAACCAGGGTCAACGTCGAGACGGATCTTCTCGCCCGGTACCTTGAGCGCCTCTCGGTTTTCCAGGGGCCAGCCTCCGCGGCAGTTGACCTTGACCTCCTGCTGCGCTCCGGATTTTCAGGCTGACGTTCCCGGCTCCGCCGTCGCCCGCGCTCGATCCCCCATCCTGCTTCCTCCCTCCTCCCTCCTGCGTCACCGCACCCCTACTGCTCCCGGATTCCCCATGTCGTTTCAGGTCTATCCCTCCGATCCCGAGACGCGCGTCCGGCTTGCTCTCGACGACATCCGCAACGGCAAGATGGTGATCCTCATCGACGACGAGGACAGGGAGAATGAAGGCGACCTGACGCTCGCGAGCGATCGCGTCACGCCCGAGGCCATCAACTTCATGGCGACTCACGGCCGCGGGCTGATCTGCGTGACGCTGACAGAGGATCGTGTTGCGACCCTCAACCTGCCGATGATGGCCTCGAACAACCGCTCCCCGTTCTCCACCGCCTTTACGGTCTCCGTCGAGGCCCGCGACGGCGTGACCACGGGGATCTCAGCCGCCGACCGGGCGCGCACGGTGCAGGTGCTCAACGACCCGTCCACCGGGCCGAACGACCTCGTGACGCCCGGTCATATGTTTCCGCTGAAGGCCCGAAATGGCGGTGTGCTGGTTCGGACCGGGCAAACCGAGGGCTCGGTCGATCTCGCTCGGCTCGCCGGCCTGAGCTCCTCGGGCGTGATCTGTGAGATCATGAACGACGACGGCACGATGTCGAGGCTGCCTGATCTTGAGCGGTTCGGGGAGAAGCACCAGATCCACATCGTCGCGGTGGCCGATCTCGTGCGATGGCGGCTGAAGTACGAACAGCTCGTGACGCCGGTCCTCGATCTGCCGATCGCCACCGAAGAATTCGGTGCCTTCCAGGCTCGGGTATATCAGGCGATGGGGGGCGGGCTGCACCTCGCGTTGTGGTCTGGCGAGCTGGTGGGGCCGGTGCTGACGCGGGTGCAGGCGTCGAGCGGGCCGGTAGACGTGCTTCGCGCGTTAGCGAGCGGCTCTCAGGGGCCGCTTCGAGGGGCGATGGCGGCCATCGCACGGGAGGGCAAGGGAGTGTTGCTGTACCTGCATATCGACGGCAGCGGACCGGATGCTCTGCTTGCCCGGATGCGCGGGGAGGCGTCGAAGCTGGACCCGTTGAGGGAGCTGGGCCTCGGCGCGCAGATCCTTGCCCATCTCGGTGTGCGGGAGATTCGACTCCTGACGAACAACCCCCGGAAGATCGTGGGTCTGGACGCTTTCGGCCTCCACATCGTGGAGCACGTGCCGTTGGGAAGCTGATTCAGCCGAAGGTGATGTCTTGCATTCGGATGTTGAGCCGCCCGATCCTGTAATTTAGATTTGAGCGGCTGATTCCAAGCGCCCGGGCGGCGTGGGCTTGCACGCCCCCGGACTCTTGAAGCGCGTCGATGATCAGCCGGCGCTCTACCTGATCGAGCGCGAAGGGCAGCCCCCCGGCCCCGATGTCGGCGATTCGGATACCGACTCCGCCTGGTCGCTCGACGATGTCTGAGTCCGGAAGGTGCACGATCGCCACATCGCCACCTGCCGCGAGCAGCACCGTGCGCTCCATGAAGTGCTCCAGCTCCCGGATGTTCCCGGGCCACGCGTGCGCTTGCAGCTCACGCATCGCAGCGGCGCTGAGCGTTGGCTCTCGTCGCCCGTGCCGTTCCGCGAACTTCTTGCAAAAGTGGGCGACCAGCAGCGGGATGTCGTCGCGCCTCTCTCGAAGGGGTGGGATCTTGATATTAAATACGTTCAACCTGTAATATAGGTCCGCTCGAAAGGTGCCAGTTTGGACCTCCTTTCGCAGGTCCCTGTTGGTCGCGCAGATCACGCGGACGTCGACCTTCACCGGGATTTCGCCACCCACCCGGGTGAAGACGCCGCCTTCCAGCACCCGCAGCAGGCGGACCTGAACGCTCGGGGGAATCTCTCCGATCTCGTCCAAAAATAGGCTTCCGCCGTCCGCCTGTTCGAATTTCCCCTGATGCTGGCGAGTGGCGCCGGTGAACGAGCCGCGCTCGTGGCCGAACAGCTCGCTCTCAAGCAACGTCTCGGGGAGCGCGCCGCAGTTGACCGCGACCATCGGCCCGTGAGCACGGCGGCTGCGGTAGTGGATGGCGTGAGCGATGAGCTCCTTGCCGGTGCCGGTCTCGCCGTTGATCAGCACCAGAGCGTTCGAGTCCGCGACCGCCTCGATCTGCCCGTACACGTCCCGCATCGGGCGCGAGATGCCGATCATGTTGGCGAAGCCGTATTTTTCGGTCACCTCCTGCCGAAGCTGGGTCAGCTCGCGCTGCAACGCCCGAGTCGCCAGCGCCCGGCCCAGCAGCAGGAGCAGCTCGTCCCGCTCCACGGGCTTGATGATGTAGTCGGACGCCCCCGCCTTCATGGCGGTGACAGCGTCCTTGACCGAGCCGAAGCCGGTCATCACCACCACGCGAGTGTCCGGCCAGTGCTGGCGGACCTCGTCGAGCAGCCTCATCCCTGAGCCTTCGGGCATGTTGACGTCGGTGAGCAGGACGTCGAAGGGCGACTCCCGAAGGAGCTGGAGTGCCTCCGCCACCGACGAGGCGAGCGAGACCTCGCATTCGGCTTTTCGGAGGTTGACGGACAGCGCGGTTCGGACGGCGCGATCGTCGTCCACTACGAGGACTCTGGCGGATTTCAGCACCGCTAGTTGATCTCAAGCCGATACGGCATCATCGCGAAGACCGTCGTGTCGCGGAGCATGACAAGTGACCAGAACGGCTCCAGATCCTCGGCCAGCTCCACCGGCAGCCCACCCCAGATGGGCTTGGACCCAGCCACCCTCTGGATTCCTGCCCGGATCAGCGCGGTCGGCACGTCGCCGTCGCCGCCTCCCCACGGGTCGAACGCCACGAGTGTGTAGGGCGCATCTTCGTCGATGCCGGCCTCCCTTCTGGCGCGCTCGACCGCGTCGTATAGGCCGCCGAACGCGTCGATGAGCCCGTGCCTGGAGGCCGCCGTGCCGCTCCAGACCCTCCCGCGGGCGACTTCTTCGACGGCTTCGTCGGACATTTCCCGGCCAGCGGCCACCTTCGACGTGAACTGGGCGTAGGTGTCGCCGATCATCCGGTCAAGCGAGGCCAGCTGGACTTCGTCGAAGGGCTTGGACATCGAATGCATCGATGCGTTGCGGCCGCGGTCGAAGATTTCGGTTTCGATGTGCAGCTTCTCGAACAAGCCCTGCACGTTGTACTTGCCGCCATACACGCCGATGCTGCCGGTAACCGTGGATGGCTCGGCGTAAATCGCGGTGGCGTTCGTGGCCACGTAGTACCCGCCTGACGCTGCGTACCCGCCCATGCTCACAACGACAGGCTTGTGCTCGTCCATCAGTCGGCCCACGGCGCGCCAGATCTCTGCGGACGCGAACGCCGACCCACCGGGGCTGTCCACGCGCAGGACTACGGCCTTGATGGCAGAAGTGTTGCGTGCCTGATCAAGGGCGCGCACAACGGTATCGGACCCGGTGAATCCGCCGCTCAGGAAGCCGCCCGAGCTGCTTTCTCCCTCTGAAATCGGCCCATCCACCGTGATCACCCCGATCGCGCGTTGGGGCTGCCAGCCGGAGTGATCCGGCGACTCCTCATAGGCGTCGTCCAGAAAAAGGGCCCGGCGGCCGAAAACGACGTGGAGCTCATCCTCGACCTCGTCGGGGTACATCAGCGCGTCGACGAGGCCGTTGGCGAGCGCTTCATTCGCCGTGAACGGCCCCTGATCGATGAGCGATTTGACGTCCTCCGGGCTTTTGCCGCGGCCGATCACGATCGCAGCCTGAAGCTGTTCGGATAGGTCGTCGAGGAGCGCGTCCATCTCCTCCCTCGCCGGATCAGAAGACCCGGTGTTGGTCCATTGCTCCGGGGCTGACTTGTATTCAGCGCGCTTGCGGTATTGGGCTTGTACGCCGACGAGGTCGAGAGCGCCCTTGAAGAACTGCAGCTCCGCCGACAGGCCGACGAGGTTGATCCCCCCGGCGGGGTGCAGGTACACCCGGTCGGCCACAGAGGCCAGCATGTACGCGGAGTTCGACGCTTCGCCGTCGATGTACACCACAACGGACTTCCGGGCGCTCCTGCAGTCCAGAAGGAGCTTGCGGACCTCCTCCACCTGCGCGAAGCTGAACGGGACCTGCCGAACGCGGACGAGCACACCACGAATCTGGGGGTCCTCAGATGCGCTCTTCAGGCGCCTGAGCAGGGTGAGATAGCCCTCTGGGGCGGGGGCGAGCAGAGTGCCACGCGGGTTGTAGGGGTACGGCCCATCGAGGGAGAACTCGGCGACCTTCTTGCCGGGGACGAACACCTGATCGGCTCCCGGGATGCTGGCGATGTACCCCCCGACCCCGGGGTTCGTCGGGTCTCCCAGACCGGCCGATCCGTTCAGCCCGACGGCCATGTCTGCGAGGTGCAGCTCCAGCGCCGCTCCGACCACCGTCGCGGTCCGGTCCAGGAGGGGGATGTCGGCGTAGGTGCGAAGCCAGACCCCGCGCAGCGGCTTGATCCGCAGCGAGCCGACCGCGTGTTGCTCCATCGCTGAGTTCGGCGCTGCGACGGCCCGCCAGTCGAGGCCGGCGGTCACGGCGTCGTTCCAGGGACGCACCGCCAGACCACCCCCGTATTCGGTCGACACGCCGAGGTCGGGTGCGGGGTTACCGACGTTGAGCACGCGGCCCGCAAATCCGAGAAATGGCACCGGCCGCCACGCCAGGCCGAGGTCCCAGGAGACGAAGTTGTTGTCACCGCCGTCTGGTAGCTGCCAGTGCACGGCGGAGCCGAGCGCGAGGCCCTTAGCGAGCCGCAGGGAGGCGCCGGTGGAGAGGGTCCACCAGCCTGCGTCGATTCCGGTGGAGTCGACGAACTGGCGGTAGCCGACGCCGAGCCCGAGCCCGTCCCCGGTGGTGGCGAGCGTGAATGCGCTGAGCCCGCCTTGCAGCGCCGTGGTTCGGTAGTACGCGGCGTACCCAGCGTCGCGATCATAGTTCATCAGCGCGGGGTTCTGGAAGAGGACGTGCACTCCGTCTTCTCCGGCGAGGCTCTTGAACGGCAGGTCTGGGCGCTCGGTAGACGGGGAGGCCGTCTCAGCCGCTAGCGCGTGACCAACGCAGAGTCCGCGGACAGCGGCGAGCAGCCCGAGGGCGACCGGGAGCACGGGGAGACGTGAAGGGAGGGGCATCCGGGCTCCGATGCTCCCCTGTAACGCATGGCCGGTTCCCTCCGCCCCGGGTCGCGCGCAGCGCCGCGCATCCGGCTCGAGCCGCGAGGGACCTCGGTTCGTACCGATGGCCTCCTTGGACGGATTTCTCTTTGCACGTCAAGAGTAGTGTGAACCTGCATTCACAACATCTGCATCCTAAATGTTCAGAAGTTTGTCACTATTTCGCTCAAGTGACTTGAAATATAGCGTCGCCTAGGCGAGACTCCTCAGAGCTCGCGCCCCTGCGCGCGCCCTGCCTCGCTCCGCCAGCCTTGCCCCCGTTCCACTCCGCCCCGACTCCGAGGTCGCCATGCGGCTCCGCCCGTTCAGCCACGTTCAAGTTCGCGCCGTCCTCCTCCCTGTCCTTATGGGCGTAGCGCTCACGTGCGCGATGCCGGCGCAGGCGGATGACCCGGTACCCGCCG
>SHYV01000014.1 GCA_009692605.1 Myxococcales bacterium
GCTTAACATGGCCGACCTCGCCGCTGAGGCCAGCAACGTCACGCTGGTGCCGTCTCCTGCCGAAATGCAGAAGGCGATGGAGAAGGCTGGAATCGCGGAAGGGCTCTCGAAGCTCGTGGTTGACCGCGAGCTCAAGTTGGACGTCGCCAACAAGGACGTCGTGGCGGTGCGGACCGGGGTGGTTCTGGCCGACTGCCTGCTCACCGTGAAGGACTCGCCAAAGGAAAAGCTGGTGGCGCGCCTCAACCTGGTGAAGACGGGCATGAATACGCTCGGCGCCGGCACGGACATCGCCGCCACCATCGACGATCTCACCGCACGCATCACCAACGACGGAATCTCGCGGGGCGATCTCGTGAAGGAGCTCGACGAGATGCACGGGGCGATCATCCCCGAGCTGAAGTTCGAGGCCGGCGAGCGCGCCGTTCCGCTCATTCAGGCGGGTAGCTGGCTGGAGGGCTCGAACCTCGTCAGCAGCGCGATCGTCGCGGCGGTCAAGCCCGATGCTGCCACACAGCTGCTGCGGCAGCCTGAGGTGGTGGACTACTTCCTCAAGTACGTGAGCACCGAGGGGGCGGACAAGGCGCCTGACGCCGTCATTGAGCAGCTCAAGGGTACTCTTACGAAGCTGAAGGAGATCGCGGCGAAGCCGGCGCTCACCCTCGACGACGTGAAAGAGATCAAGGCGCAGACCGACTCGGTCCTCTCCCTGCTCTGAACCTCCTCCGCGGTGCGCGGTCCAACCGGCGGCGCTCACCGGAATCGTCTCTCCCGCACTTCTCTTCCTCCCGAGGTCGCCCATGCACATTCTTCTGCTCGCCCTGCTCGCGCTGCCCGCTCGTGCTGACGAGGATCAGGCCGAAACCTGCCTTCGCACCAAGATCTGGGACGGGTACAACACCGGCTACTCGGTGCGCACGTCCACCAAGGCGACGCTGAACGAGTCCGGCCACAAGGTTTACCTCGTGACGTTGTACGCCGGGAACGACTACAAGGTGCTCGCGTGCGGCGACTCCAACATCGGCAATGCCGACCTCGTCTTGTACGACCACTCCGGCAAGCAGGTCGCGGTCGACTCGAGCAACGACCGCGAGCCGCTGCTCCAGTACACCCCGCAGGTCACCGACACCTACTACATCGCTGTTCACGCCTCCAAGCTGAACGACATCACGAAGCAGGGCTCGATTTCGACGGCCGTCACCTACAAGTGATGACCGCCTGACAGGGAGTTCACGATGGGCGCGGGGGTGCGACTACTAGAACGTTTCAGTGCCCAGATGGCACGGGAGCGCTCGGCCCAGCCGCCCGAGCGGGTGCAATTTGCCTGCGAGTTCGTCCGGCTACTGATGCAGACGGCGCTGGTGGTGCCCGAGCGGCTGGATTCCCGGTTCGGGGCCGCGCTCCGGGTGACCCGGGAGCGCTCGGGGTTGGACGCAGCTGCAGCCGGCATGCTGATTCGGCTCGCCGCTTCGCCCGAGTTCCGTGGGATTGAGAACGCCGATGAGCTGAACGCGTTCGTCAGCAGGTTCGGCGAGGCCGCCGGGCAGGCGCTCAGGGCGGACGAGGAGTCGGACCTCGACTTGATTCAGTTCGCCGGCCGGTATGGGTCCTGGGAGGCGCTGCTGTTGCTGGACAGCATGTTCGCCACTGTCGCCGGAGACGGTGACATCGATCCGACTGAACTTCGCCGCCTCGAAAACGCAGCGAGGGAGCTTGGTATCGACGGCGTTCTCTTCTCGGCCCTGCACCAGAAGCATGAGCCACGATACCGCACCGTGTCGTTGGACGGCGCTCCGACCGGCCTGGTGTTTCAACTCACGGGGGAGCGTGTCTCGATCGGGCGCTCGCCGGGCAACCACATCGTCTTGCCCGACCCTCAGGTCGGGGGCCACCACGTCGATCTGGTGCGCGCCAGCGGCGGCTGGATGATCGTTGACGCCGAGTCCGGTCGACCCACCGTGTTGAACAGCCGGCCTGTCACGCGGGCGCCGCTCGCTCCGGGCGACGAGCTGCGGGTTGGTCCCTTCCGCGGCACGCTCGGGCCCGCGGGCACCCCGCTGGCTGATTCGCTCGTCATCCACAACGACCGGGTGTTCACGGCGTTGTCCATGCGCGGGCTCACGCGGATCATCAAGGCCGGTGGCAACGAGGTCTCGCTGCTCGATGACGTCAGCTTCACCGTATTCTCGGGGGAGGTCATCGCGATGGTCGGGCCCTCGGGGGCCGGCAAGACGACGCTGCTGAACGCCATCGCGGGGGTGACGCCCGCCGACTGCGGGCAGGTGCTGTTCGACGGCCGGGACTTCCACGCCATGCTCGCCGTGGACCGCTCGCAGGTCGGCACCGTGCCGCAGGATGACATTGTGCACCCGGAGCTCACCGTCGAGGAGTCTCTGGATTTCAGTGGGCGGCTGCGCTTCCCGCCGGACACGCCGGAGGTCGAGCTGAAGGTCGCCGTCACTCGGGTGCTGCAAGAGCTGGGCATCGACCACATCCGGGGCTCCCGGATCGGCGATGCGACCCGGCGCGGCATCTCTGGCGGTCAGCGGAAGCGGGTCAACCTTGGACAGGAGCTCCTGTCCCGCTCCACCCGCGTGCTCTTCCTCGATGAGCCCACCAGCGGCCTGGACCCGCGCGCGGCGCAGGACATCGTCCGCCTGGTCCGTCAGCTCGCGGATCGGGGCCGCATCGTCTTCATCGTCACCCACGACCTGTCCCCGCAGGTGATGGCGCAGGTCGATCACCTGCTGGTGCTCGCGCCGGGTGGCCGGGTCGCGTTCTTCGGGCCGCCTGCCAGAGCGTGCGCGTACTTCAACGTGGCGACCCCCGACGCCATCTTCAACAAGTTTCAGGACAAGACCCCCGCCGCGTTCGGGGAGGCGTACCGGGCCAGCCCCGACTTCCGGACCTTCGTGACGATGCGGGAGGACTTGCTGAAGCTCCCTGGCCGCAGCTCCGAACACATCGAGATTGCCCCGCGAAGGGTCTCGCGGCTGCAGCAGCTCGTGACGCAGGTGCGTAGGTACGCGAAGGTGAAGTTACGGGATCGAACCGGCCTTTGGGTTCTCGCCGCCCAGCCACCGTTCCTGGCGCTGGTCATGTTCATCGTCTTCCCCAAGCCGACGAAGGCGATGATCTTCATGCTGACGCTGTCGTGCCTGTGGTTTGGGATGAGCGCGGCGGTGAGAGAGCTCATCGCCGACCGGGTGATCTGGGCTCGCGAACGCCGGGTTGGCCTTGGCGTGGTCCCGTACGTCGGCTCGAAGGTCGTGGTGCTCGGGACGCTGGCGGTGCTCCAGTGCACGTTTCTAGCCAGCCTCGATTGGGCGGTGTTCGGGCTGGGGGACTACGGGTTCAACCCGGCTTCGCTGGCGCTCATGGCGTCGCTGACCGGGGTCTGCGGTATGGCGCTGGGGCTGCTGGTCTCGGCCACCTTTTCGTCCAGCGAAGCCGCGGTCGGCACCCTGCCGCTCCTGCTCATCCCGCAGATCAGCTTCTCGTCCCTGCTGGTCGGCTTGCGCGAGATGAACTCGGTGTCGCGCGCCGTGACCGCGGTGGATCCGCTTCGGTATGCGTTTGACGCCCTGCTGAAGGTGGGCGACAAGCTGGCCGAGCCATCGCGCATCGTCGGCAAGTGGGACACCCATGACATCACCGGGGCGCTCTACGAGCTCGGGCTAAAGGGCACCGCGGCGGACGACAGCGGGCTCTCTCGGACGGCCCTCGCGATGGTGCTGCTCGGGTTCACCGCCGCGTTTCTGTTCGGGGCGTTCATGCGCGTGAAGACGCGCGGCACCCACTGACGTCCCTGTATGTCCACCGATCCTCCGACCTTGGTGCCGTGACGGCTCTGCTCGGGACCCACCCGCGCGCGTGGGTGAGCTGTCGGATCGGATCCGGCGTGTTTAGCTTCTGCAGATGTTCAACACGCTCAAGACGGGTGCCCTCCTCGCGCTGATGACGGTCGTTCTGGTCTTCCTCGGTCGAGTGCTTGGAGGTCCACAGGGGATGATCCTGGCGCTCGCCTTCGCGACGGTGACCAACCTCGGGTCGTGGTGGTTCTCCGACCGCATCGTGCTCGCGCTTCACTCCGCCACGGAGGTGACACCGCAGAGCGCACCGCGGTTGCATGGCATCGTGGCCGGGCTCGCCGGCCGTGCCGAACTGCCGATGCCGCGACTTTTCGTCATCCGGCAGGCGGCGCCGAACGCGTTTGCGACCGGCCGGGACCCCGCGCATGCGGCGGTGGCGGTGACCGAGGGGCTCCTGGACTCGATGGACGATGAGCAGGTCGCAGCCGTGATCGCCCATGAGTTGGGCCACGTCGCGTGCCGCGACACGCTCATCATGGCGGTCGCCGCATCCATGGCGGGGGCCATCTCCATGTTGGGCTCGATGGCGCGGTGGGGGATGATCTTCGGCGGCGATCGAAGGGCGCGGCGTGGTGGGGATGGGCTGGCTTTTCTTGTCGCGGCGATCGTCGCGCCGTTCGCCGCCTTGCTGGTTCAGCTGGCGATCTCCCGGTCGCGTGAGTACGCGGCGGACGCTTATTCGGCGCGGCTCATGGGTTCGCCTCACCCGCTAATCCGGGCCCTTCGGACCCTTGAGAAGGGCCTCGCTCAGGTTCCGTCCCACACCCCGAGCCCCGCGGTGGCGCACATGT
This sequence comes from Myxococcales bacterium, assembly GCA_009692605.1. Taxonomy (GTDB): domain Bacteria; phylum Myxococcota_A; class UBA796; order UBA796; family SXON01; genus CAIUMM01. Next base: position 4,664 of record SHYV01000014.1, read on the forward strand.
ACATCATGAACCCTGGGGACATCATGGGGATCTTCCGCACCCACCCCTCCACAGAGGACCGCGTGAAGCACCTGCTCGCCGCCTCCGGCTGAACGGGTAGGATCCGCCCTCCGGGCTTCCTACCCAAAATGGGTAGGATCCGCCCTCCGGGGTTCCTACCCAGAACGGCGGGTGGCTGCCGGATTACCCTGTGGCGGTGCCCGAGGTTCCTCGCTTCTTGACGCCAGAGAACGGGTTCGCTCTGGCGCTGGCGGCGGCGCTGATCGCGCTGCAGACTCCGTTCCTGGACCGCCCCGTGAACTACGACGAGGCGAACTTTCTGGCGCTCGCCCGCGGAGCGACCCTGGAGCCGTGGGCTCCGCACGACATTCTGATCAACTGGCAAGGGACGACCGAGCGCGCCTTCGATGTCCTGTCCAACCCCCCTGGGATCGCCTGGTTTCTCGCAGCGGTGCAACTGATCTTCGGCGCGTCGATCCTGTCCCAGCGCGCGGCGATGTGTGTGTGGGCGATCCCCACGGCCTTCGGGGCGGTGCGGCTCGCTGCTGAGTTCAGCCCGGTGCGCGAGGCCCGGATGCGGGCTGTAGGCTTGGCGGTGATGCCGATGGCGCTGCTGTCCGGCTCCGCGCTTCTTCCGGATGGCCCGCTCTACGCCCTCACCCTGTACGGCATGGGCGGGCTGGTTCGGGCGTCCAGACTGGGGCACGGGGTCGCGGGCTGGGCCGCCGTGGTCGGGGCCGCCTGCTTGTTCCGTTACAGCGCAGTCTGCCTCTTGCCGCTCGTCCTGCTGATCGGGGGACGCGGCTCGATCGCCGCGTTGTTGCCTCTGGCCTGGCTCGTCGCGCACGACGCCGACGCCTACGGTCAGCCGCACATCCGGGCGATGGGCCACTTCCAGTCGGTGTCGAACACGCCTGCCGACTGGGGGCACAAGGCGGCGAGCGCGCTCACCTTTTTGGGCGGGGCGCTAGTCTTACCGCTTTTTCGTTGGGGGGCGCCTCACCTGCTCGGCGCGGTCCTGGGTGCCGTTGTCGGTGTGCAGTTCGCGCCGGGTGGCTGGGTGAGCCTGCAGGCTGCTGCCTTCGGTGCGGCCGGTGGCGCGGCGCTGGCCCCGACGATTCGGGCGCTGTTCGGGGACGACCGCGATCGTTGGCTTGGGCTGTGGGGTGCGGGCGGGTTCGTCTTCCTGCTGATGCTGCGATTCACTGCGGCCCGCTATTGGCTTCCTTTTGCCCCCGCCGTGCTCCTGCTGACCCCGTTCGCCGGCGCTCCGGCGGTAGCGGTAGCGGCCGTGCTCGGCCTTGCGTTGCTCGCGGACGACGAGGCGTGCGCCAGGGCGGTCGCTGAGCTTGCCGACCGCGTCGTCGAGAGCGGAGTCGGCTGGGCAGGTGCGCCGGATCGCGGGGCGGCAGGGATGTTCACCGGACACTGGGGCTGGCAGTGGGCGCTGGAGCAGCATGGGTGGAAGGCGCTCGACGAGGGAGGCAGCGCACCGTCGGGCGCGCTCCTCGCCATCCCGACTGAGGCCTGGCCACAAGACGTGCAGGCGGTCTGCGCGGCAGCGGTGTTCGAGGGTGAGGCGACGGCGGAGCGGATCTGGCTTCCCCGGGCGTACTCCTCGGTCGGGTTAGCGAACCTGCACGCCAACTGGATCGAAGGGGATCCGCCAATGCGCACGGTCCTTCCGTGGACGTTCGCCTCTGACCCCTATGAGCGCGCGGTGGTTTGCGCTCAGCCGTGACGGTGCTCTCGCGGCTCCCGCCCGGCAGCTCATTGCTCGCTCGCGCGAGCCCCCCGGTGCCCGCTCCCGCCCCCCGGGGGGTTACCCCGCGCCGTGTCTCCTCCTCCTCCCGGTTTTCTCGCCCGCTTTCTTGGCCACGATCGCTCTCGCCGCGCCCTGCGTGATCCGGAGGGTGTCTGGCTCACCTACGGCGACCTTCGGGAGCGCGGCGAGCGCGCCGCTGCCTGGCTCTCTGCCGAGGGAGTGCGCCCCGGCCATGTGGTCGCCATCCATCTCGAGAACAGCCTCGCCCTTGTAGACGTCCATCTCGGGTGCTTGGCCCTCGGTGCGGTCCGGCTTCCGCTAAACGCCCATTATCGGGAGGCCGAGCTCGCTCCGATCCTTGAGGATGCCGCCCCCCAGCTCGTCTTGACGCGCTCTCCCGAGCGTTTCGGGGCTCTGCGCTGTTTTCCCGCGCCCGTGCTCGACCAGACCGCCGGCACGGTGGGCTTGTCGGTCTGGCCGCAGCATGAGCTGACCGCGCTCCTGTTCACGTCCGGCACCACCGGCCGCCCGAAGGGCGTGCCCCAGACGTTCAGCATGTGGGAGTCGAATCTGGACGCCCTGTCCAGCCTGTGGGGGCTCTCAGACGACGACTGTCTTTGGTTGGCGCTCCCTTTGTTTCACACCCACGGGCTCGTCCTCGGGCTCCATGGAACGCTGCTCAGGGGGGCGTGCGCGGTGCTGATGCCGCGCTTCGACCCGGTGGAGCTTCCTGTCGAAGTCACCCACGTCTACGGCGTCCCTACATGGTACCGCCGCTGGTTGCCTCTGATGCGGGAGAAGCCGGAGGGATTCCGCCGCCTCACGCTGCTGGTCAGCGGTTCGGACGGGCTGGACGCCGCCACTTCCGACGCGGTTTTCGAGGCCACCGGCCACCGGATTCTCGAGCGTTATGGGATGACCGAGACCCTGATGATCTGCTCCAACCCGGGCGCGGGAGAGCGCCGGGCGGGGACCGTCGGACCCCCGGTGCCCGGGGTGGACGTTCGCATAGTGGACGGGGAGGTTCAGGTGAGGGGGCCCAGCGTGTTCACCGGGTACTGGTCCCTTGGACCGGAGCGGTCAGGTTGGTTCCCGACCGGTGATGCCGGGGAGTGGGACGCCGCAGGCTACCTGCGCATCGTCGGTCGCAAGAAGGAGCTCATCATCGTGGGTGGCGTGAATGTGTCCCCACTTGAGGTGGAGGCTGCTTTTGCGGACGTCGAGGGGGTGCACGAGCTCGGCGTGTGTGGCCTGCCGGACCCGGATCTGACCGAGGTGGTCGCTCTGGCGATCGTCCCAGCGAGCGGGGCGGTGGAGGTGGAGATCTTGGCCGGTATTGCCGCCCGGTCCACCCTGCTCTCCGGGCTCAAGCGCCCCCGGCGAGTGGTGATTTTGACATCGCTTCCGCGGAACGCGCTCGGCAAGCTCCAGCGGAGCGCACTACGCAAACAGCTTGAGGAGAGTCCATGAAGTCGTCACGCAACAAGGGGCGCCCAGCCCCACGCCCATCGCCGGGAGGCAGCGCCCCACGGTCTCCGCCGGTGCCCACGCCGAAGGCCACGGTGCCGATGCGAACCTGCGTCGCCACCCGCACCGAGCATCGCCAGACCGACCTGCTGCGGGTGTTCGCCGGCCCGGACGGGACCGCGTACGTGGAGTTCACCAGCAAGCGAAAGGACTCTGGGCGGGGCGCCTGGGTTTTGCCGACGGCTGCCGCCTTTCGGCTCGTCGTGGCCGAGCCGAAGCGGGTGGCGCGGTCGCTGAAGGTCGACAACATCGACACCACGGCCCTTCTCGAGCGGGCGTTGGCGCTGGCCGAGGCCCGCGTCCTGGACTTCCTTTCCCTGTCGGCGCGCAGCGGTCGGCTGGCGAGCGGGGGCGAGGGCGCCACGGTCGCGGTGCGGGCCGGGGAGGCGGTGGCGCTGCTTGTCGCCACGGACGCCTCGGAGACCTCCCTCTCCGACATTCGAGGCGCGAGAGAGATCCCTGTCTTCGTGCTGCCGCTCGACAAGGAAGCGCTGGGCCGGCGGATTGGAAAGGGGCTCCGGTCGGTCATCGCGCTGCGCGGCGGAGGCCCGGCTATCGACCTTGTCCTTTGGCTGAAGCGTCGAGAGGCCCTCTCGGCGCCGGTGGGCGACTCGTCGTCCTCGCGACAGCCGCCGCCCTCGGGACCGTTCGCCGGTCAGCCCGGAACGGCTAGTGCAGAACCAGGGCGCACGGGTTAACGCCGCGGCTCACGCAGTGCTGCCAGTCCCAGTGGACTTCGCCTTCGGCGAAATCGTGGGCCTGCCTTAGTGCTCGAAACCCAGACCGCAAGGGTCAGAATGTCGCTCAAAGACACGATGGATCGCCTTCAAGGCGCCTCCAGCCCAAAGGCAGCGCGCCCTGCGACTGTCGAGACCAAAACCGCGCCCCCCGCTGCAGAGCGAGTGAACCCGGGCGTAGTCCGTCGTCGGGGGGAGGTCGCTTTGCCCCCCCCTCCGCCTCCGGCGCCGCGCACCATCCTGCGCCGGGGTGCGGGGCTGCCGCCCGCTCCCCCTCCGCCTCCTCCCGCGCCGTTGATCGAAGCCCGGCCTGCGCTGGTCGTTCGTCCGCCAGCACCGCGCCCGCTGCCGGTCGAGCCCGTGGTCGCCGCCGTGGCCGCTGCCGTCGTTGAGCCAGCCCCTACGCCCGTTGATGTCGTGCCCGTCGGGCTCTCCGTCGAGGTCAGCCCGAGCTCGGAGGCTCCTGCGTTGGTCGAGCCGCCGGCCCCGGCCGTCGAGTCAGCCGCACCGCCTGCCCCCGCCGCGGTCGAGCCTGCTGCGGTCGTCGCAGCGCCCGTCTTGCCGCCTGTCGCTTCTCTGCCTGCCCCCGTGGCGGTTGCGGTGGAGGCGCCAGTGGTGGCCAAGGTAGAGGTGCGGCCCGAGTCTGCCCAGCCGACGCTGGATCGCGCCGTCATTGTCGACCGCCCCGGCGGCTATGCGCGGACCACGGTCGCTCCGGTCCGGCCCACGCTGAGCCCGGTGTCGAATACTCCGATGTTGCCCGGCCTCGGAAAGGGCGTCATCGCCTTGCCCCCGGGGTTCGACCCCACCGACCCCACGGGTCGACGGGGCCGTCCGGGGCTGTTGCCCGGTGCAACCCGATGGACGCCTCCTGGTGGCCCGGGCGTACGGCCGGCCGGCGGTCGCACGGATGCCCCCGCGGCTCCCGCAGCGCCGGGTGGCGACGCCAAGGACCGCAAGAAGGGGCGTCGCCCGGACCGCACCGAGCACACCATGTCGGAGTTCGGGAAGGTCCGGAAGCCGAAGGGCAAGAAGGGCATGCCGATGGCGCCGGTCGCCAAGATCAAGCGGCGCGTATCGATCGACGGCGACATCACGGTCGCCAATCTGGCCCATGAGATGGGTGTCAAGGGTGCGGAGCTCATCAAGGTGCTCATGCAGATGGGCACGCCGGCCACGCTGAACCAGACGATCGACTTCGCCACCTGCGAGCTGCTCGCGCTGGAGCTCGGGCACGAGGTGTACAGCGTCGCGTTCGACGAGTCCGAGCACCTCATCCAGTCCGAGGTCGGAGACCGGTCGCTGACCCCTATGCGGCCTCCGGTGATCACGGTCATGGGGCACGTCGATCATGGCAAGACGACCTTGCTCGACAGCATCCGCAAGACCAAGGTCGCGGCTGGCGAGGCGGGTGGAATCACCCAGCACATCGGCGCCTACCAGGTCAGGAGCGGCGAGAAGCTCATCACCTTCCTCGACACGCCCGGCCATGCGGCGTTCTCGGCGATGCGCGCCCGCGGTGCCAAGGCCACCGACGTGGTCATCCTCGTGGTCGCGGCGGACGACGGTGTCATGCCCCAGACCATTGAGGCGGTCAACCACGCCAAGGCCGCCAAGGTGCCGATCGTGGTCGCGATGAACAAGATCGACAAGCCCGGCGTCAACCCGGAGCGGGTGAAGCGCGAGCTCATGAACCACGGCCTCGTCGCGGAAGAGTTCGGTGGCGACACCATCTTCTGCCCGGTCTCGGCGCTCAAGGGGACCGGCATCGCCGATCTGCTCGAAAACGTGCTGATCACCGCGGAGGTCCTCGACCTTCGCGCCAACCCCGAGCGGCACGCTGAAGGCGTGGTGCTCGAGGCGCGGCTCGAGGTCGGGCGTGGTGCGGTGGTCTCTTTGCTCGTGCAGAACGGCACGTTGAAGCAGGGCGACATCCTGGTCATCGGCAACACCTGGGGACGCGTCCGTTCGATGTCGGACGACGCTGGAAAGAAGATCAAGGAGGCCGGGCCCTCCCAGCCTGTAGAGATCTTCGGCCTGCAGGACGTGCCCACGGCGGGCGCCGAGTTCTCGGTAGTCGAGACCGAGAAGGACGCCCGCACGCTGGCCGACCACCGTGCCGAGTCGGCGCGTCAGGGGGCGATGGCGCTCGCCCAGCGCCAGAAGATGACCGTCGACGATTTGTACAAGCAGAGCGGCGTCGCGCTGCCTGTACAGCACGTCGTGCTGAAGACCGACGTCGGCGGCACTTTGGAGGCCCTCAAGGGCGCGCTTGAGGGGCTCTCCATCCCGGGGACGCAGCTCAAGATCCTGCACGCAGCCATCGGCCCGGTCACCGAGTCGGACATCACCCTCGCCGCGGCCAACACCGCGTTTGTCGTCGCGTTCAACGTGAAGGCCGACGCCAAGGCCCGGGCGGCTGCTGACCAGTACAACGTCGAGGTCAAGCGCTACGACATCATCTACAACATCATCGACGACGTGAAGGCGCGCATGCTCGGGATGCTGCCGACCGTGTTCGAAGAGCGCAAGACCGGTGAGGCCGAGGTTCGCGCCTTGTTCAAGGTCACCAAGGTCGGCACCATCGCCGGCTGCATGGTGCTCGATGGCGAGATCGTCCGCGGTGCGATGGCGAAGGTGCTTCGTGAGGGCAAGATCGTCCACGAAGGCAAGATCCAGACGCTCAAGCGCTTCAAGGACGACGTCAAGAAGGTCGAGAAGACCTTCGAGTGCGGCATCTTCGTGGAGGACTTCGAGACGATGGCGGTCGGAGACGTGATCTCCTGCTTCCAGCGCGTCGAGGTCCCTCGGACCGAGTAGCGGCAGGACGTGCCCCCTCACTTTGCCTTCCTCCCCGCGCCCGACGAGTCCATCCAGATCGGCGTGATGCGGCTGGTGGTGGAGGTGCCGGGGAGCCGCTCCTTGAAGGATCGGCGGCACGGCGTCCGGTCGGTCAAGGACCGGCTGGCAGCGCGGTTTGGCGCCGCCGTCGCTGAGGTGGGACACCTTGACCATCACGAACGGTGCGTACTGGCGGTGACCATCGTCGGCAACGAGGCGGGTCTGGTCCGGTCCAGGCTGGACCAGATGAGGGCCGAGGTCGAACGCCACGCGGACGTGCGTCTGGCTGACTGTCAGGTCGTGGTCAGCGCATGGCCGTGAACCGCGACCCGGAGGAGGTTCTGGCCGCGTTTGCGACCGTGGACCACGATCGCCTGCGCCGCACGGGCTTGCCGGAGGTGGTCTACGGCGCGGGGAAGTCGGCCGCGCAGATCGCCGTGATCGCAGAGTCGCTGGTGGGCGGCGGCCAACTGGCGATGGCGACGCGCGTGGACGCTGAGAAAGGGGCAGCCTTGCTGGGGCGGGCCGGCGGTACCTATGCGCCTTTGGCCCAGCTGTGGTGGCGGGGCGACGTGGTGCCGCGCGTGGGGCGTGTCGCGGTCGCGTGCGCCGGAACCAGCGACCTGCCGGTGGCGGAAGAGGCCGCGGCTTGCCTCGAGGTGATGGGAGTGTCCGTGCTCCGCGTCGTCGATGTGGGTGTGGCCGGCTTGCACCGGGTGCTGGCCCGGGCCGAGGAGCTGCGGGCCTGCGATGTCGTGATCGTCGTTGCGGGGATGGACGGCGCCTTGCCCGGGGTGATCGCGGGGCTGGTGTCGGGGCCCGTCGTCGCGGTGCCGACATCCGTTGGCTACGGGTCGAGTTTTGGTGGGCTCGCTGCGCTGCTCACGATGCTCAACGCCTGCGCTCCCGGCATCGCCGTGGTCAATATAGACAACGGGTTCGGCGCGGCGACCCTCGCAGTACGGATGCTCGGCGTGGGAGCGGCGCGCCGATGATCCTGTTCCTGGATTGTTTCGCAGGGATCGCTGGAGACATGCTTGTGGCCGCGCTCATTCACGCGGGCGCGCCGCTCGATCGGGTGCTCGCCGACGTTCGCGCGGTGGGGGTTCCGGGGTGGGAGGCGCGCGTCGAGCGGGTGTTCCGCGGGCCCTACGCCGCCACGCGATTTGTGGTGGAGCCATCCGGGAGGCCCGACTCGACGAAGCGGCTCGGCGATCCGGGACACGGCCATCATCACGGGCACGATCACGGGCACGATCACGGGCACGATCACGGGCGCGGGAGCTCGCATGAGCACGGCGCTGATGCGGGCCCTGACGGCTTCCCCGGTCAGCCGCAGCGGTCCTGGGCCACGATTCGGGCCTTGCTTGAGGCTTCTCCGCTCCCGCCGGGCGTTCGGGCCCGCTCGCTTGTGGTGTTCGCCCGACTTGCCGAAGCCGAGAGCAGGGTGCACGGCATGCCGGTGGACGAGGTGCAGTTCCACGAGGTTGGCGCTGTGGACTCGATCGTCGACATCGTGGCCGCCTGCTCTGCGATGGAGGCGCTCGGCATCACCCGTGTCGTGTCCACGCCGCTGCCGATGGGTCAGGGCGCGGTGCAGACCCAGCACGGGCTGCTCTCGATCCCGGTGCCGGCCACGGTGGAGGTCCTTCGGGGCTTTCCCGTCATGCCCAGCCCCTTCGGCGGCGAGCTCGTCACCCCGACGGGTGCGGCGCTCGTGGCTGCGCTCGCGGTTCCAGGGCCCATGCCCGCGATGGTCATCCGGTCGGTCGGGTACGGCGCTGGGTCCCGGGACCCCTCGACCCATGCCAACGTGCTGCGCGTGGTGATCGGCGATGGGGACGCGGGGAGCGCCGCCGAGATCGTGGAGCTGTCGGCCGAGGTGGATGACCTGCCCGGAGAGGCCGTACCCCCGCTGCTTGATGCCCTGCTGGCGGCGGGTGCGGTCGATGCCTTCGTCGTGCCGGTGCTGATGAAGAAGGGCCGTTCCGGGCTCTGGATTCACGCGCTCTGCACCTCGGACCATCAGCCCGCGGTCGGCGAGGCCTTGCTGCGTCATTCGGGCAGCTTTGGGTACCGCTTCGTGACCATGGGCCGGGAGGTCCTCGCTCGCCACTTCGAGGTGGCGGCCACGCAGTTTGGTGAGGTGCGCGTGAAGGTCGGGTCCCGGGGCGGAGCCGTCGTGCACACTGCGCCCGAGTTCGAGGACTGCGCGAAGGCGGCTCGCGAGCACGGGGTGGCGATTGGTCAGGTTCAGGGCGCGGCGCTCGCCGCGCTGGTCAGCGGGGCATCCACCTCCGAACAGCTCGATCGGGTGCGTGGCATCGTCCACACGCCGACCCCTGCGGGCACCCACGTTAAGGCTCCTCGCTGATGTTCCGACAGATCCTCGCCCTAGTCGCGCTCCCTCCATCTCCGGGTGCGCCATCGGCCGGCACTGACCTCGCCGTCCTCGCGGCCGTGCGGGAGCTCGCCCTGCCGGGGCGTGCTGGCTCGAAGCAGGCCGGGGGCCGCGTATACCTCATGCACGTTCGGGAGAAATCGCGGGGGCTGTTCGGGGGATCTGTAGGCTCAGTCGGCGATGTTCCACCCTCGCTCACCGAGGCTGCCCGCGCCCTCGCGATGGAGGGTATCGAGGTGGTGACGCACTTCTGCGAGGGGCGACTCAGCGAACAGGTGGACCGCGTGATCCGAGAGGAGCAGATCGACGTCGTGGTGGTCGGTCGTCCAAAGCGCGGATGGGGCGACCACGGGCTGCGGATCGTGCGGCTGGCCGACGCGCCCGTCTTGGTGATGCCGGAGGGCACTACGCTTCGTCGGGGCACCGCCGTCGTCGGCATGGACTTTTCGCACAACGCGGTACAGGCCTGGATGGCGGCCAGCGCCTTCTTCGCGAAGGTCACCGCTGTCGCGGTCATCGACCCGGAAGGCGAGCAGTCCGACGAGAGCACGCTTCGGGCGCAGGTGCAGGAGACGTGGCGTTCGACGGTGGCCGCGGCGTTGGCGCAAGCCGAGCGGGCAACCGACACGGGGGGCGACATTCGCGTGGAAGCGTGCATGCAGCCCGCGGACGCGCTCCTCGCCGCGGCGACAGACGCGGACCTGCTCGCTGTGGGGTCCCGAGGGCTAACTCCGATCGCGGCGGTCCTGCTCGGCAGCACCGCCGAGAAGCTGGGCGCGCGCTTTCCGAATCCGCTGCTGGTCTACCGAGATCCCGGAACCCGGCGTGGGCTGCTCCAGAGTTTTCTCGGGGTGGGGTGAGGGCGCTCAGGGGGCCACAACGCGCCCCGGCGCACCCTGCAGGCGATGCAGTCCGCGCTGATTGGCCATCTGGGTTCGGCTCGCCCGGCAACACGTCGAGGGAGTACGACGCCAGCTCGGACCGGCCAGCGACCCCGGCCTTGGCGTAGACCGCCGTCGCCTGCTGCCGCACGGTGCGCTCCGCGGTTCCCCGCGCCTGAGCGATCTCCCTCAGACTCATGCCTTTGAGGAGCAGCAGCGCGACCGCCCGCTCTGCTGAGGTCAGCTCCCACCTTTGGAATTCCTCTTCCACCGCATCTACGAAGCCCCCGGCCGCAGACTCGGCCGCCGCTCGTCACCGCGTCGCGTTCGCCTGCCAAGCGGCGCTCTCGCTTTGAAGCCGCCCGACTTCGCCTGACAGTCGAGCCGTGTCCGCCCGCACCAAGCTGGCCACCCGGGTGAGTCCGAGACCGGCCAGGCTGATCACCGCCGCTCCGCTCGCCACGTGCCCCCACGTCGCCCCTTCGCCGAGGGCGGACAGGATGTCTACCGCCACGCAGGCCGCGATGGCGAGCAGGGACGCCGCGACCGGCCAGAGGGACGGCGCGCTGGACCCGAGCGGTGGCGGCTCAGATTGTTCACGGAACCTATTCGTCCCATTATCCACGGTCGAGGTCACATAGGGCTGGGGACTGAGCCTCGGTCCGGGGGCGGCGCTGTAGTCCGGAGCTCCAGCCACGTTCGCGCCTGTGAGCGGAGGCGAGGTGTGTCTCCGTGCTCGGCGAGCCAGAGCAGCGCGGGGCTGACCCGAGGGCTGCCAGCCGCTGCAGCAGCGAGCGCGTGCTCGGCGCCAGCTTCGGTCCGACCCGCTGCGAGGCAGGCGACCGCTGCATCTGCGGCGAGGTCTCGGGGGGTGGCCCCGCGCAACACCCCGGCAGCAGCGTGGAGCAGGTCGCAGGCGCGCTCTGGCGGGAGGGAGCGCAGGGACACCGCCAGCGCGCTGAGCGCGGTGAGGTCGCCGGAGCGCAGGTCCTCCTCCGCTGCCCCCGCTGCTTCCTCCCAGCGTCCGAGGCGCTGGAGCGCCTCCGCGCGCGCGATGCGGACTTGCGGGGCGTGAAGACCGGCGAGCCCGACGTCGGGCAGGGCCGCGAGCGCCGCAGCAGCGTCCCCGTCACAGTCGAGCGCCAGGCGCGCTCGGCCCCAGGCCAGGAAGGTGGGGTCGCTGAACCCGGCTAGGCTGGTGAGCTCGGCAGCGCCGGTGGCGCACGCCCGCTCGGTTAGCCAACGCTCCCCGCAGGGCCGAAAGCCCTCAAGCTCCGGCAGGCTCCCGTCCGAGACCCAGGTGCTCCAGTCCGGCTCCACCACGGCGAGGGTGAACTCGGGCGGCACCGAGCCGCAGGCGGCGGCGTCTCGGCCCAGGACAATCGCGGTGGCCCCAGTGCGCGCGATGGTGTTCAAGAGCGCGGTGGCGTCGATCTCGGCGAGGTAGAGCTCGGAGAAGGCCGGTCCGTCGAAGAGCAGCGGCACGCGACTGTCGAGCGTGGGGTGCTGTTCGCCCCACCCGAAGAACCCCACGGCTGCGCCGGCGCTGTAGCCCGCCACGACCACGCGGGGCGGCCCGGTCGCCAGAGCGCGTGCTCCGGCCATTGGGTTGCTTCCGAGCAGCACCCCGGTCGGGCCCGGGGGGCCGAGCCCGTCCCAGGTCGCGGCCGCGCCGAGCGCGGTCGTGGCTGCGCCAAGGACCGCCCAGAGGGCGACGGGGATTCCCGCCGCCCGGTCTTCGCGTCCTGCACCGCGAAGCGCGACCAGCGCGGCGGCCCCCCGACAGGCCGGCCCGACCAGGACGATAGCACTCAAGGCGAGAAACCGGGCGGCGTTCAGCGGGAGCGCGAGCGCGATCGCCACGAGGCCAAGGTCCGGGATCGCCAGCGGCCTGATGAAGAGCCCGGCCGCAGCCAGCGCGACCAATACCAACCAGGCCGGGCCGGCCGGGCCGTGGGCCGGGTCGAGCCCCGCCCAGGTGAGGCCGCGGAGGTCCGCCACGCGATCGGACGCGAACCCGGTGCTGTGTGCGAGCAGGGACTCAACGAACCGGACCCCATAGGTCCCGGTGGTCAGGGTCAGCAGCAGCGCGCATACCAGCAGGCCGTCCCCGCGCCGCCTGTCTGCCTCTCGCCAGCGGGCGGCGTCCACGCCGGCCACCAGCACAAACACCGTCCCCATGAAGAACGAGCCATGAACCTGAGCCCACAGTACGCTCGCCAGCACGAGCGCCCCGGCGGCTCCGGCTCCGAGCCCGCTGGCCCGGCACCGCCAGCGCTGGGCGAGCAGGAGCGTCGCCGCGGCCAGGATCAGCGAAGCGACCTCGGGCCGCAGGCGCACCCGGGTGAGGACGGCGCACGCCGCCAGCCCACCGATGAACAGGGGCGCGGCGCCGGACCCGGAGCGTAGCGCGAGCGTGGCCACCCCCAAACCCGCGAGCCCCGCCAGCACGGCGCTCATCCCCACGAGCCCGGCGGCTCCGGCGGTCTTCCAGACCGCCCAGGCCGTCACCTCGAAGAGCCACTCGGGGGCGTGCGCCGCCGTGCCCTCCGGGACGTGCGCCATCGGCTCGGGGAAGCTGCGTGCGCCGGACTCCAGCACCGCGCGTCCGAGGCCGAGATGCCACCACGTGTCCGACTCAAACAGCGCGTGGGCGCCCGCTGCGGCGCAGATGACGGTGGTGGCGACCGCCCACAGGCTTCGGATCGGTCGGTGGGAAGCCGGCGGGTCGGACACCGCGAAAGCCTACATCGAATTCGAAGCCCCGGACAGGTCGCCCGGAGATCAGCCCATCGCGGCGCGAACCATGGCATCACCCAACATCCGCGCCCAGCCGCCGATGTCGATCCCGAAGAGCATCAGGCTGACCAGCAGCGCGGCGATCCCGAGCCCCGAACGGGCAGTGAGCCAGTTCCATGCTGGGCGCAGGGGGTCCGGGCAGAGCCACTCCACGACCCGACTTCCGTCGAGCGGGGGCACGGGCAGGAGGTTGAAGAGCGCCAGTGAGACGTTGAGGGCGATCGTCAACCCAAGAACGCTGCCGACCGGGCCACCGGCCTGGCCGGGCGCCACAGCCGCGGTGAGAGCGAGCAGTCCGGTGCAAACGACGGCGATGGCGGCGTTCGACACCGGCCCCGCCATCGCGGTGAACAGCATGCCGAAGCGTCCGTCTCCTCCTCCCCGGAAGTTCGCCGGGTTCACGGGCACTGGCTTGGCCCAGCCGAAGGGCAGCCCGAGCAGCGGAAGCAGGACGGTGCCGATCGGATCGATGTGAGCTGCAGGATCAAGCGTGAGTCGGCCCTCGCTCTCGGCCGTGTTGTCGCCGAGCCACGAGGCCGCTTGGGCGTGGCAGTACTCGTGAACGGACAACGACAGCACGAAGGGGATCCAGAAGGTCAGTTTGTTAGCGAACCAGATGAACGCTGTCTGGACATCCGTGGACATCAGGCGCTCTCCGTGCGGCTCTTCGCCCACGCATCCGGCCGGATTTCGTCGGCCATGCTGGTCCCGGCGAGCGCTTCGACGCCGCGTAGCTGACTCTTCGGGATCAGTCGGGCAACGACCCCGGCGGGTGCGCTCGGGACGATCTTGACGTAGCTCGCGTCCGCCCAGACGATCCGCCCGTCGATCGTGCTGCCGTCGGCCAGCGCGAGACGCGCATGAACCTCACCGGAGGGCTGTGTGAACTGGCTGGTGGATTCGACCAGCAGGGCGTCGAGCGCGTCGAACTTCCGCTCGATCTTTGAGGCGGACTCAAGGGCCCCAAGGAAGTCATCCACCGTGATGGTCGCCGGCGCGGGGGCTGCGCTCCGGTCGGCCTTCCGGCTCCGTCGGACCGCCCGCATGCCGGCCTCGTTGCAGAGGTGTTCGAGGGTCGCCCCGGAGGCCCCGGGGGTCGCCTCGGCCACCAGTCGTAGGTCGAGTCCGGGCGTGAGCGGTTTGCCGCGGCAGTGAATCTTCAGGATCTGGGCTCGGGCGTTGACGTCGGGAAAACCGAGGGTCAGCCGAAGGTCGAAGCGCCCGGGGCGGAGCAGGGCCCGGTCGAGCACGTCCGAACGGTTGGTCGCGGCGATGACCACGAGGCGGGTGCTCGGCTCAAATCCGTCGAGGCAGACGAGCAGCTGGTTCAGCGTCTGCTCGCGCTCGTCGTGGGCGGTGCCGAGGCCCGATCCGCGGCGGCGACCGACCGCGTCGATCTCGTCGATGAAGATGACGGCGGGTGACACCTTGCGAGCGGTCTCGAACAGGTCCCGGATCCGCGCGGCTCCCACACCCACGAACATCTCCACGAACTCGCTGGCGGAGATCACGAAAAACGGGGCTCCGGCTTCTCCCGCTACAGCCCGCGCCAGGAGGGTCTTGCCGCCGCCGGGCGGTCCCTCCAGCAGCACGCCTCGCGGTAGGCGTACGCCCGCGTTGGTCCATCGGGCCGGCTCCTTGAGGAAGTCCACGACGTCGCCGAGCGCCTCTTTGATCTCTTCGTGGCCGCCTACGTCGGCGAAGCGGGTCTGCTCCAGCCCGGGCTTGAGCTGCCGGGCGTTCGACCGGCGCATGTCGAAGATGGTCTTGCCCGCGGCCGTACCTGCCTGCTGCCGGCGTCGCAGCGCGTAGACCACGCCCACCAGCACCGCCAGACCGAGCACCGCCGGCAGGAGCCATGGAGCGGACGAGCGGTCCTCGTAGACCGCGATCCCGCTGTCGTCGAGCCAGGCGAGGATGCCCTGATCTTCGGCGAAGCCGGACACCGTGTAGGCCACACCATCGCGAAGGTGGACGATCAGGTCGTCGCCCCCCACCTCGACTTCCAGAACCGCGCCACTCTGAACGTCGGCGATCAACGACTCGTAGCCCCGCGTTGGGGCGCTCGGGTCCATGACCGCGATGACGCTGAGCAGCGCGAGCAGGCACAGGAGGAACAGCCAGACGAAAAAGGTTCGGACGCGCGGGTTCACAACGGCCAACGTAGTCGCCCAGCGTTCCGGATACACGTCGCCATGATTGAGACCCGATGGAAGCTGCGTGGCATGTGGTTCGCCGGCCTGCGCTGGGAGGCTGATCCTGAAGGCGAGGATCTGACGGCTGCGGGGAGCGAGCCCACAGTATCCGTGTTCCTTCATGGTTATCTGGAGCAGGCTGGGTCCTGGGAGGGGGTCGCACAGGCGCTTCCTGGCCTGCGGATCGCGTTGGATCAGCGAGGGCATGGCCGCTCCGATCACAACCCTCCGGGAGCGAGCTACCTGTTCGCCGACTACGTCGCGGACGTGGACGCTCTGCTCGATGCGGTCTCACCCGATCGCGCTGTGCGGCTGGTCGGGCACTCGATGGGCGGCACGATCGCGACGCTCTACGCCGGCGCTCGCCCGGCTCGTGTGGCCTCTGTCGTCTGCCTAGACGGCCTCGGCCTTGCGGACGGCGTCACGGGCTCTGCGATCGTGGACAGCGACCCGGTGTCCGAGCGGATGGTCCGGTTTCTGGACGGCTCGCGAACCTCGGTGCCGCAGCATCGCCCGATGCCGGATCTGCTGGCCGCCGCCGCGCGCCTTCAGGCCACCCACCCCCGCATCGGCCCAGACTGGGCGCGTCGTCTGGCCGAGCGGGGCACCTCGCCAGCCCCGCCGGCGTCTGGCTCGCCCAGCTCGCCCGGCTCACGCGATGAGTCAGTGGTGTGGAGCTTCGACCCCGTGCATCGGGTTCGGTCCCCCATCCCGTACCGGCACGCCCACCACATCCCCCTGCTTCGGCGCGTTCACTGCCCGGTGCTCTCACTGCACCCGCAATGGCCGGTGTTCGACACGGCCGATGTAGCGCTGCTCGAGCGGGAGATCCCCGACGTCCGGGTGGAGACCATCCCGAACACTTCGCACATGATGCCTCTGGAGGAACCCGCGTCGATCACGGCCCGGATTCTGGCCTTCTGGCGGGCGACGGCGCCCGCTCCGGGCTTCCGGTCACCTTGACGAAAAGGCTCCGACGGGGCATAAAGGCGGGCCGGAGTTTTGTCGATGGCGAATCGTAGACACGTTGTGATCACCGGTGGTGGTCGCGGAATTGGCGCGGAGATCGCAAGGCGCTTCGCAGCGTTGGGCGACCGCATTACCGTGATGTCGCGCACGCGGGACGAGGTCGAGAAGATCGCGGACGAGATCGGGGGCTACGGCGTCCGATGCGACGTTGGCGAGCCGGCGAGCGTCGAGGCCGCCTTCTTTGCGGCGGGCCCGGTGGACGTGCTGATCAACAACGCGGGGGTGGCGCGCTCCTCCCCGGTGTTGAAGACCGACGTGCGGGTCTGGGACGAACACCTCAAGGTGAACCTCACCGGCGCGTTCCTGTGCTCGCTCAAGGTGCTCCCGTTCATGGCGTCGCGCAGCAAGGGGCGCATCATCAACGTGGCCAGCGTCGCGGGGCTCAAGGGCTACCCGTATCTGGCCGCCTACTGCGCCAGCAAGCACGGGCTCATCGGACTCACTCGCGCTCTGGCCGCCGAATACGCGGATAAGGGCGTCACCGTCAACGCGATCTGCCCCGGGTACGTGGATTCGCCCCTGCTTACCGCGAGCATGGCGAACATCGTGGAGAAGACCGGTCGGTCGCTCGAAGACGTCAAGGCGGATCTGGAGGCCCAGAACCCGCAGAGCCGGTTCCTCGACGCGTCTGAGATCGCGTCGCTCGCGGTGTTCCTGGCGTCGGAGGACGCGAAGGGCATCAACGGCCAGTCGCTGTCGGTGTGCGGCGGCGCCCTGAACGTTTAGGACCGCGGGAATGCCGGTCAATCGTGGCGCCGTCCAGCCCGAGGGGTGGATGCCGCCCCGGGGGTACTCCAACGGCTACATCGTTGGCGACGTGCTGTTCGTGGCCGGTCAGGTTGGCTGGGACGCGAACCTTCGGATGGCGGAGGGTTTTGTGCCCCAGTTCGTTCAGGCGTTGCAGAACGTCCGTGCGGTGCTGGATGTCGCCAATGTGCCCGTAGAGAACGTTGGTAGGGTCACGATTTACGTGACGGATAAGCATGCGTACATCGCCGCTTCCCGGGAGATCGGCCAGGCCTGGCGCGCCACGCTCGGTCGGCACTATCCGGCGATGACGCTCGTGCAGGTGGCCGACCTTTTGGAAGAGGGCGCCATGGTGGAGATCGAGGCGACCGCGGTGGTCTCGCGGACAGCGGGTTGACCCTGCCGTTCACGGTGACCCGCGATCAGGGTGTGACCACGATCACGCTCGATCGGGCCGATAAGCTCAACGCCTTGACGTTCGAGATCTACGCGGAGCTGGCGCTGTTCCTGCGGCGTGATGCGCTGCTGGAGAGCCGCTGGCAGGACCCGACGAGTCAGGGTGAGCGCTCGTGCCCTGGAACGCGCTGTCTCGTCATCACCGGGGCGGGCCGTGCCTTCTGCTCGGGCGGGGATGTCGACGACATCATCGGCGCGCTGTTCGCGCTGGATGCACCCGGCCTGCTCGCGTTCACCCGGATGACCGGCGACCTCGTGCGGGCGATGCGCTCGCATCCTGCACCGATCGTGGCCGCGGTGAACGGCGTCGCCGCGGGTGCCGGCGCGATCATCGCGATGGCCAGTGACCTGCGGATCGCCAGCGACAAGGGGCGGGTCAGCTTCCTTTTCAACAAGGTCGGCCTCTCGGGGGCCGACATGGGGGCGTGTCACCTGCTGCCGCGAATCGTCGGGCACGGCCGCGCTTCCGAGCTGCTCTACCTGGGAGACGTGATCGGCGCCGAGGAGGCCCTGCGCATCGGCTTCTTCAACCGGGTGTACCCCGCGGATCGGCTGATCGCAGAAGCAACAGCCGTCGCCCGTCGCATCGCCGAGGGGCCGCACTTCTCCAACACCGTCACCAAGGTGCAGCTGGAGCGGGAGATGGATGTGTCGTTGTCGGCCGCCATCGAGATGGAAGCGCAGGCACAGGCGCTTTGCATGATGCACCCTGACTTCCGCGAGGCCTTCGAGAGCTGGCGCGACAAGCGTGCGCCGCGGTTCAGGTGAGCACGTTGGGCGAGCATTTGGTTTCTTGATACTCCCCGCCCGTTCCGGAGTCCCCCGTGCATATGCCCAGCGTGGCCACCTTGATGGTGGTGCTCGTCATCCTGATGATGTTTTTCGGCGTTGGCAAGCTGCCGGACGTGCTCAAGCAGTTCGGAAAGGGGGTCAAGGAGTTCAAGGATGCGTCCGAGGGCCTGACCCGCAAGGGCAAGGGTACGCTGCGTGACGAGCCGGGGGGGGACGAGCCCGAGGAGGACGAGGACGACGGTGAGCGGGCGGCGGTCGAGGAGTTCAAGCGCAAGCGCAAGGCGTCCAAGCAGTTGACGGCCGGCCCGGGGACTGCGTCATCGCCGGCACGGGTGGCCGACCGTGTTCCCGTCGGGGACGACGCCGATGGGAGCGGCGACAACGACGACGCAGGCTCCACCCCGCGTTCGAGGTAGTGGCTCGCGAGGTCTCTACAGTCACCTTCTGGCTGACGCACGGCGTTCTGGTCACGGCGACCTGTGCGGTGCTCTACCCGGTGCTGCTGGTGATCAACATGGCGCTGTCGCCGTCGCAGGGCTTCTCGGGCGGAGCGCTGCCGATCCCGACCACCGTGACCCTGGCCAACTTCGCTGCGGTCGCGGGCACGGTGACCTCCGACGGATCCTGGCTGTTTGCGCGTCAGCTTCTCAATTCGCTCGTCGTGGCCTCGGCCACCGCAGTCGTCGGCGTGTCGGTGGCGGCGACCGCGGCGTGGTCGCTGTCGCGCTGGCGATTTCCAGGTCGGGATGCGTTCATTTCGGGGTTCTTGCTGACGCAAATGTTCCCGAGCGTGCTGATGGCGATCCCGCTCTACCTGCTGCTCGACGCCCTGCACCTGCTCGATTCGCTCTCCGGGCTCGTGCTTGTCTACGCGACAACCTCGGTGCCGTTCTCGATCTGGAACCTCAAGGGCTACTTCGATACCATCCCGGTCGAGCTTGAGGAGGCCGCCACGCTGGACGGGGCCTCGCGTTGGACGACGTTCATCACGATCATCCTACCTCTCGCTCGGCCCGCGTTGGCGGTGACCGCGTTGTTCTCCTTCATGACCGCCTGGAACGAGTTCATCCTCGCGGCCACGCTGATCGGGGACGCGCGGGCCTATACGCTGCCGGTGGTGCTCAACGGCTATGTCGGGGAGTTCGGCGCCGAATGGGGTAAGTTCTCGGCTGCCGCCATCATTGTCAGCGTGCCGGTCATCGCCTTGTTCTTCTTCCTTCAGCGCCAGTTGGTGGAGGGGCTCACCTCCGGCGGCGTGAAGGGCTAAGATGCCTACAGCACCTTCCTGCCCGCGACCCGGTTGAGCAGCCGACTCTGCACCACCATCACGCCGAAGATGATGACGGCGTAGGCAGCCCCGTAGCCGTACCGATGGCCCCGCGTGAACGCCCATCGGTAGGCTTGCGAGACGAGGATGTCGGTCGACCCGTCCGGCTCACCGCCGCTGACCAGAAAGATCACGTTGAACATGTTGAAGGTCCAGACACTACCGAGGATGACGGCGGGTAACAACGCTGGCTTGAGCATCGGCAGGGTCACCAGCCAGAACTTTTGCCACCCCGTCGCACCGTCCAGCTCGGCCGCTTCTTCCACCTCGCGGGAGACGCTTTGCAGAGCCCCGAGCGTGACCACCATCATGAACGGGAACCCGAGCCAGGTGTTCGTCGCGACGTTGGCCGCAAAGGCGGTGGTCCACTGTGCGAACCAGCTCACTGGGGCGATACCACAGATCCCAAGAAGGGCGTTGATCGCTCCGAACTGCTGGTGAAACATGCCCTTCCACGCCAGCGCGGTGATGTAGTTCGGCACCGCCCAGGGCAGGATCAGGAGCGCGCGGAACACCCCGCGCACCTTGACCCACGGCTCCCGAAGCATCAACGCCAGAAACACCCCGAGCGAGACGTGGAGCACAACGTTGGTGAGCGTCCAGATAAGGGTGACGGCGAGGGTGTACCAGAACGACAAGGCTCGGGTAGACGCGTCGGTCAGCGGAAAGTCCCGGGACAGCAGGATGTCAGTGAAGTGGGCGAAGCCTACAAACCGCCACGTCCCGTCGCTGGCCGATCCGCTCACCTCGAACAGGCTCACGCTCGCCCCGACCACGAAGGGCGCCACCACCAGCAGGACCACGGCGAGACCCCCTGGCGCCACCCAAAGGTACTCGCGCCACGCCTTGACGACGTTCGCCACGTACATCTGACGTACGGCCCATGCAGCCCCAAGCGCGAGCCCCAGCCCGAGCAGCCACGCGAAGGGTCGTCCATCGACGGTGGGCGCTTCCGGTCGTGACACGACGAGCCACGTGGTCTGGGCCTCTGCCGCGGCTTGCTCCGGCGTGGCCGCCCCACGCACCAGCCGCCGCAGCGCCCGAGCGAGCGGCTCCCACGTCTGGGCCATGGCCGGCACGGTGGGCATGGGCACCGCGAGATCCGCCTGACGCTGAAACGCAGCGAGCACGGGGTCATCCGGCAGGGCGGCGGGGGCTCCCCCCGCTCCCGGCACCACCTGCTTGCCCTCCGCAGCCCGGCGACCGGCGATGTCGGGGCGCTGCAGGTAGGCGGCAAAGTCGCGGGCGAGCCCATCCGCTTCGCGCGTAGACGGGGCCGGCCTGCCGGCGAGAAACAGGGCCTCCACGGTGAGGTACGGCGCGGCGGGCAAGCCGGTGGACGACACCCTCGGCAAGGGGGCGACCGCGAAGTCGGGCCCGCCGCGCTCCTGCGGTTCGATCTCGCCGAGGAACCACGGTCCGTTCGGGACCATCGCCACCTTTCCGCTGTTGAAGAGCTGCGTGATCAGGGCGCCTGACGTCTCCGCCGGGCCCAGCGCGGCGAGCTGCTGGATGAACGCGAACGCGGCGCGGTTCTCGGGTCGATCGAGCTGGGCCCGCCCGTCTACCAGCGCCCCGCCGCCGAAGCCGTGCATGAACGGGGCGTTGTGGTACGCGCTGGTGGCCTCCCACGCAAAACCCCAACGCGTCGGCTCGGTGGGGTGGTCCCGCAGCTGGTCGGCGAGGCGCAGCAGGTCGTCGGTGGTCTCGGGCGGGACCGGGACGAGCGCACGGTTGTAGAAGAGCGCCAGACACTTGGTCGCCAACGGCCAGCCGTACAGCAGGCTGTCGTCGCCTGCGAGCGCGCCGTGCGCAGCGTCGGTGTAGTCTGCGGCGGGACCGACGGGTTGGATGAGCGCGGTCTTGACCCAGTCCCCAAGCCTCTCGTGCGCGAAGATGAAGAGATCCGGCCCGTTGCCGCGTGGGACGGCCGCCTCAAGCTTGCTGGCGAGCGACTCGTAGGGCACCGAGACCAGCTCGATCTGGTCGCCCGGGTGGGCTGACTGATACTCGCTCGTCAACTCCTCCAGCACCGCGCGCTCCTCCCCGCGCCAGGCGTGCCAGAGCGTGATCTCGGTCGCGGCGGCCGGAGCAGACAGCAGCTGCAGCCCGAATAAAATCAGGCTCAACGCCGCACGCGGGCGCCTGTTGCGGTCTCGAACCGGTAGCTGCGCGTGAACGTCAGGCTCACAGACTCACCGGGGCTCGGGGCCTCCCCCTCGACGCGCGCCATGAGCAGGGGGTCCTGCGCGCCCCCGGCCGCCGGAGCACCGCCAGCGACGCGCAGATGCACCATGGCCTCAAAACCGAGCCGCTCCACGAATTCCACGGTCGCGGCCAGCCCTGGGTCTGGCAGCCCGTGGTCCGGTTGTCCGTCGCGGTGCACCACCACGTCGTTCGGCCGCACGCCGATGACCTCTCCGGGCGGCGCGGTTTGGTTGTCTGCTTGCTGCCCCGGCTTCAGCGGTCGGCCAGGGTCGTGCTCCAGAAAGTTCATCGTCGGGCTGCCGATGAACTTCGCCACGAAGCGGTTGGCGGGGTCGAAATACAGCTCGTCCGGGGTGCCGACCTGCTGCACCACACCGCCGTTGAGGACGACGATGCGATCGGCGAGCGTCAGCGCCTCCACCTGATCGTGCGTCACGTACAGGGTAGTGGTCCGCAGCAGCTTGTGCCTGCGGCGCAGCTCGCTTCGCATCTGCTGGCGCAGCGCGGCGTCGAGGTTCGAGAGCGGCTCGTCGAACAAGAACACCGCTGGGCGACGGACGATCGCGCGTCCCATCGCGACGCGCTGTCGCTGTCCCCCGGAGAGCTCTTTCGGGAGCCGCGCCAGCAGGGGCGTCAGGCCGAGCATCTCCGCCGCCTCGGCCACCCGGGCCTCGGTCTCGGGGTGCTTCTGGAGACGCAGGGCAAACGCCATGTTCTCCTTGACCGTGAGGTGGGGGTAGAGCGCGTAGCTCTGGAAGACCATCGCGACGTCACGGTCCTTCGGCGCGACGTCGTTCACCTTGCGTTCGCCGATCAGGAGATCGCCGGCGGTGATCTCCTCTAGGCCCGCGACGCATCTCAGCAGGGTGCTCTTTCCGCAGCCCGACGGGCCGACGAGCGCGATGAACTCGCCATCTGCGACCTCGAGATCGACACCGTGGAGCACCATGCTGAGCTCGGGGGCCGAGCGGCTCCCGCTTCGGTAGGATTTCTGCACACCACGGAAGCTCAGGGTCGCCATCGCCCCGAGGCTTAGCCCATCTTCGCTGCGCCC
Source organism: Myxococcales bacterium (assembly GCA_009692605.1). Lineage (GTDB taxonomy): Bacteria > Myxococcota_A > UBA796 > UBA796 > SXON01 > CAIUMM01. The sequence goes on from SHYV01000014.1 coordinate 27,423, forward strand.
GTGCTGGAGCCGCTGCCCGGTCAGCCGCTGGCGATCACCGGCCGGCGATCACCGGCCGGCGATCATCGACCGTCGATCACCGGCGGACGAAGACCGCCTCAAGCTGGGCCAGCTCGGCCGCGCCCTCGGCCGCGCCCGATGCGGTCTGGAACCCGAACCCTGAGGGCTCGAGCCGCTCGACCTCGAAATGCGGATGGAAGTAGTGGAGGAGGTCGGCGGCGCTGGTGCCGAAGGGCGGTCCCGGCCGCTTCAGCGCGGCGTTGTCAAAGTCCAGAAACGCTCCGAACAGCTTGCCGCCCGCGCGAAGGGCGCGCGCCGCCGCTGCGACGTATCGGTCCCGGTCGCCCGGCGCGATCGCGCAGAACAGGGTGTGCTCGCACACCAGATCGAAGGTCCCGAGGCCGCCGGCAGAGAAGTCGGCGGTGAGAAAGTCCCCGACGATCGCGTCCACGCCGTTTTGCGCTTTCGCCCGCTGGACGGCCAGGGGCGCGATGTCCATCGCGGTGACCCGGTATCCGCGGTTGTCGAGCGCCCGCGCCTCGTGGCCGAGGCCGCAGCCGGGCACCAGCACCCGGGCCGGCGGGTGGTGGATGACCGGCAGCAGGCGCAGCACAAGCGGCGAGGCCCGACCCTGATCCCAGCCGAGCACATTTCCGCCTGAGTACCGATGATTCCAGTCCGTCGCATCCATGTTTGCTCCATAGGTCCGCGCGGTAACACGCCGGATTAAGCCGGCCCGTGTTGACCCCCGAACGCCCGAAGCTGCCGCGACCCGCGGGCTGGCTGTTCCCGCTGGGGGTAAGCGCGCTGCTGTGCTTCGGTCACCTCGGGCGCTGGTCGCTCTGGCAAGACGAGGCGTTCACGTGGGTGCTCATGCAGAAGGACCTGCCGGGCATGATCGGCGCGGCCGGGCAGGACCGGCACCCGCCGCTCTACTACCTGATCGTCGCGGCCTTCCGCTGGCTCGGGGACCGGGACTTCGCCCTGCGGTTGCCCTCGGCGCTCGGCGTGGTGGCCTCGGTGGGGCTGACGGGTTGGGCTGGGGGCCGATACTTTGGCGGTCGGGTTGGGCTGGTGGCGGCGTGGGTGATGGCGCTGTCGCCGTACGCGCTGCTGTACGCCAGCACCGCCCGGATGTACGGGCTGCTGATGTTCTGGGGTGCGCTCCTGTTTGCGACGGGTTTGGGCGTTTCCCGAGGATCTCGACCGGGGAGATGGGCCGTTGCCCTGTGCCTCGCCGCCGCTGGCGCGTTGTGGACGCACTACGCGGGTGCGGCCGCCATCGCCGCGACCGGCCTTGGGGTAGGGTTGGACCTGCTGGCTCGGGGCTCATTGCGTGGGACTGCGGGCGGCTCGCCCGGCGGTCGGCGCGGTCAGGCCGAGCCACAGAACGCCGCGTCACCGATCGGCGGGCTGGCCTGGGCGCGGCTTGGCCTGCTCGTGCTGGCGTTGGGCCTCGCGGGCCTCTCGTTTGTCCCTTGGGCGCTCGGTCCGCTGCGCTTCCAGCTCGCGAACAAGGACGCGCCGTCCGACCGCACATGGACCGTGCTCGCTTATCTGTGGTGGAACTTCGACAGTCGGGTGCCTGCGCTCTCCTGGGCGCTATCAGGCCTGCAGGTCGCGGGTCTCGGCGTCGCGATTCGGCGGCGGGATCCGCTCTTGCTCGGCTGGGTGCTCGCTGCGCTGGTCTTTCCGTGGTTCGCGTCGCGGTCTGGGCCCGCACAGAACCCCCGTAATTACAGTGATTTCCTTCCGCTCGCCAGCGTCCTCGTCGGGCTGGCGGTGGACTCCGTCCTGCGCGCGGCGCGACGCCCCGGCGCGGCCGGATGGTCGCTCTTCGGGCTCCTCCTCCTTGCCGCCGAGCCGCTCCATGACCTCTGGACGCGGCCGGTCAGCCCCCAGGAGGTCGGCACCGGCTTCGACTACCGAGTGGAGGCCGACGTCCTTGACGCCGCGGCGCCCAAGAACGGGGGGCTCTACTTTCGGCCCCCCTTCCTGCTGGCCCAGTACCAGCGCTACGCTCCCGCGCTGGTGGCTCGAGGCCAGCGCCCGGTGGACCGGTACGCGTGGTTGGCCAGCTCACGGTCCGAGTGGGTCGACAGCACGGTGACCAGCCGCTTTCCTGCGGAGTGTACGTTCGCCGTTGCTTTCCGGCAGGTGCTGTACGCAGCGCCCGGTGAGGGGTGCGAGGCGCTGGCGGGCTGGGTCGAGCACGTCGCCGACGCCGGGGGCGAGGCTGGCGGGGGCTATGTTCCGTTCCAGCTTGAATTGGCGCGCCGCGCGCTCGCAGCCAACGACCTTCCTCTTGCCCGATCGTGGGCGGAGCGCGCCCAGAAGACCCTCGTGGGCCACCCCGCCGCCGCTCTTGCGGTGGCCGAGGCCGCCACGCGTCAAGGCGACCACCCTGCTGCGCTGGAGGCCGCGTTGCACGCGGTGGCGATCACGCGATCCTGGCGCTGGGCGGGTCCGGCCATCGCCCAAGCGTGGACCACCGCGGCGAGGGCGTTCGAGAAGTTGGAGCGCTACGAGGACCGGGCCCGCGCGCTGGATGCGGCGAATTGTGCGAGAAAGGTGCTGTGGCCGTGGTTTTGCGGCACGGGCCCCGGGTCGGGGCGGGTGATGTCGCTGCTGCCGCTCGCGCCGGGCGGCGGCCTTCCTCCGACGATCGCTCCGCTCCCTGCGCTTAGCGAGTCGCAGTCGCCGCCTCCGCCTGTTGCGGTGCCGGTCGGCGGGGCGCGGCTTGGCCTTTGGCCTCTGGACGGTGAGGTGCTCCCGTCCGGCTGGAGCGACGCCGGCGGGACGGTCGCGGATCCATCGGCGGTGATGGACCTCGTCGACGGTTTTGCCGTCCTGTCGCTCGCGGTTGGCGGCGACCGGTCCACTGCGTTGGCGTGCGCTCCGATGGTGCCGGCCTCGCCGCTGATGGCGGTCCGCGCCCGCTGGCGCGCGGACATGCACACGGGCCCGGCGGCGGGGGGCGCGGGTCGCACATGGATCTTCTTCGAGGCGCGGATGGCTGGGCCCGACGGTCGGGTGATGCAGCTTGGGGGCTCACCGGTGATGGAGCGGCCCCTGACGACGGCGAGCGGCACCTCGTGGCGTGTGGACCGCTTTGAGTTCCGCGCCCTCCCGGATGCTCGTGAAGTTCGACTCTGCTTGAAGGTAGATGGCGACGTCCCGACTCGCCTCGCGGTCGACTGGATCGAGGTTTTGGCGCTGCAGGAGGCCGAATGACGTACTCCAGAGCGCGTTGGGGGGCCCTGGCGCGCCTGGGGTCGGCGCTCGGGATCGGAGGAGTCTCCGGTTGCGGCACCGAGACGGAGCGACTCGGCTTTGCCCCGTGGCCTGACGCGCCGGTGGTCGCGGACGTGCCGAGCGATGTGCCCCAGGCGGAGTCCCGCGCGTTTGACATGAATTTTGGCGGGGGCGTCGCCGGTGCGCCGTACGGAGTCGGGTTCTTCGTCCCGCCCGGGGTGGTCGCGTCGCCGGTCGCGGGGCGGCTGTCGGACGGCTCGATGGGGTTTAGTTTCACGGTGCCCACGCCGGGCGACGCGGTGGTGTGCACAGCGCCCGTGCGCATGCAGGGGCGGGTGTCCTTGTCGGGAAGGATGCGAGTGGCTGAGCTGGTCACCACGGCGGAGCTCTGGACCGGCTTCGACGTGGAGCTGCGGGCGCGGGATGAACAGAAGCGCCTGGTCTCGCCTGAAGGAACCAAGTTTGTGCGCGTGGCCCACGTCCGCGAGCAGGGCGGTTTTGAGGAGTGGAGCGCGGAGATCGAGGTGCCCACCGCTGCGGTGCAGGCGGAGGTGTGCTGGCGTTTTCTGGGGGCGACAGGCACCGTGGAGGTTGACCGCGTCGTGGTGGAGAGCCCCGGGATGCCAGTGCCCGTTGCGGCTCCGATCGTCAGCGTGGAGTGGCCGATGGACGAGCCTGGAGGTCCCGGGGGAGCCCCGTTGGGGTTCTCGTTCCTCATTCCTCCCGGGACGACGGGAGCGGCGCTGTCCCTGAACGAGGGAGAGGGGCTCCGCATCGCGGTCGACAACCCCGGTAATGCGCTTGCCTGCTCTGATGCGTTCTCGGTCGCGCCCGGCATCGTTGTCAGCGGGCGGGTGAAGGTGGACCGCGTCCAGAGCGACGACCACCCGTGGACCGGTTTTGTCGCGGAGGTGCGCAGCTACGACATGGTGGGCCGCCTCGCTTCGTCGGGGACCACGCCGTTCACGCTGCTCAGGGCGTGGAAGTTGCCCACGACGGGTTGGGAGGACTTCACAGCCCCGTTCGCCCCGCCGAAGGGGGCGGTGTCCGGTAAGGTGTGCTTTCGGTTCGTCGAGGCCACCGGAGTGGCGGACGTCGATGGCGCGGGGGTGGGGGAGTAGCCCGCCGCTCAATCCTCCGAGTACAGCGCGATGTCGATCGGCGAGCGCCCGTCGGTGAAGGATACGACGATGCGATCGGACAGGATCGCCGTCACCTTGCCTTTGCGGTCCAGCAGGTGGGATCCGACGTGGACGAGGAACGGGTGGTCGTGGTCGTCGACGAGCAGGGCCGAAGGGCGCTGGCCGTTGGCGAGCCCCACGAGCCACAGCGCGTCCAAGTCCACCGAGTCCAGCGAGATCGTGGACTGTCCTCCTGACTTATCTGCGGGCGCGGGGGGGAGCTTTGCCTTCGCCGTCTTCCTTACCTGAAGCTCAGTCTTCGTCGGTGTGGCGGCGAGACCGACGGACTTCAGCATGGCGGTGCAGAACGCTCGAAGCGAGCCGGCCCCTGAGGCCGTGACCCGGGCGTCCTTCCAGGGCTCGGCCGGCCCTGACCATCGGACCACGAGGCCGGCGGCGCGCGCGGCGAGCTTCAGGGCATCCTCGGCGCGGACCCCGGCTACGACGAACTCGCCCGGCTCCAGAGGCGCTGGCGCAGCGATCACGGCCGGCGCTGGGTGCCAGAGCTGCAGGTCCCGGAACGGATCGCGCAGTCCGGCCGGATTGTAGGACCAAGCTGTCGTCAGGGCCGGTCCGCTCGGCCACGCGACGCCGGGGGGGGCGACGGCGCCGCCTGGGTCCAGAGCCGGCGTTGGCCACAAGAGCTCCCCGCGTACAGCCACCGCGACGTCGTCGAGCGGCCAGCCCAATCGGGACGCGGACTGCGCGCGGGCCAACCCGTGGCCGACCAGCCCTGCAGGCGGGACCCCCATCGTCAATTCCAGCGCGGACCAATAGCTGGGTTCCGGGGATCGCTGCAGGAGGTCCATGAGCACTGCGAGGTCGTGGAACCGGCAATATCCGGTGACCTGGATCGGGAGGAGGTCCACGGCGCCGACCCTGCGGTCCGGCCGGATGTCGAACACGAGCCCGGTCGCACCCTGCGCGTCTGCCGCATCACGAGCCGTCTTGAGCGCCGCGGTGCGCGAAAGTTCGGTCGCGGGCGACCCGAGGACACGCCTCGCGTCGAAGCCACCCGGACTGGCGGACGCCGAGCGCGGCACGGTGACGAGGGCATGAATGGCGAAGGGGTCGATGTGGAGCCGGGACTCAAGACCGCATTGAACGATGCGTCCGTCTGCGCAAAGCGCCTTCGTAAACGCCTGCCTCTCGGCCGGGTCTCCACCCAGACCCTCGATGCGGAGCACCGGGCCGGAGACGTGCAACCTGGTCACTCGAACGTGGTCTGGCGTGGCGTGCGCGACTTCATCAAGGAGCACCAGCAGGGCGGGTCGCAGCGCCTCGAGCGCCGCGATGGAGGCGTCGCCGTAAAGCTCCGCTGCCTGTGTGGAAGTCAGCGGCTCTGCGGCGACGGTCGGGGCGCTGCTAGCGGCGAGCCCGACACAGAGCAGCAGCACGGACCTTAGGCTCGGGTACGGTGGGGCTTGGCTGGGCGTGTGCGGGGCGGTTCTCATGGCGGCAGCGTATGATGTCCGGCCGAGGACTGGTCGCTGCGCCGCCGCTCTGACGGCCGAACCCCACGGTCGCGGCAATTGACCAACGGGCCCTATTCCGCTACATTCTTATGATGTTGCCACTAGCGCTACACGTTCTGTTGAGCCTTCAGGTGCTCTCCCCTGCGATTGCGGCCGAATCCGGTTCGAGTTGTGCCGGAACCTCTACGGTCGCGGAGTTTCTAGCGGCGTCCGCAGCTGGTGAAGCCGCGTTCGCAGAGATGGACGTCGATGCGCTGGTCAAGGCGCAGAAGGACGGGGCGCGTGCGTTGCCCTGCCTGGCGGAGCCGGTCAAGCCGAAGGACGCCGCGGCGTTCCACCGCATGAACGGGCTCCTTCTGTTCACCAGGCCAGATCTGGCGGGCGCGCTCTCCGAGTTTCATGCGGCTCGGCGGCTTGAGCCTGGGTACCAGATCCCCGAAAGCGTGGCGCCGCAGGGGCACCCGCTGGTGGCCCTCTACGACGCGTCGGCGTCGGCGGACGAGGGCGAACTGCAGCCTGTGCAGGCCAGCGGGGGCGGGGAGATCTTAGTCGACGGGGTGCGCACGTCGCTCCGCCCGAACGGCGTATCGGTCATCGTTCAGCGCGTCGATGCGCTCGGCAAGATTGAGAACTCGCTCTACCTCGAGGCGAAGACGGCGCTGCCTTCCTGGGCGATACCCCCGAAGGCGGTGTCGCGCAGGGGCCTTCACGCCGGCTTCATCGCCGGGACCGCGGGGGCAGCGGTCGTGGGCGGAGTGACCTACGGCCTGGCGCTCTCCGCGAAGGGCGAGTTTGGGGACACGGCGCATCCCGTGCCTGATTCCGAGCTTCCGGGACTTCGGGAGCGGGCGAATACGCTCACCTACGCCTCGATGGGAGTAGGTGCCGTGGCGCTGGCGCTCGGCACGATGACCGTCGTCACCTGGTAGATCCGTGAACGAGCCGGCGCCGAACCTGGAGTCGATCGCCAACGGGCGGTACGAGGTCCGCGGTTTGCTCGGGCAGGGGGGGATGGCTGCGGTCTATCTGGTGTACGACCGCCGGCTGCGAGTGGAATGCGCGGTGAAGGTGCTCGCCCCCGAGTTCTCTGCGAAGGCCGACCTGCGGCGCCGGTTCGAGACCGAGGCCAGCACCATGGCGCGGCTGCGACACCCAAACATCGCGTCGGTCTTCGACATCGGCGATGACAACGGGGCGCCCTACCTCGTCATGGAGCTGATCTCCGGCGGCAGCCTCAACGATTATGTCGAGGCCAACGGGCCGCTCCCGCCGCGGCTCGCAGTCGACGTGTGCGTGTCCGTCCTGACGGCCTTGCACGTCGCGCACGAGAGTGGCGTCATCCACCGGGACATCAAGCCCCACAACGTCCTCCTCGCCCGCGACGGCACGGCTAAGGTCACCGACTTCGGCATCGCCCGCGTGCAGTCGGATGATTCGCCGTCGATGACACGCACCGGCTCGATCATGGGCACGTGGGCGTACATGGCGCCGGAACAGCGCGCCGGCTCCCGTGGACTCGATGGGCGGGCAGACATCTACTCCACCGGTGCGATGCTCATGGACTTGCTGACCGGGGAGGCCCCGGCCGACATCTTCATGTGCGAGATGCACACTCAGATGCTCGACGCCGTCGTCAAGCCCCTCCAGCCGATCATTCAGCGCGCCGTGCGTTACCTCCCTGCCGAGCGGTACGCCTCGGCCACCGAGATGATCAGCGCCTTGCAGCAGGTCCTGCCCGAGCTCGAGCCGGTCCCCCGGGACCATCCGAGGCTCGGGCGCGGTGAGGGCGGGGTCTCCCGATTTCCGCCGGTCCGGGTTGGCGACCGCTCGTCCCCCCCCGGTTCGGTCCCCAGCTCGTCGTCGTCGTCCGGCTCTACTCCCAAGGGCGAGACGTACAGCTTTGACGATGGCCCCATCCCCCCTTCCGGAGGGTTTCCTGCGGCTCGCGATGGTCTGGCGTCGACCGGTTCGTCTCGGCCCGCCGCGTTCAGCGTCGCTCCGACCCCCCGGGAGCAGGACAGCTTGTCCAGCCATACGCAGGTCCCGGATGCCGGTCGCCTCCGGCAGATGCGCGGAGAGACGGGTGGTGGTGGCCCCCCTGCGGTTCCGCTGGGCGATGGCCCCCATTTGTCTGCTCGGGTGCCGTCCCGCCTCCCGTGGATCTTCGGGGGGGTCGCCGGTCTTGGCATGCTGGGCGCGCTGGCATTGGGAGTGCAGGTTTGGGTTCGTCCACCGACCCCGGCCCTGGACGGTTCGCAGGTGGCCGTGGCGTCAGGCGACGTCGCTCCGGTGGTCGCGCTCGTCGATCCGGCCCTGTCCGGCTCCCCCGTCCCGCTCGTTCCCCCCGGCGCCCCCCCCGGCGCCCCCGACATCGCTGCGCTTGATTCAGTGGGCTCGAGTGAACCTCCCGTGAGCGGGTCATCGGCAGATGCGCCAGTCGCGCTCTCCAAGCCTGAGGTGAAGGCGGTGGTGAAGGCGGTGG
>SHYV01000015.1 GCA_009692605.1 Myxococcales bacterium
TTCAGCTTTGCGGCTACCTTCAAGCGGTCGTACACCCCCTGAGCGTCTCCAAGCGCTCGCGCTGCGTAGGCGCCGTGCAGCAGATCGTCGAAGGTCAGCTCTACCCCGAGCTTTGCCAGATCCTCGTACTTCTTCTCCACGCCCGCCCAGGCCTGGCGCGTGGCGAGCTGCTTGATCTCCGACGAGAGGCGCACGTGCTCCGCATCGCTCACCGCAGCGGAGGACTCGCCGGCGGAGGTCGTGGGCACCCCGAGGGCGGCGTGGGCCAGCCACATCGCGGCTCCGAGGCGGGCGATGGTTCCGGGGGCGGCGAGTGCACGAGAATGGTGGAAGTTCACGGGCCTCTCCGGGCGTTGCAGACTGAACAAACTCCTAACCGTTTTCGGGCCGCGGCGGCTTGTACGACCGAGGGCCGCCCCGGTGGGTGAAAGCCAGATCCACGCCGATGCCCCCGTACAGGCCGGTCGCCCGCAAGGTGTCGACGTAGAGATCGCCCGAGATGCCGAAACGCAGCTTCGGCCAGTCGTGGAAGACCCGTGCGCCACCGCCGCCGTACAGCTCGAAGGTAGCGGTGCTTGAGCTGAACTCCTCGGCCTGTGCGGCGTAAAAGGTCTGCCGGAAGATGACTCCGGGGCCAAAAGCGTAGCCCCAGCGCTCCCCGAGGGCGTGCTCGACCTTCACCGGCAACGACAGGTCGATCTGCCCATACTGGAGCGTGGGGATCGGCATGATGATGCCTGACACTCCGGGCTGGGTGGCCAGCGACCACCCGTTGGATTCAAGGAACCGGTAGCGCAGGTCGACGCCCAGCCCCAGCGGGTAGATATGCGCTCCGAAGTCTATGTTCTCGCCGATTCCACGTCGGAAGTGGAAGGCGAAGCTGGGGAGCGGGATCGCCAGCGGCGTCTGAAGCACGTTGGGGTCGCGGCTGCCTTGCAGGTCGGCGGAGAACTCGTTGTAGCCGGGGTCCACCGGCACCGCGCCGTCGACCATCGCCAAGTGCGTACAGCCGAGGAGCAGCAGCATCAGAACGCCCACGCGGTGCGCAAGCCAAGCTCGGCGTCCACGCCCTCGCGGTGACCGAACGCGCCGAGGCGCAGGCCCACCGTCCATGTCTCCACCGGGGAGTCCCACCCGCGCAGCACCCCATCCAAGCCCACGGTCGCCCTCCCGCCCTGCAGCGAGGTGAGCACCTCGAGATCGCCGATTTGGGTGGCGGCGAGGGTGACGGCAGGGCCGGCCCCGACCACAAAGCGGAAGCGGTCCCCGGGCGGGCCGAGGTGGGCCTCGGCGAGGATTGAGGCGCGGCCCCGGACAGTGTGGATCGCGATCAGTCCGTTTGCTTCGCCGCGGGAGGTCACGTCGGCCTCCACCATGACGGCGGCAACGCCCGCCCTCCAGCCTGCCCCGACGCCGGCCATCCACGCCGCTTCGTGCCGGCCGGCCGAGGAGCGGACCAGCGCCTCGTCGATGGACGCGGCGATGACTACCGGCATTGGATGGCTCGGTAGCTCATTCCATCGGACCGGTTGGGCAGGTGGTGGCGAGCAGCGCGAACCGAGCCTCGGCGCTCGCGCACGCGACCTCTCCGAGGCCGGCGTCGGTGGCAGACTGCAAGAGCGCCTGCAGGTAGGCGGTGCCCTCGACATCCGAGGCCCTCGAAGGGGCCCAGCGCGCGATGGCGTCCAGCACGATTGCGTAGGCGGTGTCAGGGTCGCTCGCCACTCGAAGGTCCCAGGCGAACGAGGCGTAGACCGTGCCAAGCGGGTAGGGGTCGTCAAGCAGGGGCTCGAGGCGGTTCGCCGGCAGCATGTCCTCGGTCAGCACGGCGTGGTCGTCGTCGACGCGGCGTTCGGGCATCTCGATCGAGGCGTCGATGAACGAGGGGTCGTCGAGCAGCAGGGTCGCTTGCGTATCGGCGAAGCCCTCATGCAGGCTCGCTTGCCAGTAGTACGACTCCTCGGCGGGATCGGTCGCCAGCGGGGCGGAGAACGGATCGCCGGTGGTGAGCAGGTGGAAGATCGCGTGCCCGAACTCGTGGATCAGCGCGCCCTGGTTCGCGAGGAGGGGGACATCGCGGTCGCCGCCGTCGGGCAGCAGCAGGAAGGTGTTGCTGCCGGTCGCGTAGGCGGCGTTGTCAGCGGGTGTGATCTCGATGAGCGGGTTCACCGCCGGATTCCATGCGGCGTCCATCGGGAACATCGGGCCGGTGTCAACGCCGCGCGCCTCTACCTCCGCGCGCGCCGCGGCGAGGTTTGCGTAGAAGGTGTAGAGCAGCAGACCATCTTCGTCGAGGGGCACCGCGACCGACTCGCCGGTCCCCATGTTGTCCTCGTCAAGGTCCATGACGACGGCGTGAACGGTGAGCTTTACCCCGCCGGTGTAGACCCACCCGCCGTCCGCTCTGGACGCGATCCGGCCGCCGTACGTGACGGCCCCCAGCTCACCGGTCATGTGGATCGCGTCATCCAGCTCGGGGACCTCGCGCACGCCGATGCTGTAGGCGCCGTCGTCCGCGCGAACCCAGGTGAGCAGGTGATCGGTCTGGATGGACGAGCAGGCCGAGAGCACGAGCATCGGCGAGCCGAGCCAGGTGCGGCGGCCCCGGACGAGTCGGCGAGTCACCAACTTAAGTGAGGCGACCAGCTCGGGTTGGAGTAGCCGCCTCCGCCCGAGGTGATCTGCGCCTGAAAGTCGCCGTCCGCCGACGCGATCCAGATGTGGCCCGCGCCCGACCGGGTCGAGCTGAAGGCGATGTAGTCGCCATCGGGGCTCCAGCTCGGGTCTTCGTTGTCGCCCTGACCTTGCGTGACCCGCACGACGCCGGTGCCGTCGGTCTTGACGGTGAAGATGTCGAAGTTGCCGTCCCGCCCGACGAACGCGATGCGATCCCCGAGCGGCGACCACGCGGGTGAGGTGTTGTTCGGGCCCTGGAAGCTCACGCGATGGGCCCCTGAGCCGTCTTTGTTCATCACGTAGATCTGCGGCCCGCCGGAGCGCTCCGAGACGAACGCGATCTTCGACCCGTCGGGCGACCAGGAGGGCGAGACGTCGATCCCGGGCGAAGCGGTGAGCCGGCCGATCGCGGCGCCGCTGGCCGCGTCGATGGTGAAGATCTCGCTGTCGCTCCCGACCGTCTGGGTGAGCGCGAGCGTGGCTCCGCCGGGCGCGAACGCACCGCCGGTGTTGATGCCTGCCTTGGCTGCGACGCGCCGGATCTGGCCCTTGCCGAGGTCCGCCACGTACAGGTCCGGGTTCCCCGCCGCGTAGCCCGTGTAGGCGATGGCCGATCCGGTCGGCGACCAGCGCGGGTTTAGGTTGATACTGCCGTTCTTAGTGATGGAGCGGCGGCCGTACCCGTCGGCGTCGCAGAGGTAGATCTCCTTGTTTTCGCCGAAGCGGCCGGAGAACGCGAAGCGGGTGTCGAAGAAGCCCTTCCGGCCGGTGACCGCGAAGAGGATCGCGTTGGCTACACGGTGAGCGAGGGCCCGGGTGGACGTGCTGCCGGCCGAGAAGCTCTTGGCGTCGAGCTTGGTCGCGCCGTTGACGTCGTAGATCCAGACCTGAGTGTCGAGGTTCGATCCGTTCGCGGTCGTGACGGTCTTGGCGAGGGCGGACGCGCCGGAGGGACGCCACGCCGCAAAGTCGAACTGTCCGGGCTCTACCCCCGCATCTGCAGGCTCGAGGGAGACATTGGGGTCCAGCACGGTGAAGAAGCCGGTGAGCTCCAGATCGCGCTTGACCACGTTCCAGAAGTCTTGCGCCTGAGGCGCGCCGCCCTTGGGGTAGGGGAGGCCGATGGGGATGGCGTTCTGTCCAGGTTTGCCGATGTCAATCCCGATGTTGACCGGGCCATCTCCGGCGATGGCGGGCTGACGGAGGGCCTGGGTCGCGGCGAAGCAGGAGCCGAGCAGCGCGATCAGGGCGAGCGCGCGCGGGGGCACACGGCGGGGCACGGGGGGGGGTACGCGGGGGGGTACTCGGGGGGCCGAGCGGGGTGGGGTGCGCGGGAACATGGAGACTCGCAACTATTAGGCTTCAGAGCATGAAAATGTGGTCACGCCGACCACGCCATTCGAAAACTTGGCCGGCGGCGGGGGCAGGTTGGTGGTCTGCTGTACTGCGCGAAGCGCGGATTGATCGAGGGAGCCGTTCCCGCTGCTGGTCCCGACCGAGGGGTCCCCGGACAGCGAACCATCGGCGTTCATCGGCACCTTGATGACCACGGTGAGCTTCTGGTTGGCCTGGCAGATGGACAGCAGCGGGTGCCAGTTCGGGGTCACTCGCTCCTTCATCTTCTTGATCCACCGGGCTGTCTCCGGGTCGTTGATCCCGCCCGACGCCTCACCGCCGTCCCCGGATCCGGTCGGGTCGCTCGCCTGCCGGTTCTGGGTGCCGATGGGCGCCGAGAGGTCCTTCAAGAGCTGCTCGCGCTTCATGTCGTCCATGATCTTCTGCCGCTGCAGATCGGCGTCGGCCTGCCCCTTGACCGGCGGCGCGTCCGGCGTCCGGAACGCCATGTCGCTCTGGTTCGGCGGGGGCGGCTCGGCGACGGCGTCGGAGCCCCGCACAGCGTCCGCGGTACGGGACGCCTTCTGCACCATGCGCGAGTCCGACTTCGGTGGCCCCGACATCGAGATCTCCATCACGTCCTCGGGCTTGAACATCGGCTCCGATGGCCCGCTGATCATGTTGGCGACCCAGATCATCAGCGCCGCGAACACGTGCGCCATGAGGGCGACGGGCCACTCGAGGAGCAGCGCCGGGATCTTCATCCCCCGCCCCCCGGCGCCGGTCCGCCGAGCCCACCGCCCACCGGCCCTGGCTGCGTCACGAGGCCCACCTTCGCCACGCCGGAGGCCTTCGCGACCGCGAGCAGCTGCAGGACCTTCTCGTACGGGAGTTTTCCATCTGCCCTTACGAACACCTGTTGGTCCGGATTTGCTGCCGCGATCGCGGTCAGCTTCAGCTTCATCTCGTCAAAGGTTAGTTTTGTGTCGTTGATGTAGTACGCTTCTTCCGCCGTGACGGACAGTACGAGCTGCTCATCGTCGTCCGGCTGCAGCGGCGGCGCGTCCGCTCGGGGCAGCTCCATCGCCACCCCCGTCGTCATCAGCGGCGCGGTCACCATGAAGATGATCAGCAGGACCAGCATGACGTCCACGAAGGGCGTCACGTTGATCTCCGCCATCATGCCGCCACCGCCGTGGGAAGGCCCGCTCATGCCCATCGCGGCGCTCCCCTACCGCCGGCCGGCTTGCGCCGACTGCTGCGAGTAGTGCCGCTTGACGATGTTCAGGAAGTCCGCGGAGAACGCATCGACTTCGGATGCGATGTTGCGGATCGAGCTGTTGAAGTAGTTGAACGCCATGCTGGCCGGGATGGCCGCGAGCAGCCCGACTGCAGTGGCGACCAGCGCGTGCGAGATGTCCGGACCGACGGTCTGGATGCTGGCCTGCCCGGTGATGCCGATCTTCTGGAACGCGCGCAGGATGCCCCAGACGGTGCCGAACAGTCCGATGAACGGCCCCGTGCTCGCCGTGGTGGCCAGGAACGCGTTCATGCGCTCGAGCTTGTTGAGCTCTACCTGCGCGGTCCGCCGCAGCGCGCGCTCGACGTTCTCGGTGAGCCCGAGGTCCATCGCGCCGCTCTGGTCCTGCTGCGTCAGCTTAGCTAGCTCGACGTAGCCGGCCTTGAAGACCGCGGCGGTGGGGGAGCGAGGGAACCGCCCGGCCGCCTGATAGGCATTCTCGAGCGCCGTCGCTTTCCAGAACATGTCGACAAAGCGCGCGCTCTGCCATGCCGCGCCGCGCACGGTGATGAACTTATTTAGGATGATCGCCCAACATGTGACCGACATCAGCACGAGGAGCAGCAGCACCATCTGCACGATGATGTCGGCGTCGGACAGGAGGGAGAGCATGGACGCGTCGGCTGCAGTTGGCGCTGCGCCGATGGTCGCGAGGTAGACGGTGAGTGCGGAGTCCATGGTGTGCCCGCGGCCCTGTAACGTGGAGGCGGGGCGATGATGTCGGCTTTTGGGGGTCCGGGCAGGATGGGCGGGGACATCACGGGCGACGGGATTCCCGACCTCGTGCTCGCCGGGCTCACGTGCGCTGCCGAGTAGGATGACCCGACGACCCGTCGGGCAGCTTCGCCGGCTGGTCATTGTCCGCTGCTGGGGACATCAACGGTGAGGGCGTAGACGACATGCTCGTCGGCGGCCCCGCGTGGTCGGATGGCACGACGGCTCCCGGGGCGGTTTGACCTTTAGATCAACAGCGCGTCCGCCTGAATACCGTCCAGCGGGATGTCCGCTCCGGCGACCAGCAGGTCGGGGCTCACGACGACGTAGGCCCCGCGCCAGGTGTCGGCCGCGCTCTGGCTGATCGTCAGGAAGATGATCCGGTCCTCCGCGCACCAACCTGCGCTGACCCCGTCCAGTAGCGATGTGTAGGTCTCGCCGTTGATGAGCCAGCTGGTGGTCGCGGTTCCACCGCCGTAGACATCACCGTTCGGGCTGAATCTTCTGGGACGTACAGGCGGCGAGGAGGAGGAGCATGGGCAGGCGCGTATCCCACCGGCCGGGCGGTGATTACAGCACCCGTCCCGGAGCTCCCATGCCCTCATCCGACACGCCCCTGAACGCGATCATCGCCACAGTGCCGCTAGGCTCCCAGTGGCCGACGCTCGACCCGTTCTTGTTCTGCGCGCACCACGACGATGCCTACCCCGCGGGCAACGCCCAGCTTGGACCCGCCGCTTCGCTCGCCGGCCGAACCATGGGTCAGGACTTCGAGGGCAGGGACGGCTGGCGGATGTACCATGGGGACGCTGTGCCCGGCTTTCCGCAGCACCCCCACCGCGGGTTCGAGACCGTGACGATCGTACGAACCGGCCGCATCGACCACTCCGACTCACTTGGAGCCACCGCGCGCTTCGGGGGCGGCGACGTGCAGTGGCTGACCGCAGGCAAGGGGATCTCGCACTGCGAGATGTTCCCGCTCCTCGACAGTGTCGGGCCAAACCCTGCAGAGCTCTTCCAGATTTGGCTCAACCTGCCGCGGCGCAACAAGATGGTGGAGCCGCACTTCACCATGTTCTGGCACGAGAAAATCCCTGTCGTGCGCGTGGAGGACCCTGCAGGGAGGTCCACGGAGATCACGGTGATCGCGGGCGGCTTTGGAGGGGCATTCCCGTTGCCATGCCCGCCTGACTCCTGGGCGGCACAAGCGGGGAGCGACGTCGCGATCTGGACCGTCCGGATGGAGGCGGGAGCGCGGTTCACCCTCGGGGCGGCGCCGGGGACCACCCGGATCCTGTACTTCTTCGCTGGGATGACCCTCACCGTGGCGGGCCGCGCCGTTCCGGTGCGCACCGGGGTCCAGCTGCGGGCGGACATCGCGGTCGATCTGGAGAACGGTGGAGCGCCGGGCGAGTGGATGCTCCTGCAGGGCCGCCCGATCGGCGAGCCGGTGGTGCAGCATGGGCCGTTCGTCATGAACACCCAGACCGAGATCCACGAGGCGTTCGCGGACTACCGACGCACGAAGTTCGGGGGTTGGCCCTGGCCCAGCGACGAGCCGGTGCACCCGAGGGAGCAAGGGCGCTTTGCGCGTCATCCGGATGGCAGGAGCGAGGCGCCGTAGACGCGCCTTTAGATCAGGTTTCGATCCCAAGCGCTCCGGCCAACCTCGACCACCGCTGCGGCGTAGGCCTCCGCCGCAGCCTGACACTCGGTCAGCTCGCCCGACAACCATGCGGCTGCAAAGTTTGTCTCGGTGGGAGGCGTGAAGATCCGCGCGGCCCGCACGTCGGCAGCCTTCAGGGCGGCGTCGAGGCCGATCGTGTGCTCCATCGGAGGCGCGACCAGATAGGCCATCGACTGCCCGACGCTCAACCCGGACTGTGCGGACAGGTAACGACCGAGCGAAGCGACGACGTGCGGAAACACGGTGATCGTGCCGGCGTCGTTGGCGGTGTAAAAGCAGGCGTCGTGCTCAAGGCAGCGGATGAGCGCGTGCAGGCCCGCGTCCACATCGGCCATGTCGGCGCCGGCGATGACCCCGAGGATTTCACCCGAGAGAGCGCCGGACGCGTGCGCGGAACCGGCGTAGAACGACTTGGCGAACACCACATCCACCCGGGCGTGCTTGGTCGCCTCGTCGAGCGCGACATAGGTGGGATCGTCCTGATCGACCGTGACCAGGCCGAGCGCGTAGTGGCGCTTGGGGTCGGCGCCGTACGCGGCGAGCAGGGCCGGGTCAGCGCCGGGCAACCTGCGAACAGAGAGCACACGGGGGACAATGCGGTCGAGGATCACGCCTTCTCCTTGCTGCTGTCGGAGCCTGAGTACACCAGCCGGACGCGCGGCTCGGGCGCTCGATAGCCCCCGCCCGCCTCATGGCCCAGATCGAGCCCGTGAAGGTTCAAGGGCACGCCCGACGTCTTCTGATCCAGCATCGCGCCCGCCAACACAGCGAGTCGCCGGGCGGCCTGCTCGGGCGGAGCGCCACGGGCGTGGATGTTGGACATCATGTTCCGGTCGCCGTCGCTCCGCCCGATCTTCGGATTGTAGACGAGGTAGGCCGACAGGCCGTCCCCCGTCCCCAGTCCGGGCCGCTCGCCGAGCAGGATCGCGGCCACCTTGCAGTTCACCGTCTCTCCGATCTCGTCCTCCAGCCAAACGCGCGCGAACCGGGCGCACATCGGCGTGCCGACTGACCAGCCCCGGGCTTCGCACTCGCGCGTGAAGTGGCCCAGCAACGTGAGCCCGGAGCCCATGCACGCGATCGCCGAGAGCCCGTCGGCCAGAATGGGCTGTATGTCGATGCCCCGGCGTGCGCGCTCGCCCAGACGGCTCAGCGAAGGCGCGTCGAGCCGACGCCCGAGATCGGGTCGCAGCAGGAACTGGCGGTGCGAGGTGACTTGCGAGTGCAAGGGGAGCAGGCCGTTCGCTTCGGCCCAGCCTTCGGGCAGCTCGGTGCCGACCGCGGCGTGGGCGACAGCGAGCTCGGCCTGAAACTGGAGCACCACGTTGGTCGCGTACCGGGTCCCCACGTGCCCGATGCCGACCAGCGCTGTGGTGTGCTTCGCTGCGGCCTCGGCGTAGGCGCTGCGGCGGCGGGGAGTCGGGAACACCCTCGACGGCGGATAGGGCACCACAGGGAGCGGCGGCGGCGGCGGCAGCGGATCCATCGCGCCGAGCTTGACGCGCAGGTTGTCGATCAGCGTGCGGGTGAAGCTCATCGCTTCAGCACTCCCGGGTCGCCGAAGCGCTCGCCGGGCTTGAGCCCGTCCATGATCCCGACTTCATTGAGCCATGCGTCGAATTCAGGCGTGGGGCGCTTGCCCAGCAGGCCGCGCACCGAGGGGATGTCGTGGAACGACGTGCTCTGGTAGTTCAGCATGATGTCGTCGCCGACCGGCATGGACATCAGGTAGGTGCACCCGGCTACGCCAAGCAGGACCTTGAGGGACTCCACTTCGTCCTGTGTCATGCGGGCATGGTAGGTGAAGCAGGCATCGCAGCCCATGGGCAGGCCCATGAGCTTGCCCATGAAGTGGTCTTCGAGTCCGGCGCGGGTGATCTGTGGGCCGTCTTCGAGGTATTCGGGGCCGATGAACCCGACGACGGTGTTCACGAGGAAGGGCTTGTACCGCCGCGCGAACCCGTAGCAGCGGGCTTCGAGGGTGACTTGGTCGGCACCGTGATGGGCATCGGAGGAGAGCGCGCTCCCTTGCCCGGTCTCGAAGTACATCACGTTCGGCCCCCGGTTGGAGGTCTTCGCCTTCATCTTGGCGTAGGCCTCGTCGATGAGCGCGATGGAGATGCCAAAAGCCCGGTTTCCTTTCTCGCTGCCCGACATCGACTGGAACATCAGGTCCATTGGGCAACCCAGGTCGAGCGCCTTCATCTGGACCGTGACGTGCGAGAGCACGCAGTGTTGGGTCGGGATGTTGTTCTTGACCCGAACCTCGTGCAGTCGCGTGAGGATCTGGGCGGTTGATTCTGGGGTATCTGTGGCGGGGTTCACGCCAATCACCGCGTCGCCACAGCCGTAGGACAGCCCCTCGCGCGTGGAGTAGAGGATGCCTTCGACGTCATCCGTGGGGTGGTTCGGCTGCAGCCGAGAGGACAAGCGGCCAGGCAAGCCGAGCGTGCTGTTCGCGCGGACGACGACCTCACACTTCGCCCCCACGGTGAGCAGGTCCATGTTCGACATCAGCTTGCAGGTGGCCGCCGCCATCTCGGGCGTGAGCCCTGGCGCCACCGCCCGCAGCGTCGGGCCTCGCGTCGTCGGTTCGAGCAGCCACTCCCTGAACTGCCCCACCGAGAGGTGCTTGACCGCGCTGTACGCGTCTTCGTTCAGGGTGGACTCCACCATGCGCGAGAGCTCATCGATCTCGAATGGCACCACCGGGTTGGCGCGCAGATCGGCCAGCGTGAGCTCAGCGAGCACTGCGCGGGCGGCGACGCGCTCCACCGCGTCCCGCGCCGAGATCCCGGCAAGGTCATCCCCGCTCTTTGGCGGGTTCGACTTGGCGAGCACGTCCTTCACCGACCCGAATCGGTAGCCGACACCGCGAATGGAAGACGAGAGGTTCACGATCCCTCCTACCCCGCCGCGGGCTCTGGGTGTATTCTCCGCGGCGATGTCCACGGTCCTTCGGTCCCCCCCCGGCGCCTCCCCCGGCTCATCCACCGAACCGGGGCAGATGCCCGACGCTCTTCGATACTGGCGCTGGCGCGTTTTTGCATCGACCTGGTTCTGCTACGTCGGGTTCTACTTTTGCCGCAAGCCGTTCTCGATCGTGAAATCCACTCTCAAGACCGAGCTCGGGTTCACCGCCGACGACCTCGGCCAGATAGGCTCCGCCTACCTGATCGCCTATGCCATTGGCCAGTTCGTCGCGGCAGGGATGGGCAGTCGGCTCGGCGCCCGGATCAACCTGCTGCTCGGCATGTCGCTGTCCATCGCTGTAGGCGTTGCGTGCGGGTTTGCCAACAGTCGGGGCACGTTCATGGCGCTGATGGTGCTGTCGGGTCTGGCACAAGCGACCGGCTGGTCCGGGAACGTCGGCACGATGGCCAACTGGTTTCACCGGCAGGAGCGCGGCAAGGTGATGGGCTGGTGGGCCACCAACTTCACGATGGGGAGCCTGATCGCGGGCCCCTTTGCCGCGTGGGTGCTGGGCAACTACGGCTGGAACGCGTCCTTCTTCGCGGGGTCGGTGGTGCTGAGCGCGATCCTCGTGTTCTTCTCATTCAACCAGCGTGATCGACCCGAGGATCTCGGCCTGCCCGCGGTCATCGAGCCCGGTACGGTCGCCGAGGCGGCCGACAGCGGTCCCATCCGGTTCAGCCGTCAGGCGTGGACCAACATCCTCATGGTGGGGCTGTTCTACTTCTTCGTGAAGTTCATCCGGTACGCCCTTTGGGGCTGGGCACCCTTCTTCCTCACCGAGAACTACCACCTGAGCAGCGAGAACGCCGGTTACTGGTCCACGGCGTTCGACGTCGCGGGCATCCCAGGTGTGTTCCTGTGCGGTTGGCTGTCGGACCGGGTGTTCAAGAGCCGCCGGGTCACCGTCTCGCTGATCAGCACCCTCGGGCTGGTGGCAGCGACCGGCCTGCTGTGCACGGTCGGGCTCGCCTCTCTGGACGCGTTCATCGCGTGCCTGCTCTTTTTGGGGCTGACGCTCTACGGTCCGGACGCCTTGATGACCGGCGCCGGCGCCATGGACATCGGGTCACGGAGGAGCGCTGTTGTGGCCGCCGGCATCATCAGCGGATTTGGCTCGGTCGGCCCGATCGTCCAAGAGCTGTTGATTGGGAAGATGTACGACGCGAAGAGCGGCGACCTGGGGCCGATCTTCGCGATGCTGCTCGGCTCAGCGATCGCCGCGGCGCTGACGCTCCTGGTGATGCTGTGGCGGAACAAGAGCGGGCGGGCGGACCTTTAGGACCGCCCCGCGAGCCCGGGCTGCCGGGAGATGGCTGGCGAATGGCGCGGAAGGTGCGCATCACCTCGATCAGGCACCGTCATGAACGCTCGCGACGCAGGCCGGGTCCGGCATGTTGAAGTAGATCCACCACACCCCATCCGAAGCGCGCGCGACCGTACCCCCGGAAGCGTTGGGGATGTCCATCACCGCGAGCCCCATCGTCCAGGAAAAGCCGTCCGGGCTGGTCGCGACGAACTCCCGACGGGTTTCGGTGTTCACGAAGTACATGCGATACCCGCCTTGCCCGTCGGGCACCGCGTCCGGCCCGGCGGCCGGCAGGAGCGAGTCCACGTCCGCGTCCCCCAGGCCCCACACTTCCCCGTCCACCGATGCCCAGCCTTTCGATGTGCCCTCCCAAGCCCCCGCGTACAGGACCTCCGCGCCGTCGGCCAGCGTGAGCAGCGTCGGGTCTGCCTCGCCGTACTCCCCCTCGCTGGACGCCACGATGGCCGGCGCCACCGGAAAGCTCGTGAGGTCCGGGGAGGTCGTCCGGTAGAACAAGTGCGGCTTCGCCGCCATGTAGGGGTCCCAGGAGTCCACGGGGAGCTGCGCCACGGGGACGGCGTACCAGGCGAGCCGGAACGTGCCGTCGGCGAGCAGGCCGATGTCGGGGTCGATCACCTGCTGCAGGGAGGCGAGGTGGAGATTGAACGCTGCATCCTCGAACCCAGTGCCGCTGTCCACGATCATGCTGATGCCGCCCAGTCCCACGAGCCCCTGACGCCAGAACAGCGAGGGGTCGTCTCGCAGCGCTGCCATGAACCGCTCCGGCGCGAAGTCGACGAAGGTGAGGACGTGTGTCCCGTCTGGGGTGATGAGGACGTCGGCCACGCTCGCGTTCGACCGCACCAGCTCGGGGAAGCCGGAGAACCACAGCCCGTCCGCGGAGCTCAAACGGTAGACCTGATCGCACCAGACGCTCTGCTCTGAGTGGAAGCGTTCGATCTCGAGCGCCATGGCGTCCTGATCTTCCGCGGCGAGGCACCCCTGCGCGTCCAGCCGGGCGAGCAGAGCGGGGAGGGTCATGGAGCGGGCCGGGTCCGGGGCAGCGGCGCAAGCGTCGGCGTCGGGAGGGTCACCCGTGCCGGAGGAGTCCTGCGTGGATGTGCCGGAGGAGTCCTGCGTGGATGCAGCGCAAGCGGCCAACAGGACCAGAGGCGCCGGACAGGCCAAGCGGGCCAAACGGACTAAGCGGGCCCGAAAGCAGGCGATCTGCCGGATGGGGATCATGGGCGGGTAGACTCGTTCACAACACCGGCACGACGTCGAGCACCAACGCCTGTTTTTCCACCGTGGGCTTCAGCAGCGCCCAGAGTGCGTCCAACTGTTCAGGCTCGGAGGTCGACAGTTCGACTTGCTCGCCTGGGTCCACGCTGCGGTGGTACAGCTCCTTCATCCCGTTCCAGGTGTAGATGAGCTTCCAGTCGCCGTCTTCGACCGACGAGTGCGGCGCGCCGTCCTTGGGCCAGTTCAGCGAGTAGCGAGGCACATCCTGGCTGTTCGACATCAGCACGCGCCCGGTCATACTCCCCGGTACGTCGAGCCCCATGGCGGCCAGCAGCGTCGGCCCGAAATCGATGTGAGTGGTGGGCCCGGGGTAGGCCACGGGGATGATCCCTGCGCCAGAGTAGAACGCGATGGCATCGTTCTCTTCGCTGTAGAGGTCCATGCCGTGCCCGAGCGCGTCATGCTCGAAGAACTGTTCGCCGTGGTCGGTCCAGCCGACGACCAGGGTGCCATCGAGCAGCCCCCGTTGCTCGAGATCGGCGAGCAGCACGGCGATCTGGTCGTCCATGAACCGGATTTCGCCGTCGTACAGCACCGCGAGGTGGGCGAGCGCATCCTGCTGTTCCTGTTCGGTCAGGTTCAGCCAGGCGGCGCGCAGCTGGGCGTCTCCCGCCTCGGTGCTCAGGTCCCACGGCACGTCCGGGAGCGCCGCCAGAGCGTCCGCTGTGTAGGCTGCCGGCGCTTGAAACGGAGAGTGGGGGTCGATGTAGTGGGCGTGAAGCAGGAACGGCGCCTGCAGGTCCTGGGTGTCCGCGATCACCTCACTTGTCAAGTTAGACGCTGATATATTCGCTGTGAACGCGCTGCTGTCGTAGCCCTGTGCGGTGTTGAAGTCGGCGCTGAGGTAGGGGTTGGAGCTGAAAAGGCGCGTATCGAAGCCAGCCCCCGCGAACACCTCCGGGAGCAGATCGACGCTGTCCGGCATCGTCTCCATGTCCGAGAGTTCGGCCCCGGCGATGATGTGTGGCACGTACCCCATGTCCTCGTTGGGGGCGCCGCTCATGGTGCAGGCGACAGAGGCGTAGGTCCAACTCGAGCAGGAGCGGTGGTTGTCGAAGCTGACGCCCGACGCCATGAGGCGGTCGAGCGTGGGGCTGGTGTCCGCGCCGCTGTAGCGCCCAACCCCGCTCCGGGTGAGCGTATCCATCGAGAGGACGAGCACGTTTGTCGGCGCGGCGCCGTCGAAGCGAAGCAAGCGCCCGGCCCCGGTGTCGGCCCCGGTGTCCGGGCTGGCGCGCGTACAGGCGAGCAGGGCGAGGATCAACATGTGCTGAGGCGCTCCGGACGCGGCCTCACCGTAGCACATCGCTCAACCAGCAGCGACGCACCAGATCGTGCTGTCCAGACGGAGCATCGTCAGCCCTGTGGACTCGACCGACAGCGTCACGGCGGTGGCGTCGAGCGGAGTGAACGCGAGCCACGTCGTCGAGTACTGCAGCAGCAGGGAGGTAGTCGCGGCGTCATCCCCGGCGGCGACCTGCCCGGCGGTCAGGTCCATGTTGGCAACGACCCTGTCGCCTTCGCGTACGATGAGCCGGGCCACCACGTCGCCGGGCGACAGCAGCTCGTCGCCTCGCGACAGGGCCGCGGCCACCCGAGTCGGGCGGCCCGCGACGAGCGCGTCCGAAGCAGGCCCGGTGTAGAGCACGCCAGCCGTGCCGAGCCCGGCCTCGCGCGCTGCCCCACCCGAGTAGGGCGTGTAGCTAAGCCCATCCGCCTCGGTCTTCACGCCGCCCACGCAGGTGCCGTCGGCGCACCCGAGCTCGGCCTCGACGATGCCCACATCGTCTCCGGAGAGAAAATTCAGGCCAGCCCAGGTGTAATACCCGAGGGGGGTAGGCAGGTACACGGTCTGGACGTGGTGCTCGAGGGTCGGGAATCCATGGTTGAAGTCGTGGACCAGCGAGTCAGCCGGGGGCAGCCCCGCTGCGGCCGCTGCGGTCAGCTCATCCCCGTAGACGCGGTCCATGAGGAGGTCCTGACTGTTCCACGCGACGAAGAGGCGCGGGGAATACCCACCGTCGGTGATCTGCCAGGTCGGGGAGCCCTCCTCGTAGCGATCATGCACCGCTCCGTTTGGCGAGCCCTCGGTCGTAAACGGGGGGCCACCCAGGATGTGCTCCAGCTCTGGGGCCTGCGATGTGCCGTCGGGAGCGAACAGCGCGTAATAGGTGAAGTACGATGACCACCCGGAGTCCATGACGACGCCGGCAAACAGGCGCTCGCGGTAGGACGTCGACAGCACCGTACCCGCGCCGGCCGAGGTTCCCCATGCGTAACGACGCTCCGGGTCTACCCCAAAGCCAGCGCCCCCGGCCTCGACGAACGACAACGCCTTCATCTCGTGCACGTGTCCATAATGGCGGGCCGAGTCCACGGGGTCCTCGGGCCCAAGCCCCACCCAGCCGTCACACCAGTCGTTCCGGGGGACGAGGAACGACCAGCGGCGGGCGGCGATCATCCACGGCAACGACAGTTCGCCTTCGCGATGCCGCCCGATCCAGCTGTCGATGTACTCCTGCTCGCAGGGGTGGGGAGTGGCCGAGGAGTCGTCCCCGATGCCACCGCCATGGTGGAACAGGACGATGGGGAGCTGCTCGTCCGGCGAGACGTCGACGGGGCGCCAGACGTAGAAGACGGGCAGTTCGCCGTCAAAGAGCGATGGGTACGCGTCGACCGCGTCGGTCGTGACGACGTAGGTGTCGACCTGGTAGCCAACTTCGGCGAAGGTGGTGGTATCGGTCGACTCGAGGACGATCCCCCGGGTCGCCTGCTCGGCGGTGTCGACGGCGGGGGTGTTGGTGTCGCTGTCTGCCGTTCCGTCCGACGTCGGCTTCCCGTTGCAGCCCCCAGTGAGCATCACCGCGAGCATCACCGCGAGCATCACCGCGAGCGTCACGGCGTGCCCCACGACGAGCCCCCTGACGAGCAGGGCGCGTGATCCGGTGGGCGGGAACATGGTCGGACTCTACGCCAGCCCTCCGCGACCCGCAACCGGTCGGCCTCGGCGCTGCGCTTCGGCCCCAGCCTCGCCCGGCCCGAAGGCACCCGTGCTATAGACCAGCCTGCAGGAGAGGCTCGGCATGCTCGTGTTGTGGGCCATCAACGCGCTCGCCAGCCCCAAGCTCAACGAGCTCATGTACGACCGAAGCGGCGACAGCGACGCGTACAAGGAATGGGTGGAGCTGTGCGACTACGACGACGACCCGACCGATCTCACCGGCTGGCAACTGCAGTACGCGGGGCAGGACTGGGAGGAGCTGTACACCTACGGGCCAGAGAGCATCGCTCCGGGCGATCACCTCGTGCATGGCGGGACCGACTTTGTCGCCGGCATGTGGAACGCGGAGACGGCCACCGCGGGTCTACGCCTCGTGGATGCCGACGGCACCGTGATCGACACCATCCTCTACGGCCCCAACAACCTCTACGAGCTGATCGCCGACGACGGCACCTCGACGAGCGCTCCGGCCCCGGACGTGCCGGAGGACTCTGACCAGTCGCTGGGACGCTACCCGGACTGCGCGGACACCGACGACTCCAGCCTCGACGTGGTGGTGTTCGCCCTGCCCACCGATACCAAGCGCAACCGTGACCCCGATGGGGAGAAGCCGGATTCGGACGAGGGCGAGCCGGGGAAGGGCGGCTGCGGGGGTGCCAGCGGGGAGGGGAGCGGGGGCGCAGCGGCGCTCGCCGGGCTGGTACCGCTGGGTCTACGCCGCCGGGCCAGCGCGAGCGCCACGCCGGTCGCGCCCGCCCCGAGACCGCCTGCCCCGAGACCGGTGGGCCGGAGACCGGCAGGCTGATCAACGCCGCCGGCAGCACAGCCGCAGTCCCGGAGCGGGGGAGCCCCGGTGTCGGTGTCCGCCCGGCCGCTGTCTTCGGGACCGCTGTCTTCGGGACCGCTGTCTTCGGGACCGCTGTCTTCGTCCAGCCCCGGCCAGGAGCCCAGACCGGTGGCGGTCAGCAACGAGAGCCGGAAGGTCACCGCCGTGGAGACGTGCACCCGGACGAGGATGCCCTGCAGCTCTCCGACACCTGAGACCGGAAACGACCCCGACGCCGACTGCGTGCCCAGCGCGACGCCGCCGCTGCCGTCGGCAGGGATCAGCTCTACCTCGAGGTCATCCGGGCCTTCCCACTCCACGTCCAGTCCGGTCACCGCTGTGAAGTCAGCCCCCGGCGCGAGCGCAAAGGTGACCTCGCACACGGCACCGCCTTCGGGGAGCGACCACTCCATCGCCCCGTCGGTCGCGGGCCCGTCTCTCGGCCCGGCGACGGCTCCCGGTAGGCCTCCGGTCACCGCATCGCAGGCGGCGTCGGGCGGGACCTCGTCCACCTCGCCATCGAGCAGCGCGGTCCGCACCACGCGCTCGCCGTCCGTCAGCCAGAAGGACCAGGGGGACGCGCCGAGCGCCGCGCCGCTCGCGGACCGGTAAAACGATGGCGCCCCAACTCCCGCGTAGACGCCAATTTCGGTCTTGTCCCCTTCGATCTGCTCCGATTGCCAGACGTGCACGATGTCCGCTTCCGGGTCCTTCGAGACCAGCCGCCATTGCACTCCCGAGCCGTCCGGCGCGTAGAGGATGTCCGGGTTGTCGGCCCCGTCTGGCAGCGTGTGGGTGATGCCCGAGGACCACGTCAGGGCGTCCTCCGAGTGGTGGACGCGCATGCCGTCGAAGCCGCTGGTATGCTCGGTGTGGTTGAGGATGTAGTACCTGCCGACGTGCAGCAGGGTCGGCGCGCCGCACTCGCCCGAGCAGGGGGGATGGTCCTCAGGGATGACGCTGAAGCTCCGGCCGTCTACCGAACCCGCGATGTCGACCTGCCCGCCGCTCGAGTAGGCCATCAACCAGCTCCACTCCCCGGTCTCGACCGAGATGACCGAGGGCTCGGCGACGTCACCTTCCAGCGCCACGCTCGGGGCGGACCAGCTCAGCCCGTCGGGGGAGTCCTGGCGCAGGATCCCACGACTGTCCGCTACGTAGCGGACCCAGCTGCCGTCGGCCCAGACGATCGATGACCGGCTGGCCCCCGCGCCGCGATCGTCGGACGTGAACGGGACCAGACGGGCGTCGGATCCCGCGAACGCGGGCAGCCCTTGAAGGAAAAAAATCACGACGAGCATCGTGGGGAGCTTAGCCCGGAATCACCCCAGCCGAGTTGTGTTAGACGACAGCTATGCACCCTACTCGCCGCCACATGCTTCAGCTCCTCGCGAGCTCGATCGTCCTCGT
This sequence comes from Myxococcales bacterium, assembly GCA_009692605.1. GTDB lineage: Bacteria > Myxococcota_A > UBA796 > UBA796 > SXON01 > CAIUMM01. Next base: position 18,534 of record SHYV01000015.1, read on the forward strand.
TCCCGCCGCGCCCGCGTTCGCCGCGGGCGGCAGCGTAGGCAGCACGACGGCTGCTTCACGCGGCTACGTCAATTTCGTCATCAACGTGCATGAGTGGGGGCATCTGGAGGGCAGCGCGGAGATCCTCAACGACCTCTGCCGGTTGTTCACCAACAAGGGTGTGCAAGGCGACTTCTACGTGACGGGCCCGATGGCCGAGAAGCTCCAGAAAAACTACCCGGACACCGTCGCGGCGATGAAGGCCCACTGCATCAGCTACCACGTGCGTCCCCCCCATCCGCTCTACTCCGGTTTCGACACCGGGCTCAAGAAGCTCACTGGCTCCGACCTGACGGACTCGATCACCGACTTTGAGACCTACGGCCACAGCCTGTCCACCGGCGCGCTCGACAAGTCAAAGAGCGGCGGGTACACCAAGGTAAAAGAGGTCTTCGGCAAGGCTCCCTGCGCCGTCAGCTGTCAGAACTCGAGCCCGACCATCCTGACCGCGGCAAATGCGGTGTTCAAGTCGATGGGCGCCAAGGTGGTGGTCGCCTTCCACGAGGGCGAGAGCGACCCCGATGCCCCCTACGTGAGCAAGTACAACCTCGTCGTCCGGCCGAGTCACCTCGAGCTGACGCACTCCAGCGGAGACGAATTCTGGTGGAACACGGTTTCGGCCGGCAGGGGGGGTGACCCCACCGAGAGCCTCAAGAGCCAGCTTGGCAAGTGGAACCACAACAAGCTCCCGTACGCCACCGCCATCATCCACGAGAACAACTTCTTCCGGTCGGGCCCCGAGAGTTGGACGAGCATCTACTACAAGGAGAAGGAGAAAAAGACGGTGCTCAGCGCTCCCTACGACCTCAAGGCCGAGGAGTGGGGCAAGTCCCGCAACGACGACTCGAAGAAGGCGATCTGGGCCGCGTACAAGGCGCTGGTGACCTACGCCTCGGAGAGCATGACCGTAGTGACCGCCGAGGACATCGCCCGGCTCAGCGGATTGTAGATCACCGGCTACGCTGTCTGGATGCTCCTGCCGTTCGCTTCGATGCCGCTCCTCTTGCTCGCGGCGTGCATTCGGCACGGATCGGACGACTCGACGCCTACGGCACCTTCGGGCTGGGCAGCGCCGGAGGGGCTGGTCCTCGCGAGCGATCTGCGGGGAAACGAGTGGTTCATCGCCGACCCGATGACCGGGGAGACCGTCGATGCGCTTCGGCTCGACACCCTGGAGGCGGATGTCTGCGCGGGTGAGGAGAACGAGCAGTACTGTCTGCTCTTCCAGTCTCGAACGCACACGTCGAACGTCGACTCGGCCAGCCCGGTAGAGGAGGTCCTGTTCACCTACAGCGCGCTCGACGTGTCCGATGGCGACGACGACAGCCGCACCGACCTGATCTCCCGTATCTACTCGGTGGACCGCGCGACGCACGAGACGCGCTGGCACTACGACCAGATCGACTTCTCCCAGCTGGCCAACGGGGCTGATTACTGCACCTGGGACCCCGCCGACCCCTGCCGGCCCGACCCAGGCGTCGATACAAAGGGCTACTGGGCCTGCTCCGTCCACATGGTCCACGACATGATCGTGACCCATGAGGACGCAAACACCGTCGCGATGTGGGTGGTCGACTCGCGCAACAGCCGGATGTTGCACGTCTCCCTCGACCGGGAAGCCACCTGCGCGACCGTGGACACGGTCCTCGATCTGCGAGTGGACGATTGGGACATCTACAACTCGGTGAACAGCCTCGAGATTTGGACGGATGGTGACACCGATACGCTGCTGATGAGCATCAAGGGGAGCTTCGCCGACGCGCAGACCGGGGAGCAGCAGATGGGGGGGGGCGGTCGCGGAAAAATCGTCCTGTGGCGCCGGGACGCGGTCTCCAACGGGGGCGCAGCCCCATGGACGCAGGCGTGGGAGTTCCCCCCCGAGTCCACCACAGAGGAGAGCTTCCTCAACGACCCGCACGGCGTGAGCCGCACCACCGACGCAGACGGTCGGATGGTCGTCACCTTCGCCCATTCGCTCGGTCACAGCCCGGAGTCCGAGTATGGCAAGGGCACGGGCGGCTCCATCGGGGTGCTCCGCGTCCAGGACGACCTGCCTGTCTACCTCTACGACGCCATGCTCCCCCGGCCCGACGTCCTGCAATTCCCCAGAGACGTCACCCCGTTGCCCGATGGGACGTTCCTGCTGACCGACTCCGGATGCCTAGGGGACGGCTGCGCCTACGAGACCTACGACTGGGTCGTGAGCCTCCCGGAGGCCGACCCGGTGGAGGGGAAGACCGGCGCGTGGCGTGCAGACCACAGCGAGCAGGTCTACGTGGACGCGGAGGTGCTCCACGGGCCGATGTTCCCGAACGCGAACCTGCTCTACAGCAGCGAGTGGGTGAGCCGGTAAGGTGGGCCCGGTAAAGGCGCCCCCCGTAAACGCGCCCGCCGGGCCCTACGGCGTCGCGGAGTATCCGGCGTCGGGTTCGCTCACGCTCACCGCTTCGCTCGCCGCTGCACCGTCCGCCGCCGCCAACCCGTTGATCGTGTTGTAGTCGAGTCGGACGCGCCCGTACCCGCCGTCCCCGCCCGCACGATAGTTCGAGGCCGCCACTGCCTCCCCGCCGGGGGTGTGGTTGCCGAGCCCGCCCGTCGCGTCCACCGCGCCGCTCGCCAGCGACAGCGTATTGGCCGTGAGCCAGATCGTGCCGCCCGCTCCCCCGCCCGCGCCATAGTACCAGCTACCGTGCGCCCAGGACTCCGTGTCCCCGCCCATGGCGCTGATGCTCGCCGCGTCGCTGGCCACGATGCTCTCGGCGCCGATGTAGACCACACCCGCGCCGTCGCCGCCGGGCCCGTTGCTCTCGTTGGAATTCCAAACGCCCGCGCCGCCTGAGCCGGCGTAGAGCGTCGACAGGTCCACCGCGCCGTAGGTGTCGCCCGCGGCCGAGCCCGGGTAGCCGGCGCTCAAGTACCACGAGTCGCCGGCGGTAGCACCGCCGCCATGATTGCCGCCTCCACCGGTGATCATCGCGCCGCCACCTCCGTAGTTGGCAACGTAGTACCCGTACGTATAGTTGCAGTAGACGCCGCTGCACGAGCTGTCGAGGCCGCCGTCTCCAGCGCCGGCGTAAGACTCGCCCTGATACCCGTCGCCGTTGCTGAAAGGGCCGGTCTCACCCGCGGCGTACCCGGCCTCGTCGACCTCGATCAAGCCGCCGCTGTCCACGGTCACCGTGCCGGTCGCGCGGAACGCGAGGATGCCGCCCGTGGCGCCGTCCCACACCGGCGCGTTGAGCACGCCGCCGGTCGCCACCGTGACGTCGGTGTATTGGGGCACGCGCACCACCTGCACGGCCTGTCCGGTCAGGTCGGCGTTCGTGGTTTCACCGAAGGTCACGCTCGGCGCGTAGTCCAGCACGATGTCGCTGCCGGAGACCGACGCCACCCAGAGGAACTCGTAGTTACCGACGTGTGTGTGCTCGGCGTCGCTGCCGTGCATGTTGATGACCAGCACCTCGTCGCCGGCGGATACCAACGGCGTGCCCTCCACGGTCAGGGTGGTGCCGGAGAGCGCGGTGACCACGGAGGCGTCACCGAGCGTGGTGGTGCCCGTCACGGTGAGCGGGCCGTCCGCGCCGGTGCCGTGGTAGGCGCCGTCGTCGATCGAGCCGTCGCAGTCTTCATCGACGCCGTCCCCACGCTCAACGGCGCCGGGGTGGACGTCCGCGTCGGTGTCGTCGCAGTCGGTGGAGTCGGACACGTCGCCCGCGGGGGCCGAGCACGCGACGGTGGCGGCGTTGGGGTCGCCGTAGCTGTCGCCGTCGGCGTCCGCGTAGGAGGTGGACGTCACGCCCTCGTCGACCAGCGTGTCGCAGTCGTCGTCGATCTCGTTGCAGACCTCCGCGGCGGCCGGGTTGACGGCGTCGTCGCCGTCGTCGCAGTCGGTGCTGTCGGTGACATAGGTGGGCGGCGCGCTGCAATTCGCGACCGAGAGGTCGGCATCGCCGTAGCTGTCGCCGTCGGTGTCCGCGTACCACATCGCGTCGAGCCCCTCGTCGACCTGCGAGTCGCAGTTGTCGTCGATGGCGTTGCAGACCTCGGCGGCGTCGGGGTTCACGGCGGCAGCGGTGTCCTCACAGTCATCCGCGTTGGAGACATAGCCGGAGGGTTGGGCGCAATCGACCACACCAGCACCAGCCCCGAAGCGGTCGGCGTCCGTGTCGGCGTACCAGGTGCCGGCGTCGAGCGCTGCGTCCTCGTCGACCGAGCCGTCGCAGTTGTCGTCCGTAGAGTTGCAATACTCGTCGGCGCCGGGGTGCACCGCGCCGTCTGCGCCGTCGCAGTCGTCATCGTTGCCGACGTAGCCGGCGGGCTGGGCGCAGCTCACCGAGTCATCCGAGCGGTCACCGTAGCCGTCACTGTCCGCGTCGCCGTACCAGGTGGCGGCGTCCGCTGAGGTGGACTCGTCCACGGTTCCATCGCAATTGTCGTCGATGCCGTTGCAGCGCTCCACCGCTGCCGGGCTCACGGACCCATCGGCATCGTCGCAGTCGGACCAGTCCGCCACGCTGCCGGCGGGAGCATCGCAGCTCACTGTGCTGCTGTCCGGGTCGCCGAAGGAGTCGCTGTCTGCGTCCGCGTACCAGCTGCCGGCGTCTGTCGCGGTCGCTTCGTCCACGACGCTGTCACAGTTGTTGTCCACACCATCGCAGACCTCGTCCGCGCCGGGGAAGTTCGCGGCGCTGCTGTCGTCGCACTCCGCGCAGGCCGCGTACCCGTCTCCGTCCACGTCTTCATACCCGGTCGAGCCGTCGCAGTTGTAGTCGGCGGGGTCGGTGCAATCGCTCTCGTCCGCGGCGGGATTGTAGGCGCTGTCGGAGTCGTCGCAGTCGCCGCTCACCGCGACCGTGTCCGCGGGCGCCTCACACGCCCAGACGAGGGTAGCGTCTTCGCCATACCCGTCGCCGTCGCCGTCCGAGTAGAACGACGATCCGGTGGAGGCGTCGACCGAGTCGTCCGCGTCGTCGATCAGCGTGTCGCAGTCGTCGTCGATGCCATCGCAGATCTCCTGCGCACCGGGGTTGACGTCGGCCCGGCCGTCGTCGCAGTCCGAAGAGTTGGTGACCCATCCGGCGCCGGGCTCACAGACGGTAGCGGCGGAGCCGGGGTCGCCATAGCCGTCGCCGTCCAGATCGGCGTAGACCGTGGCGCCCGCAGAGGTGTCGACCGAGTCGTCCGCGTCGTCGACGAGGGCGTCGCAGTCGTCGTCCGCGCCGTTGCAGACCTCAGGCGCGTCCGGGTGGATGGCGTCGTCGGCGTCGTCACACTCGGCGCAGGCCGGGAAGCCGTCTCCGTCCACGTCGTCGTACCCCACCGACCCGTCGCAGTTGTAGTCGTTCGGATCCTCACAGTCCTCCTCGCTCGCCCCGGGGTTGTAGTCGGCATCCCCATCGTCGCAGTCGCCGCCCTGCGAGACCGCACCGACCGGCTCGTCGCAGGCCTCCGTCGCGGTGGAGTCATCCCCGTAGCCGTCGCCGTCGCCGTCCACGTACCAGGTCGAGGCCACGGCGCCGTCGTCGATGTCACCGTCACAGTCCTGGTCGATGCCGTCGCAGGGGTCTTCCACGCCCGGATGCACGTTCGCGTCGGCGTCGTCACAGTCGTCGGAGTTTCCTGAGTACCCGCCATCCACCGCGCAGAGCGTCTCCACGCTCTCCGGGTCGCCGTAGCTGTCGCCGTCGGCGTCCACGTAGTAGGTGTTGCCTGCCCCGACGTTCGGGTCGCTGTCGTCGCAGTCTTCCTCTTCAGAGACACCGTCGTTGTCGATGTCGGTGATGAACTTGGTCTCTCCTGGGGTGCGGCACGCCACGGCGAGCAGCGCCGTCGAGAGCAGGGCGAGCGGGGCCCGAACGAGCGGGACTCGGAAAAAAAGCGAAAGAGCGTACATCGAGACTCCCGAGGGCGTGGTCGTGCAGTGTAGCTTGGATTGGGCCTGTCGGCGGAACCGAAATTGGGTCGACCAGGCCGCGCCTTTAGGGTAGGATACCGACGAGGAACCGCCATGCTTACTCTTCTGCTTCTCGCCTGCGACCCCGAATTTTCTGCGGAGAGCAACCTCTGCGGCACCATAAGTCGACCTTCCGGAGCGCCGGGGGCCACCGGGGTGGACGTGGTGGAGGTGCTCGACGGCGAGGTGGCGTGTCAGGGTGGGGACACCGGCGGCGGCGGGTGGTGGGGGGCGGTCGAGGCCAGCCCGACCCCCAAGGACGACACCTTCGAGGCCACCGTCGAGCCGGGGTCCTACGGCGTCGAGGTGTATACGAGCAGCGGCTACGGGGGCTGCGCCGCAGCGGACGTGCCGGACACATCCACGTGCGCGGCGTCCATCGAGGTGGTCCTTCAAGAGGAGGTCTCGGTCGACAAGCCCAACTTGTACCTCTACCCGACCGAGCCCTCCGATGTGGCGGTCCGGCTGCCCGCGTGGCGCCGCATCACCGAGTCCGATCCGCGCTATCCGGTCGATGGTTGGCGGGTGACCGCCCAACCGGACGGGCTGCTCGAGACGCCGGTGGGCGATCGCGACTTCTTGTTCTACGAGATGAACTATGAGACCAGCCGCTTCCAGCACGACAGCGGGTGGTGTGTGCAGGGTTCACTGGCGCAGCTGTCCATCGAGTCCGCGATGGACGATCTCGGGTTCTTGTCCAACGAGATCGCAGATTTCACCACTGCGTGGGACGGCATCTTCCCGGATGCGACGCCCGGTCCGGGCGGCCGCGCGATGATGACCGTCTACCCGCAGTACGACAACCTCACCCCGGTGCGGATCGACCCCGAGCCGGACTCGTTCCTGCGGGTCTGGTTCGTCGTGGCGGATGGCTGTCAGGACGTTGAACTGCCCGAGGTGCCACAGGTGCCGCGGGTCGGATTCCACGCCGCCGAGTGGGGGGTCGCCTTTGAGCGGCCTCTGGCAGCGCCTGTCGTGATCGTGCACGGGGGCTGATCAGCCCGCGAGCCGCTTCAGCCCGAGCGCGACCAGCAGCCCCTGCGCGAGCAGGAAGCCACCGGCGAACACCATCGGCGACAGGGCCTCGCCGAGGCCGCGCAGCACGATCATGCCCAGCGGGGTGCTCTCCAGCCACTCCGGATGGTTGGGCACCTGAGTGCACACCACCATCAGATCGGTCGCGAAGCCGGTGGCCCCGGCGTACCGCGCGGGAGGCCTGCGCTCCACGAAGCGGAAGCCGCGGTCTCGCTCGACGCCCTTCGCCGGCTGGACCCTCGCGCCTTCGACATGGTGTTCATCGTTTTTGCCCCGCGCCTCAACGGCTGGCTTCTCGGGATGGGTGCGTCCCCCGCGGTGGCGGAGGAGCTGGTTCAGGAGGCGTTCTTGCGCCTGGTCCGGCACGCTGGGCGGCTGAACGACGATACGCGGGTCGGGGCCTGACTCTACACCGTGACGCGCTGCTCGACGGCGCCCTGCACGGCGGATTCGCTGTCCTCGCCGTCGCGTGGACCCTGTTTGTCGTGGTCGGACGCTGATCTGTGCCGAGCAGCACAACCGGCGTCAGGGCGCGAAGTCGTCGATGGGGGTGGGGCTCGCATCGAAGAGTAAGCCGGCTTCGAGCCGGTGGATCTCCCCACCGGTGACCACGGCGTCTGCCTGCATCAGCGGCTTGCCCGCACCCGGATCCACCGCGGACGGAATGATGGAGAGGGTCCCGGTGAGCACGACCCCAAGCCCGTTTCCGGAGAGGAGCACACCCGCTCGGCTCGAACCCTCCACCGTCACATCTTCGAGGGACGATGTGAAATACACCTGATCGTAAGGCTCAAGTTCGGGGTTGTCAGTGATCACGATGCCGTCACCGGTCGTGTCCCCGCTGGTAGGGAGGGTGGACGCCGCCGTGCCGCTGACCGATACGTTCTTCAGGTCGAGCGCCGTCGCGCCGAGGCCGAAGACGCCTGCGTCGTGGTTGTCGGCGAAGGTGCCGTCGGTGATCCATGCGCTCGCTTGCTCCTGAACCGTCATTCCCCGACCCTGCTGGCCGTCGGATCTCGCAGCTGTCCCGGTGACCGAGACCGTCGAAAATACGGCGTTCGCCATACCGCCATCGACCACCACGCCGTTCCCGGTCGCGCCGATGACGGTCAGGTTTTTCACGTCGACCGTCGAACCCTGAACGATTAATCCGTACCCACCCAAGCCGGCGACATCGTTCGGGTCGGTGACCCGGATGTCGATGAGCGTAGCGACGGTGCTCACCCCGTCGATCACGATGCCAAGCAGGTTGTTGTCCACGGCGTGGAGGTCCGAGACCGCGACAGCGGCGCCCTGCCACACCCACAGCCCGCGCTTGCCGCCCGAGAGGGTCACGCCGCTCAAAGCGAAGCCCTGCACTGCCGAGACCTTGATCACCGGCGAGTCGGAGTCAGGCGCCTCGATGGTCACCTCGTCGGCGCTACACCCGTGGATCTGCAGCGTGTCGTCACCCAGATCTGCGCCGAGGTCGAGCGAGGCCTCGTAGCTCCCCGGCCACAGGATGACCACCTTGACCCCCTCGTCGAGGCGGCTGGCGGCGATGGCGTCGTCCAGCGAAGTAAACGGCTGATTCAGGCTCCCATCCCCCCCCTCGACCGCGGTCTCCGCGACATGAATCGCCGTAATTACCAGATCGGAATCGACGCCGCCCCAGGTCTCGCCGGCGCAGGGATGGGGGGCAGGCGGCCCGGGGCTGTCGTCGCTCCATAGGTCGACCAAGTCGCTGTCATTCACGATGAGATCGGGGGGGAGACCGCATCCGGACAGCGCGCCCGCGACCATAAGTGTGGTGAGCGATCCGTGGAGGCTTGGCCGTCGGGCTGAGAGAGGCATGGTCACCAACCGTCAGGCGTGTGCATTAACGCTTCAGCGCAGGGAGGCCGCCGGGAGGACCCGGCTCTCCTCGATCCGGCGGCCCAGCTCCGCGGTGTACGCGGCGGCCGCCACGGCGTTCAGGTGGATCCGGTCGGTGTACGACTCGGCAGGAAGCCCGGGGCTGAAGGATTCGATGTACAGCCCGCCCAGTCTCCGGAGGCGCTCCCCGGTCGCCGCCATGACGGGCTCGAGGAAGAGGCCTTCGCTTGGGCCGGGTCCGCTCCCGGTGCTCATGGAGGGGCCGCGGACGAACACCACCCGCGCGCCGTGAGCAGCCGCGAGCGTCACGATCTCGTCGACGAGAGTCTCGTCCGCGGTGGTGGCGAGCACCATGCCCTCGGAGCTCAGCGCCTCGGTTGGCCTTGGCATGCGGGGGGCGGTGCTGGCCTTTGCGAGCCCCGCGTCGAACGCAGCGTCCAGCGTCGCGCGGCCGGCCCCGCCGCTGATCACCCCTGCGAGCGTGGCGGTGAGGCCCCGGAGCGCGCGGTCGCGCACCTGCGCTGCGCGCTGTCGCAGGTCGGTCCAGACCGGAGCGAACCCCGAGGCGTCTTCCGGCCGGCGCTCAGCGCCGCCGCGGAGGCCCGCGAGCAGGTTCTCCCTCTCGAACCTCGCTGGCACCACGGTGACGAAGTTCAGAAGCGCCCCGTAGACGACCAGCACGTCGGGAGCACAGCCGCGGTCGAAGACGACGTGCTCGGCCAGCGCGTACCAGGTGGGGAGCGATGTGCCGGGCACGGTGATCGATGCCACCTGGCCAGCTGGAAGGTGGAGCGCCGCCGCGAGCGCGTTCACGTCAACGTCGCTGCCAGCCCGCGAGTTGCCGAGCACCACCACCCGGGACCCCGGGCAGTCCGGCGCGAAGGAGGTGTCCCAGGGGACCTGATATTCGTGCTCGACAGACCACAGTCCTTGTGCCGCCAGCCCCAACAGGAGCAGGGGCAGCGCAGCCGCGGGGAGCACCGCGCCAAGCTTAGAAGCGGAAGTAGATGAACGCACGGGAGCCATCCGCGGCGAGGATGAACAGGGAGATGACCAGGACAGCCCACGTGGTGGTATGGGCCCACGGCGCCCCACCGAAGCGCGGGACCAACCAACGTTCCACGGCCATCGCGAGCACCATCGGCGACGCCATCACCAGCGCGACCCCCGCCACCACGCCGGCGAGGAGCCGCGACGCGGGGGCGCCGAGGGTGGGGTGGGTGACCAGCCGCGCCAGCGCGCTGACATCTGCCTGCCGGAAGATCAGCCATCCCACGCAGGTGAACCCGAACATGAGGCCCATCGCTGCGAACCGGGCCCCGGGCAGGTGCCGGAGGGTGGCGGGTACGTAGGGCCCGATCACTCGGTAGGCGATCAACAGCACTGCGTGCCACGCCCCCCACAGGACGTAGTGCCAGGCCGCCCCGTGCCACAGGCCGGAGAGGAGGAGGGAGGCGGACGCGGCCATGGCGGAGCGGAAAAACCCGCCCCGTCCGCCCCCGAGCGGGATGTAGAGGTAGTCCCGAATCCAGGAGGACAGCGAAATGTGCCAACGCTGCCAGAAATCGGAGGGGCTGGTCGCCAGGTAGGGGTGTCGGAAATTCACCATCAGGTCGATGCCGAACAGGCGTGCCGTCCCACGGGCCATGTCCGTGTACCCCGAGAAGTCCGCGAGGATCTGCACCGAGAAGGCGAAGGCTCCGGCGAGGGACAGCAGCAGCGGAGGGTCGGCGGAGGCGAACACCTTGTCGACGTAGGGGGCGATGGAGTCTGCGATGCAGAGCTTTTTGAACGCGCCCCACAGCGCCAGCGTGACGGCTCCCTGCGCCTTGGCGGCGTCCAGCTGCCGTGGCCGCTCGATCTGGCCTAAGAGGTTGCCGGCTCGCTCAATCGGACCAGCGACGAGCTGCGGAAAGAAGCTGACGTAGGCCATGTAGTCTACGAGGTTGCGTCGGGGCTGAAGTTGGCCGCGGTAGACGCTGATGCTGTAGGACATGGACTGGAAGGTGTAGAACGAGATGCCCACCGGCAGGACGAGGTTGAGCGTCGTCAGCGGCACGTCCATCCCGAACACCTGAAGCGTGGATAGGACGTTGCTCACGAAGAAGTCGTAGTATTTGAAAACGAACAGGAAAAACAGGTTGAGGCCGATCGCCGCTGTGAGCACCAACCGGCGATGCTCGGGGCGCTGAGCCATCACGAGGCCCGCCGCCCAATCGGTCAGCGCTGAGGCGTAGAGCAGCACCAGCATCCATGGATGCACCCACCCGTAGAACACCGCGCTCGCCGCCAGTAGGAAGACGTTCTGGCGGCGGACCGAGCCGAGGGTCCAATAGATCAGTAGGGTGACTGTCAGGAAAAGCACGAACTCCGGCTGGACAAAGGTCATCGCGACGCCCGCGGCACGTCGCCCACACCGACGCCCCCCTCGATGGGATGGCGGTCCGTGCTAGTGCCAGAGTCCATTTCCACGCACTGCCCCTCTACCCCACGGGCAGGCCGGGGAGGTCGCCCCGGCGTAGACTGGCCGGGTGTCGCTGACCGCCTCGTCCTTCCGCTCGACCCTGCGACTTTCGCTGTGGGTGCTGTTGCTTGAAGTGCTCCTCGCGGCGATAATTTCTGTCCGATTCTGGGGCGCGGTGTCACCGGTTGGTCCCCTCGAGTGGGTGTTCCTCCCGCTCTCGGCGCTCGCGCACTGGACCACCGTCGGCACCGCGCTCTGGTTAGGTTGCCTGCCGCTGATGCTCGTATGGCCGCGGTCCGCAGCCGCGGCGGTGTTGATCCCGGCGGCGTTGTTCACGCTTCTGGTCACCGACACCGTGGTGTTCAGGATCTACCACTTCCACATCGACCCGTTCTTCCTGCTCATGCTGGGCGGCGGGGGGGGGGCTGGCTTCTTCGACCTGTCCCCGCGCAGCGTCGCGGTCATCGTCAGCTGCTTCGGCGTGATGCTCGTAGGCCAGCGGGTGATCTTCGGGGCGGCGGCCCGGCTGGCGGGGCGGTCGCGCTGGCCGCGCGCCGGTGCGACCCTCGCTGTGGCGCTGCTGGGCACCATCTTAGCGACCCACGCCCTCCACGTCTGGGCATCGGCGACCGGTGAGCGGGGGGTGATGCAGGAGGGTGAGCTGCTGCCTGGCTTCCGCGGCCTCACGGCGAACAGCTGGCTACGGGCGCGCGGCTACAGCTTTCCCCCCCGCGTGGCGGCGCACCTCGACGTAGCGGCGCACCTCGAAGACGGCGAACTTGCGCCTGCCGGGCGGCTCCGGTACCCCCGTGAGCCGCTGCGCTGCACCGGCGCCGCGCTTCCGAACGGGAACACACGCCCGAACATCCTGCTGGTGGTGATCGAGAGCTTGCGGGCCGACGCCCTGCGCGATCCGGTGATGCCGGCCACGACTGCGTTCGCCCAACACAACCTGAACTTCACTCAACATTTCAGCAGCGGGAACTCGACCCAGCCCGGGCTCGGCGGACTGCTCTACGGCATCCCCGCGACCTACTGGCACAGCATCGCCAACGCCGACGGAGCGGGTGGACCTGCGCTGGTGCAGGCCACACAGGCCCTCGGCTACCGTTTTGGGGCGTTCTCCTCGCGCGACACGCTCCAACGGCTGCGATTTGACCGCTACTTTTTCAGCAAGGTGCCCGCTTCGCGCCTCGTATTGAGGGAGAACGAGGGGCGCACCACGGACACGGACATCGCGAGCGTTGGCCAACTGGCGCGCTTCTGGAGCGCGGGCGCCGCCCCGGCGCTCGCCCTCCTGTTCCTTGACTCCACCCATCACCGGTACGCCTTTCCCGCCGACTACAACGCGCGCTACACCCCCAGCGCACCGGCCGAGATCACCGCATTCGACGCCGACACGGACCCGACCCCTTACTACAACCAGTACCTGAATTCCGCCGGCTTCGTGGATACGCAAGTCGCCCGGGTCCTCGCCGATCTCGAGGCCCAGCACCTGCTGGAGGACACCATCGTGGTCCTGACCGGCGACCACGGCGAGTCCTTCAACGAGCGCCGCGTGAACGACTGGGGTCACGGGCTCGACTTTGGGGCGCTGCAGACGAATGTGCCGCTCGTCGTGCACTGGCCGGGCCAAGCTGCGGCGGAGTGGGCCCACGTGACCCAGCATGTGGACATCGCGGCGACGCTCCTGCGCGACGCGCTCGGCTGCGAAAACCCGCTTCTGGACTACACCACGGGGATCGGTATCTTTGATACCACCCCGCGGATCGCCCGGGTCGTCGCCGGCTACGTCGGCTACGGCATCGTCACCCGTTCCGAGATCGTCTCGTCGATCGGCGGCTTCGTGCACATCACCGACCGGGAGCTGAACCCGAAGTGGACCGTGGACGACGCGGAGGGCTTCGCGAAAGGTGTCGGCGAGATGAACGCGTTCTACCGGTAGCGGGGAGGGGATTGTTGATATCAGCCCGTATGCCCGAGATCGTCCCGCCCGCAGCCGCCCCCGACCCCAACCAGGGGGGCCCTTGCGCTCGGGGTTCCGCGGGATGAGCAGACGGCTACTGGTCACCGGCGGAGCCGGGTACATCGGCGCCCATCTGGTCATCGACCTGCTCGGGGCAGGCTACGATGTTGTCGTCGTCGACGACTTCAGCACCGGTCATCCCGAAGCGCTCGTTCGTGCCCAGCGTTTGGCCAATCGCAGGTGCGACGTGCACCGGGGCGACGTCGCAGACCCCGCGCTCATGGCCCGGGCGCTCGACGGCGTCGACGCTGTCATCCACCTCGCCGCCTACAAGATGGTCGGGGAGTCGATGGAGCAGCCGGAGCGCTACTTCCGCAACAACCTCGGCGGGATGGCCTCTCTCGTCGCATCGATGGTGTCGGCGGGGGTGTGCCGCATGGTGTATTCCTCGAGCGCGGCGGTCTACGGCACCCAGCCGAACCCGCTGGAGGCCATCGACGAGGACGCACCGCTCCGCCCGGAGAGCCCGTACGGCCTGTCGAAGGCGCAGGGCGAGCAGGTGCTCGATTGGATGGTGCAGCGCCGCCACTGGTCCGCGGTCTCGCTCCGTTACTTCAACCCGGTGGGCGCTCACCCTTCGGGGCAGATCGGGCAGCCTCCGGCAGGGGCGGCGAACTTGCTCCCCCGCGCGCTGCACGCGCTGATGAACCCCGGGACCGCGAGCGCCCGGCTCTCGATCCTCGGCACCGACTTCCCCACACCGGACGGCACCGGGCTTCGGGACTACATCCACGTCTGCGACCTGTCCCGCGCTCACCTCGCGGCGTTGGACGCGCTGGACAGGCCCGGCCACCAGATCTTCAACGTCGGCACCGGCCGCCCCCACAGCGTACGCGAGGTGGTCGCCGCCTGCCAGCGGGTCACCGGCCAGCCTGTCCCCCACCTCGAAGCGCCGAGGCGTCCCGGCGACGTGGTCTGCGCTTTGGCAGCCCCGCACCGCATCCAGCGTGCGCTCGGATTTGAGGCCCGGCTCGGCGTCGACGAGATGGTCGCGTCAGCCTGGAAGTGGGCGGCCCAAAATCCTGACGGATACGGCAGAGTGACGTGAAAGGCGGGTGCGGGCTCTGGCGTGAGGTCGCCCGGCACGAGTCCATCGAGGACTCCGTTCGCGCGCTGACGGCGCTGATCCGCGCGGAGCTTGCTGTGGACTGGATTTTGGTGCGTCGCTGCGACGCGGAGCGGGCTCGGCTGGAGACGGTCGCGCACGTCGGCGACGTCCGCCAGCACAGCCACATGGATGTTCGCACGCCGCTGCCGACGCCGCGGCGCGACGCGCTCATCGAATGGGCTGCACGTGGCGTCGCCGACGGATGGCACAGCCGGGAAGCCACGGCGATCTCCCGGATCTGCGCGCCGGAGGGCTGCGTCGGCCCCATCGTCGCCGGCCCACTGTGGGTGGCTCAGGCGCCGACGCTCTCGGGGGCGCACGCCCCGGCGGCGCGGCTGGTACTGGCAGGGGTGCTGGTCGTCGGAATTGCCGACCCAAACGCTGCGGGGCTGCTGAGCGCGATGCTGGAGCCCTTCGCGGTCGCGCTGGCCAACGACCTGCGCCTGCATGAGCTCGCCCGCCTGCGAGAGGCCGCTGAGCAGGACCGCACCGCGCTGCTCTCCCGATTGGCCCGACAGGATGTCAGCGACGCGATCGTCGGGGCCGAGAGGGGGCTGCGCGAGGTGATGGCTCGGGTCCACCAGGTCGCGCCCACTGACGCACCCGTGCTGATCCTCGGCGAGACCGGGGCAGGCAAGGAGGTCGTCGCCCGCACCATTCACGCCCACTCCAGACGCCACGGCGGCCCATTTCTGCGGGTCAACTGCGGGGCGATCCCGACCGAGCTCGTGGACTCGGAGCTGTTCGGGCACGAGCGGGGCAGCTTCACGGGTGCCATCGCGCAGCGAAAAGGATGGTTCGAGCGGGCCGACGGCGGAACTCTGTTTCTGGACGAGGTCGCGGAGCTCCCCGCCGCCGCACAGGTGCGCCTGCTGCGGGTGTTGCAGGACGGCTCATTTGAGCGCGTCGGGGGCCAGACCACGCACACTGCCGACGTGCGGATCATCGCGGCCACACACCGCGACATGGCGACCATGGTGCGCGATGGCAGCTTCCGGCAGGATCTCTGGTACCGCGTCAGCGTATTCCCGATCCTGCTTCCGAGCCTGCGCGACCGGCGAGACGACATCCCGTCGCTCGCTCGACACTTCGCCGAGCGTGCCGGGATGCGGCTGTTCGGCCGACCGCTGGAGCTGGGGCGCGAGGACATTGCACCGCTGCAGTCGTACGACTGGCCGGGCAACGTCCGGGAGTTGGCGGCGGTCATCGAGCGCGCCGCGATCCTGGGTAATGGGCACACCCTGCAGATCGTGCCCGCGTTGGGGGTCTTGCCGTCGCTCGGCGGGGCGTCTCGGGGGGCTCGGGGGCCTGACCCGGACAACGCGATCGAGGCGGTGCTCCAGCGGACCCGGGGGCGCATCGAGGGGCCATTCGGCGCAGCGGCTGCGCTGGGAGTCAACCCGCACACGCTACGATCACGGATGCGTAAGCTGGGGATCGAGTGGGGCAGGTTCCGGGGGGGTTGAGCATCGCCTCTCCGCTGGCGACCTCGGGATCATCGGCGCTGGAGGGTCTGCTCGACGGACAGTCCGAGGAGCGGGCGATTTCCCGGGGCGCGTGCCGCAGCTAAGCTGTGCCAGCATCCAGAAGTGATTGCCATGAGATCCTCACTCCGTGTGGGATTTTGCTGATTTTTGGGTTGGGGTTCGCGCCGGGCGCGTTCGCGGCGAAGTTGACGGCCCTCGTGGCCGTCGTCAGCCTCACCACCGATGAGACCGCCATGACGGCGTGTGAGCTGAAGGGCGAGGTCGCCGCCCGCCCCCCGTACGTTCTGCCAAACGACTGGAAGGTGCAATTGCAGAACCAGGCGGGCGACCTCGGCGGCACCATCGTCCTGTACAAGCCGGCGGTGATTGCGAACATCGGAGGAGCCGCCTACCTGTGTGTGGCGGCGTCGGCAGCGGAGAGCGGATGCTCGAAAGACACGGACTGCAAGGGAGATCGGGGGTGTGACGCTGGGGCGTGCAAGGCTCCCTGAACGGGAGGCGTTGGCGTCGTCGGCGGAGAACTTCGCGCAGTCGGGTGGCCATCAAGCTGGGCGTCCGGATCGGTGGCGAGGGCGGCGTGGGTCGCAGGCTACCACGCGCCGAGGTGCTTGCGCATCCGCCCGCGTCGCGGTAGAATGCGGCCGTTCAGCGTACCCGTTGGGGAATCGCCAAGTCTGGTAAGGCACTGGGTTCTGATTCCAGCATTCGAAGGTTCGAATCCTTCTTCCCCAACCACATCGTCGGGCCCTTCCAAAGCGTGCTTTGGAAGGGCCTTTCTGGTTCTATGCGGTGGGTGGGTCAACTTGATGACGGAACTCGCCTCGTAAGTGCCTGTGATCTTTCGGGCGGTCGCCAGACGCATCCACCAGCGTCACGAGCCCCCACCACGCTGCGATGTCGTCGTCGGGGAGACCCGGGGATCGCCCGAGCTGGAAGTACGCCCCGTCAGCCAGATCTCGTCCTTCGCGTCGACTC
>SHYV01000016.1 GCA_009692605.1 Myxococcales bacterium
CGTTCGCCAGCCAGGAGAACGACCTCGGCCGCATCAGCTTCTACACCGCCGATCAGGGCACGCTCGACACCATCACCGGCTTCGAGCTCAACAGCCAGATCGACCACGAGGAGTAGCCCTGATCCGCGAAGACGCACGTCGGCGTGACACACGAGTCGTGGCCCGCCCAATAGGGGCCACCGCGTGACCTCGCCCTGGCCCGGCAAGCCGCATTCCTCCGCCATTTGCCGCGCCGAGTCGCCACTGGCACGAAACGTGCGTAAGATGCTGGCGCAACATAGGAGCCTGCATGACCGCCTCATCTCTCATCCATCGCCCGCTCAGCATCGCCCTCGCCTTGCTCGCCGCCTTGCCCGCGTGCAGCGAGGACAACGAGCTCTCCTCGAAGTCCTCCAGTGACACCGGCTACGGCGGGTCCGAGGCCGACGGCGACGCCGACAACGACAACGACGCCGACGCCGACAGCGGGGGCTCCGAGACCGAAGACCCCTACTTCAAGCTCCCGCCCGCTGGAACCGACTCCTACGTGTTCGTGGCCAACCCGGACCGCGACACGGTGACGCGCATCCAGGTTCCCGAGCTGCTCGTCGACACCCGCGACGTAGGCGCCATGCCGACGCAAGTGCAGACCACCGCCGACTACATGCGCGCCGTCACCCTGAACGAAGGCAGCGACGACATCAGCATCATCGACGCCGAATTATTTACTGTCGACACGGTCGAGATCCGGGACAACTTCAACGCGATGTCGCTCTCGACCGACGGCAAGTGGGCTGCCGCCTGGTACAACCCCGACGCTGAGAGCTCCGCGTCGTCGGGCGGAATCCAGACGTTTAACGAGGTTAGCTTCGTGAACCTCGACACCAAGGTTCACACTCCGATGGTCGTTGGCTTCAACCCCCGCGGCATCCGGTGGAGCGCGGACGGCACTCTGGCCGTCGTGGTCTCCGACGCCTCGCTCGCGGTGATCGATCTCGCCGCCGCGACGCTCTCCCCCCAGCTCGTGCCCATCGCCGACGATGTGGTCAACGCGCCGGCCGCCGAGGAGGTCGAGCTCTCCCCGGACTCCAACTGGGCGTTCGTTCGCCAGTACGGCACCAACGAGATCGTGCTCGTTGACCTGCATGCCCTGACCTCCGACCTGCTCGAGGTCGGCGACAACCCCACCGATCTCGACCTCTCGCCCGATGGCACCGAAGTCGCAGTGATGGCCCGCGACGCGCACGAGCTGTGGATCTTCGACGCGGTGGACCCGCTGGCGGACCCTCGGATCGTGAGCACGCCGGAAGACACCGCGTACGGATCGGTGCTCTTCGCCGGCGACGGCGGGCAGGCCGTGCTGTACACCAACGCCTCGCGCGTCTCCCAGTTCGCTACCTGGAATACAACGACCGACGTCATCACCGACCATTCCCTCGTGAAGCCGGTCTCCTCGATGGCCGCGTCTCCCACCGGCGGATCCCTGCTGGTCTTCCACACCGAGGACGATGCCTCCGACGCCGACACCACCTCACAGTTCTACGGCGAGTGGGCGCTGACTCTGGTCGACCTCGACGACTTCCGGCAGAACCCCATCCTCCTGCCGAACGAGCCGTCCGGATATTCCGTCACCACCGACGGGAAGTACGGGTTCTACCTGCTGGAAGGGTTCAACTTCCTCGAGGTGCTCGACTTCGAGACGATGCTCCCGGAGGAGATCGCGCTCAAGAGCCCCCCGGTGTTCGTCGGCACCCTGCCCGAGACCGACATCGCGTTCGCCAGCCAGGAGAACGACCTGGGCCGCATCAGCTTCTACACCGCCGATCAGGGGTCGCTGGACACCATCACCGGCTTCGAGCTCAACAGCCAGATTGACCACGAGGAATAACCAATGAAAAAACTTACTTTCAGACTCACGCTCGCGCCGATCGCTGGCACGGCACGCGCCGCCACCGCGTTCGCGGCCATCGGACTCGCGACCACCGGGTTCGCCGCCTGCACCCCCGATCATGGCACGGTCTATGGCGACGCTTCCTGGGATCCCGCGGTGCTCGCGGCGAAGGACGGCGTCTACGCGCGCTTGCCCTCTGCCGGAAAGCTCATTCGCGTCACGACCGACGGGAGCTACGCCGAAGTGGACCTTGGCGGCGCCCAGCCCGACACCCTCACGCTGGTGCCCGGCGGCGACGCCGTGCTGGTCAACGCCAGTTGGCCGGTGTGCGAGAGCACCAAGCCCAACCTGAAGTTCCTCAGCGACTGCGACGAGGACGACCTGACCTATGGTCACGAGCTGAGCCTGGTGAAGGACGGCGCGGTCGTCGGAACCACCACCGAAGTGCCGTACCAGTTCAACGCCATGGCGTTCAACGCCGACGCTTCGCTCGCCGTCGCATACCTGAACTTCGCGGATGGGGCCGAGATCGACGTCACCGGCGTATTGAACCTGACCGAGGCGGCCTTCATGGACCTCTCCACCTCGGAGGTCCACCGCGTGGCTGTTGGATTTGCTCCGGAGAACGTACTGTTCACCGGGGACGGCCAGAAGGCGGTCGTGCTCTCCCGCTCGCAGGTCGCGGTGGTTGACCTTGCCAGTTGGGCCGTCAGCGTGACCTACCCGTTGACGCTGTCGGCCAGCGACGTGGTCGAGCCCACCGACGTCGAGCTCACCCCCGACGGCACCTACGCGCTGGTCACGATCGCCAACAGCCCGAACCTCTATGTGCTCGACCTCGTGGCCGAGAGCATCGACATCGTCGAGCTGGACGCGGTCCCGAGCGACCTGCACGTCGACGCGGCGAACGACCGGACGATCATCGTCTACGGGAACAGCGCGACGGTGGACGTGCTGGAGCACGCGTACTTCGAGACCAGCGCGTGGGAGCTGAACGAGCCTGCGTCGGCGATCGTAGCGGCGGGCACGGCAAACCTCCTCTTCAACCCCGGGAGCTCCTACCACGACGTCTACAGCTTCGACATCGCGTCGGGCCGGCTCGACGAGTACAGGGCCGAGAACCCCGTCGACGAGATGTTCGTCACCGAGGACGGCGCGGTGGCCATCGCCACCACCCGGCCGGAGAGCAGCGGCGGGTCGGGCGTCAGCGGCTTCTATGACAGCTACTACGGCCTGAACGTCTTCGACCTCGCCACCGGCCACACCCCGGCAGCTCTGGCGCTCGAGTCGGCGCCGGTAGGCGTGCAGCTGGTCTCCGAGGGTGGCGTCAACACCGCATTCGTCCTCCTCGACGGCGTGGATCAGCTCCAGCAGGTCGATCTGGCGACCGGCTCCTCGACCACGCTCGACCTGCCGGCTCCGCCGGTCGGCATCACCGCCATCCCCGACGGCCCGTTCGTGGTCAGCCACTCCTCCGCGCTTGGCCTGCTCAGCTTCTACGATGTCGCGTCCGGCACGTTCGTCACGGCTTCCAATTTCGCAACAATCGGTCTGTACGGAGAGCGGGAGCTTCCCCGCCAGGAGGTGTCCCAATGATCACGCTCGCCCTGCTGCTCACTACGTCCTTCTCGACGTTCGCCCTCGCCGGTGACGCTGAACCCGCGCCGGCGACGGCCGCCCCGACCGCCGCTTCGCCCGCCGACGCAGCGCTGGCCATCCCGGTGCCAACGCTGCCCGCAGCGCCGCCGGTCGCCGCACCAGAGGCCGCCGCACCAGAGGCCGCCGCACCAGAGGCCGCCGCGGAGGCCCCGCCCCGCAGCCACCCTCGATTCGGCCTCGAGGTCGCGGTCGGCGCTCAGGGCACCGGCACATCGAGCTTCGACCCCGGCGGCGTTCGCGGCACCTTCGGCCTCACCGGCCGGCTGCAGCTCACCCGCGCGCTCGCGCTCGACCTCGGCCTCACCCACAGCCTGAACGGCGGCACCCGGTCGTTCGACGTGGAGAGCGCAGACTCCGCCGCGTACTACGAGGACGAAGAGTACCAGGACGAAGAGTACTACGACGATTGCTACGATTGTTACCCCAGCCTCTACGCGTCGACGCAGATGATGACCGAGCGGCTCGACTTCGGGCTCCGGGCCGAGCTCCCGATCTGGAGCGCGTTCCGCCCGTACGCCAAGGTCGCCGCAATCGGCGCGCTCAGCATCGCCAGGCTGGACGAGGACACCGAGGACACCGAGAACCCGACCCAACTCTCGCGGGCTGGCTTCACGGGCGGCGGCTACTTCGCCGCCGGTTTCTCCACGCCAATCCGACTGAACGATACGATGCACATCCTGCCCAGCGTCGAGGCCGGCTACAGCGCGATCGCGCCGGTGACGCTTGGCGATCTTGGCGCGATCAAGCAGTCGGGCTGCACCTTCCGGTTCTCGTCAGGCATCACTTTCTGACCCCAGCCATCCGGCGCAACAATGCTCACGCTGCATTTCATAACGTCGCGTGGCGAAATACACGCTGAAGATCGTCACGGGCTGGGTTAGACCGGCCGATGTCCTTTCAGCGTCTGGCCCGGTCTGTAGCTGCTGCGGGCACCCCGTTGTGCGTGGGCATCGACCCGCACCCGGGCGTCGTGGGTACGGACGCGGGCGCGGTGCTGCGCTTCGGCCGCGCGGTCATCGCGGCGTCCGCCGGCCGGGTCCCCGCGGTCAAGCCACAGTTCGCCTTCTACGAGGCGCTCGGCTGGCAGGGCATGCGGGTGCTGGCCACGCTGTGCGAAGAGTCCCGCGACGCCGGTCTAATCGTCGTCGCAGACGCCAAGCGCGGCGACATCGGAACGACAGCCGCAGCCTACGCCGGGGCGACTCTGGGCCCCAACGCGCCGTTCCCGGCGGACATCCTCACCGTCTCGCCGTTCCTCGGCCTGGACACCCTGGGGCCGTTCGTCACGGCTGCGCGCGAGCACGACCGCGCGATCTACGTCTTGCTCCGCACATCCAACGCCGGCTCCGCCACCTTTCAGGACCCTGCCGAGGAGCCGCTGTGCGCCTGGCTTCGCGACAGGTCCAACATCGCAGGCGCAGTGGTGGGAGCGACGCACGCCGACGCCGTAGTCCGGCTGCGCGCGCGCCTGCCCCTCTGCCCCTTCCTGCTGCCCGGCTACGGCGCGCAGGGTGGCTCCGCCGAGACTGCCAGAGCGGCGTTCATCGGCGCTTCGGGAGCGGCGGCCCCGGCGTTGGTGGTGAGCGCGCGCGGCGCCACCCTGCCCGACCAACCGTCCGAGCTTTGGCGGGATGACCCCGCGAGCTGGATCGCGGCCCGCATCGACCTGCTACGGGCCGACCTCGCCCGAGCTGGGATCGGGTCGTGACGCGGGTGGTGACGCGGGTCGTGGCCCTGCTTGGGCTCCTCGCCTGCCACCCCGAGTCTACCCTCACCGGGACAGCGCGAGACGAGCTCCGCCTCGTCGGCCTTGCGGAGGTTCTGGTCATCCCAGGGTCGCCGAGTGAGCGCTGCCCTCCGCTGCACCTACTGCCGGATTCGAGCGGCGCGTTCAGCGCCAAGGTCTGCAGCGCACAGACGTACACCGTCTCCTGGGCCCCGGGCGGGGCGGTCGCGTGGCGCGCCGAGACCGTCACCGCACGAGGGGGCGACACCGTCGCCCTGTCGGCGTGGCCAGCCGGGAACGAGCCCGGCGTGTACATCCTTGGCGAGACAGTGACGCGCCTGCCCCCGCCGGTCCAGCTGGAGACCTCCCCGGTGCTGCCCTCCAAAACGTCGGTGAGGTACCCGCTCGAGATCCCCGACCACGTTCCGCGCGTGCTCCCCGGTCAGTTCCTGCTGCTCCAAGGCTCCGAGGCCGACGACCGGCTGATCCGCCTCGGCAGCTCCACGGGAAGCCTCTCTTTCGCGCGAGATAACCCGCCGACCCGCATGGGGCCGTGGTCGTTCGAGGGCGTCGACATCGGGAAAGATGGCACGGTCACCCCGCTCCCAGCCGTGGTGGTCCCGCCGACGCATCACATCGTGCAGGACGTCCCGCTGGCGTACGTGTACGCAGACGCCGTCCCAACCGGACGGTACCTCGTCGGCAAGCCAGACAGTGCGCGGGCGTGGATGGTGGATTTTGGGGCGGCGCCGTAACGGCCCTCTGCGTGAAGCACCCCGGTCCCGAAGCGGGGCTGGCAAGGTAAGCTCCCCCAAATGCCAATCACCCTGCCCGCGCTCCTCGTTCTCCCCGCGCTCCGCGCCCTCGTTCTGCCCGCGCTCCGCGCCCTCGTTCTGCCCGCGCTCCGCGCCCTCGTTCTGCCCGCGCTCCGCGCCCTCGTTCTCGTCCCGGCGCTCATCCACCTCGCAGCGTGTAGCGGCAAGCACGTCAAGGACGCGCCCGCCGACGACACGGGCAACCCCAGCAACGACCCGAGCACCGACGCGGACGGCGACGGCTACTTCGACGAGGCAGAAGGGGGCGACGACTGCGATGACGCCGACGAGTACAGCAACCCGGGCGCAGACGACGTCCCCTACGACGGCAGAGACCAGGACTGCGACGGCTCCGATCTCTCAGACGTGGATGGCGACGGACACGACGGTGAGCCCGCTGGGGGGGACGACTGCAACGACTCCAACCCCGAGGTCAACCCCGACGTCGTCGAGATCTGCTACGACAACCTGGACAATGACTGCGACGGCCTAGGCGGGAGCGATGACACCGGCGCGCAGTCGGACTGCGACGGTGACGGCACCGACCGGGAAGACGACTGCGACGACACGGACCCATCGGCCTACCCCGGCGCACCCGACGCCTGGTACGACGGCGTCGACAGCGACTGCCACTCCGACAGCGACTACGATCAGGACCTCGACGGCGAGGACTCCGTCGACGGCGGCGGCGCGGACTGCAACGACCTCGACCCCGCCATGAACCCCGCTGCGGCCGAGCGCTGGAATGGTTTTGACGACGACTGCGACGGCGGCGTCGACCAGCTCAGCACCAGCGATTCTCGCGCCGGCTGGCACGGCGAGTATTCGAGCCTCGACCTCTACCTCGGGTACGACTTCGTGCTCACCCCGGATCTCGACGGCGACGGCCTCGATGACGTCGCCATCGGCTCCCCCGGCACCGGAGAGACGGTCGCGGGCGCGGTCTACGTCATGGCGACGGCGTCGAGCAACGCACCCTCCTCCGGATCCCTCGCGACGATCACCGGAAGCACCACCCTTCTGGGCCTTGGGCTCACCACCCTGCCAACCGGCCAACTGGCGGTCGCAGCCTACGGCGAGGCGTATGTCTTCGACGCCGCACAGCTTGTCGGCGCCGTCGC
This sequence comes from Myxococcales bacterium, assembly GCA_009692605.1. Taxonomy (GTDB): domain Bacteria; phylum Myxococcota_A; class UBA796; order UBA796; family SXON01; genus CAIUMM01. The sequence goes on from SHYV01000016.1 coordinate 7,192, forward strand.
CACCGCCACGGCCGCTGCGACCCTCTCCGCCGGCAACATCGGGATGCTCAGCGACTGGAGCGGCGGGATCGCCACCATCGGCGGCCCGCTGAGCGCCTCGTCCGGCGTCACCGTGTGGAGCGCAGCCACCCTCGCGGCGGGCGGCGCCATCCCGTCGAGCGCAGCGTCGTTCACGATCTCAGACGGCACCGGGTCGGCCGGGGGCGGATTTCCAGGCGACCTCGACGGCGACGGGCTCGACGATCTGGCCTACGGGGTCACGGTGCTCGAAATCTCAGCGAAGCTCGCCCTTGTCTCCGGTGAGCTGATCGCCGCTGGAGGTACCGCGTCGGCCGACGACACCACGTCTCTGACGGGGATCCCCCTCGTCGATGGCACCGACGGCAGCGTGCGCGTCGTCGGTGGCGTCGACTACGACGGGGACGGGTACCGCGAGCTCACGCTCGGAGTCCTTGGGGGAACGGGCGGCGCGGAGGGCTCCGGCGTGGCCTACCTCATCGACGGGGATCACTGCTTTGAAGGAGGAAAGATCTCGGACATCGCAGAGACGAGGGTAGACGGGCCCATCGCCGGAGGCCAGCTCGCCCCCGCGTGGACCTCGGGGGACGTGGATGGCGACGGCACGGTAGACCTCGTCCTCGGCTTTCCCGGGTCCGGCGCAGACAGCGTCACGTCCGAGGTCTGGTTCGTCCGCAACGACGTCCTCGCGGCCCGCGGCGCGGTCACCCCGGCGGCGGGCAACCCGAACTTCCGCTCTGGCGCGCCAGACGACCGCTTCGGCTACTCGATCCGCATGGCGGACCCCGACCAGGACGGCGATGACGACCTGTTCGTCTCCACGCTGGCATCCTACGGGGCGTTGAACTGGTTCGAGCGGGAATAGGTGTAAACCCCAGCGTTCCCGGATAGCCCCGCCCGATGCTCCCGACCGTCGTTCGCCTCATCGCTAGCCTCCTTCCGACGGCCGAGCGCGAGCGTCTGAAGGACCTGCAATTCGCCGACGCCGGCCACGGTTTTGACCCATTCGGCCTGCACCCCGACTACGTCGCGTTCGGCGAGGTGATCACCTCCCCGCTGTACGAGAAGTACTTCCGGGTCGAGTCATCCGGCCATGAGCACATCCCGAGCTCGGGGCCCGGTGTGCTCGCCGCGAACCACTCGGGCGCCATCCCGTTCGACTCTGCGATGATCTGGGCCGACGTGGTGCGGAACACCAACCCGCCCCGAGTCCCGCGCCCGGTGGCCGACCACTTCGTGCCGATGATCCCAGTCATCGGCACTATTTTCGCGCGCGGCGGGATGGTGGGAGGCAGCCGCGGGAACGCCCGGACGCTGCTCGAGCGCGGGGAGCTGCTCCTGATCCACCCCGAGGGCGTGCCGGGCATCGCCAAGCCGTTCAAGCAGCGCTACCGGCTTCAGGATTGGCGCGTGGGGCACGTGGAGTTGGCGATCCGCCACGGGGCGCCGGTCATCCCGGTGGCTGTCGTGGGCGCCGAGGAGCAAATGCCGCAGATCGGGAAGATCCCGATCTCCATCGCGGGGATGCCGTTCATCCCGATCACCCTGACCCCCCTGCCCCTGCCGGTGAGGTACCACATCCGGTATGGAGCCCCCATCCCGGTGAACGAGCTGTGGACGCCGTCTCAGGCCGACGATCCCGCGGTGGTGAAAGAGGCGGCGGCGCTGGTCAAGAAGACCGTGCAGGCCATGCTCGACGAGGGCGTGCGGACACGCAAGGGGGTGTTCGCTTGACCCGCGTCCACAACGAGGCAGCGGTACACCCACCGCGCCGGACCCCGGTCCGCGGCGTGCTCGTCACCGGTGTGGACGCGCCGGTCGGCGAGTGGCTCACCCGCTCGTTGCTCGCTGACCCGAACATCGGGCACATCATCGCGGTGGCCCCGCGCGCGGAGCGCATCGCGTTGCCGCAGTCGAGCCGGCTCACCTTCCTGCCGGTCGAACTGAACAAGGAGCGCCACGTCCACGACCTGCTCTTCGGGCCGGCGCGTGAGCTCGGGGTGGAGGTGGTGATCCACGCGGCCACCGCCGGCGACGCCACGCACGACAGTCGCAGCGCCCACGCCCTCAACGTGGACGCCACGCGCTCGCTGCTCACCCTGTGCGAACGCCACCCGACCATTCGGCGATTCGTGCTGCGCAGCTTCGCCGAGGTCTACCAGATCGAGGCCGATCTTCCGGTGATCATCGCCGAAGACCACCCGCTCAACCTGCACGCCGGCGCCCCGCAGTTCGTCCGAGACCGGGTGGAGGCCGACCTGCATGCCTGCGTCCGGATGGGGCTGTCCTCGCTGCAGATCCAGGTGCTCCGAACCGCAGAGGTGCTCGCTCCGGGCTCCGGCTCGCAGCTGTTCGACTACCTCGCCAGCCCGGTCTGCTTCCGGCCCTTCGGCTACGACCCGATGCTCAACCTGCTCTCGCTTTCCGACGTCACCAGCGCGCTGCACGCGTCGGTGTGGGCGACCGAGCAGGGCGTGTTCAACATCCCGGGCTTCGATACGCTGCCGCTCTCCCTGACCATCCGGAAGTGGGGCCGCGCGAGCGTCGCCATCCCCAATTCGCTCATGTCACCGCTGTACCGTTGGCGCAGCCGCCTGCGCGGGACCGAGTTCCGATATGGGATGAACCGCCGCCGCTTCCACTACTCGGGGGTGTTGGATGGCCGGCGCGCCCGCGAGGTCCTTGGGTTTGTGCCGGAGCACGGCCTGGACTGGCCCGCGGGCTAGATCCCGAACCTTCGGCTCGGGAACGCGTCCGCGAAATCACTCCGCCCCTCAGTCACCAGCTCGGCCATCGCCTTGCCCGCGAGGAAAGCGAAGCCAAAGCCGTGACCGGTGAACCCGACCGCGGCGACGACGCCGGGCGCGCCCGGCACGGGCCCGCAGATGGGGAGCCCGTCTCGGGAGAACCCCATCGTGCCGGACCAGCGGTGGGTGACCGGAACGTCACGCAACGCCGCGAAGCGATGAAGAAACTCGACCATCCGGGACTGGATCCCGTCGTGGAGGACCTCGTCGGTGCCGACCTCGGCCGAGGGGTCCAGGTTTCGCCAGCCGCCGAGCACCACCCGGCCGTGCTCATCCTGACGCCAGTAGTCGTAGCCGTGGTCCGCGTAGACCGGACATCCGAACAGCGCAGGCGCAGGCGCGGTCGCGAGCATCTGCCCACGCACCGGGTCTACCTTGTCGGCGAAGAACGGCAGGATGCCGCCGGCGTAGGCGTTCGTGCACACGACCACCAGGCTGGCACGGACGCTGCCGGCGCCGGCCGGGCCGCTGGTATGAACAGTGACATCTCCGGCGCCTTGGGCGTCGATGCGGCTGACAGAGGTAGCCTCGTGCAACGTCGCGCCTGCCGAACGCGCAGCCCGCGACAGGCCGCGAACGAACTGTGCTGGATGAAGCTCCCCATCGTCGGGCAGATGAACCCCAAGGCGAAACCCGGCGTCGCGGTAGCAAGCGGGGAGATCTTCGCCACCAAGGACTGTGGCTGGAAAGCCGTCCTCAGCCAGCCGGGCCGCGCTCTCAAGCAGCTCACCCTCCTCTTCAGTGGAGCAGGCGAGCTGCAACGATCCGCGCTTCTGGTAGGCGCAGTCGATGCCGAAGCGGGTCACCGCCTCCGCCATGGCCGCGTGGTTCTCACGCGACCATCCGTGCACCCGCCGCGCCCGGTCGTGGCCCATGACCGCGATGGCGCGGCTGTAGCGCTCCGCCGTGCCCTGCAGGACGAAGCCGGCGTTTCGGCCCGAGGCGCCCACGCTGACAAACCCCCGCTCCAGCCAGACCGGAGCGAGCCCGGCCTCTGCGAGCGAGAGGGCGGCGCTGGCCCCGCACAGCCCGGCCCCGATCACGACGACATCGGCCCGGTGGTCTCCCGCCAGCGGGGCGGTCTCGGGCTTGAGCCCTTCGAGCCAATACGGGTTCATGGCCGGCCTCCAGCTGTTCCGCCGTCCGTGGGGTCGACCACCGCAGGCGCAGCGCCAGCGCCCGCTACCGGGATCACCGCCTTTGGCAGTCCGAGGAAGTTGCCGTGCCGAATGGCGAGCTGTCCGGCCTCTGCCCGGTTGTTCGTGATCAGCGACTGGAGCGCGACGAGCCGCACATCTCGCGACACCGTCTGCGTGCCGACGCACACCACCAGCGCTGGCCACAGCCCGGCCGCCGAGGCGGCGCGCACCGCCGCGACCCCGGTCTCCACGGTCTCCGGGTTGGATAGCGTCGCGGTGAGGAGCTTCGAGGCGGCGAGCGGATCCCGTTTGCGCAAGCCTTCGACGATGACGGTGCGGGAGTTCGGGCAGTCGGCGTACATCTGCTCTGCATCGGCGACCGGGTCGCGCTTTACGCACGTGCCCGCGGTGCTCGCGAACCGCGCATCCCAGGCCCGGACCCGCACCTTTGGATCGGGCGAGGTGAGGAACCGCTCCAGCGCAGCGGCGTCCGCCGCACCCGGCCGCCAGCCCACCAGAGCCGCCGCGACCTCGGAGGGTACGGACGCGGGGTCAGCCAACACCTTCTTACGGGCGTCTTCGTCCTGTCCCAGCGCCTGCGCACGGAGGATCGGCGTGGTGGCGCCACCGGCGATCGCAAGGGCGCCATCCGGGTCGCGCGAGGTGAACGCTTCCAGCAGTTGGACCTGCGTCTGGCCCGGAAACGCCTCGCGCACCGCCCTCGCCAACACCGCGTTCTCAGCCCCGCCGAGCAGCTGCACGGCCGACATCACCCCCGGATCGAGGTCGGGCTGGGGCTTCGCGAGCCAGGCGATGGCGAGGTCATGGAAGTGGGCGTCGTCCGAATCTGCGACCGATCGCCCGCCGAAGGTCACGCTCGCCACCGGGGAGCTCGGGTCGAGCACCATCCAACCCGTGGCGTCGCAGGCACCATAGTCCTCCACGACCACCGCCCAGTGATTGTCGTGGGTCAACGCGCGCTCCCAACCAACCCCGACGGAGACACCCATCGAGAGATCGTCCAGCAACGGCCCGAAGCACGACCGCCCCCCGGCCGGAAGTGCGTTCGACAGCTCCGGGATCGGCACGGCTGCACCGCCGCTAAGGTGCTGCTCGACGGGAGCCCCATCGGGCCAACGCCAGGTGTGGACGACCGTGCCGTACCGCTCAGAGCCACGGCGGAACGAGCCATCGGGGAGCTGGTTCCGGTCGAGCGCCGGCGTGACCCGAGCGACCGCGGGCAACGCCGCGAGTCGAAGCGCCGTGTCCGGGCCGTGCCCGTCGACGCGAAGCAGCTGGCCATCGCCGTCGACCTGGGAGAAGCCCCACGCTGTCAGCGAGGCTCCAAGCGCATCGTAGGTGGAGTGGTCGAAGTTCACCTCCACGTCGAGGCGCGCTGGCGGCTCCTCGTCCTTGACCTCGCTCGCGCGATGCAGCGTGTCCGGGGTCACCACCTCGGCCACACCTCTGGGCGGGGGGGGCGGTAACGCCGCGCCCAACGGACCGGTCGGCAGCTCGATAGGCGCTACCGGCAGAGGATCGGGATCGCCCCAACAACCGGCGAGGAGGGACGGGAGGGACAGGATCAGCATGGCGGGCAACAACATTTCGACAACAACATGGCCGTTACAGCGTAAGCCCCGGCCCCGCCCCGGTCCATGCCCCGCACCGAGGCGCTCCACCCATCCGGAGCCCAGAACGGCCCAAGGCCGCGTGAGTTAAGGTCACGAGATGATCGTCGCCTTTCGGCCGCTCCTGCTCGTGCTGCCCCCGCTTTGGCTCGTCGGCTGCGGCCCGCCTGATTGCCCCATCGATCGGCCGGTCACCGACGCCGACCTGGCCTGCTCCTGCGGCGAGCTGCTGATCGACTCGTTGACGTGCGAGACGATGTACTGCACGGAGGACGGCATCATCCTCGGCGGTGGTAGCTGTTCGTGACAAGGGCTCTCGTCGCCGGGGGGACCGGGGCCGTCGGTCGAGCCCTGCTCCCGCTGCTCTCCATCTCCGGCTGGGAGGTCCACGCCTGGGGACGCCGACGGACCGACATCGCGGGGGTGACTGATCTGGTGGGGCAGCTCCACGAGGTCACGCTCCCCGCCGCCGACGTGGCGTTCTGCGCGCTCGGGACCACCCGCAAGCAAGCCGGGTCCGAAGCTGCGTTTCGGGCGATCGACCAGGAGTTGGTGCTCTCGTTCGCCCGGGCCTGCCACGCGGCCGGCGTGGGCACGTTCGTATTCGTCAGCTCGGCCGGCGCGAGCGCCACATCGCCATCGTTCTACCTGCGCGTCAAGGGCGAGGTGGAGCAGGCGATCGCCGGGATCGGCTTTCGTCGGGTGATCGTCGTCCGCCCCTCCCTGCTCTTGGACGACCGGCCCGGCCGCCCCGCGGAGCAGGTCGCGGTGAGCCTCGCGCGCTGCTTCGCGCCGGTCCTGACCTGGCTCCCTGCGCGCGCGATCGAGGTTCGCACGGTAGCGATGGCGATGGTGCGGCTGGCGGAGTCACAAGACGAGACCAAGCTGTGGGTGGTGGAGAACCCGGCGCTGCATGGAATGGGGGTGGTTGATATCGGACCAAGTCCGCCTGGGTAGACTTGCGGCGCTGCTCCGTGCGAACAGGCTCTCGCCGCGCATCACCCCAGCGCCCAATCAATCTCTCGCTGCCCCTGCTCCCGGAGCCAGTCATTGGCGCGCGAGAAGTGCCGGCATCCGAAGAACCCCCGACGGGCGGACATCGGCGACGGATGGGCCGCCTTGAGGACGTGGTGCCTCGAGAGTGACACCCGCGCCGCCTTGTCCGCGGCAGGCCGCCCCCACAGCAGGAACACCACGCCCGGGCGCTCCTGCGCGACGACCTCAATCACCCGGTCGGTGAACCGCTCCCAGCCACGACCGGCGTGCGAGAACGACACCCCCTCACGCACGGTCATCACCGAATTCAGCAGGAGCACGCCCTGCCGGGCCCAGGAAGTCAGATCGCCATGAGTGGGGTTTGGCAGGCCGAGGTCGTCGTGCAGCTCCTTGTGGATGTTCCTAAGCGAGGGTGGAGGCCGGACCGGGGAACGAACCGAGAAGCACGGCCCGTGAGCCTGTCCGGCACGAATGTAGGGATCCTGACCAAGGATGACGACGCGGACTTGATCGAGCGGGGTCAGGTCAAAGGCACAAAACACGTCCGAATCGGCCGGGAACACGGTGTGCGTGCGCCGCTCCGCGGCCAGAAACACCCGCAGCTCGCGCATGTACGGCGCCTCCATCTCGGCGCGAAGGTGGACGAGCCATGCGGCGGGGATCTGCGACTCAGCCAGCGGCCCCCCACAGCCACCCCAGGCCGACAGCCACCGCCGTGGGGGTCCGCAGGATGAAAGGCCCGAGTCCAAGCGGAACAAAACCCGTCGCGCCGAGCGCAGTCTGCTCCTCCTCCGTCCACCCGCCTTCAGGTCCTACCGCCAGAGCGGCGCCGTCGCTCCCGGCCCAAGTTGAGGACGGCGGTGCGGTCGCTCCCGTCGCCCCCGCCCCCGCTCCCGTCGCCCCCGGAGTCGCGACATACCGCCGGTCGGGCAGCACTCCCAGCGCCCCGACCGCCGCCCGTCGGATGACCGGCACCTCCGATCTACCGCACTGGGTCAGGGCCGCCCGCAGGACCCGCTCCAGCCGATCCGCACGCAGGTCCCCCGGCGGGCTCCGGCTCGCACGCACCAGCACAAACGCGGTCGCCCCCGCCTCGGTCCCCAGCACCAGCGCCTCCTCCAGCGAGGTCGCCTTCGGCATCCCCAGCACGATCACCCGCTCGGGCACCACGCCGCTCACCGCGATGGCACGCACCTCAAGCACCGCGCACCCGTCCTCCACCCCCACCAGCTCTGCGTCCGCCTGCCAACCGGCTCCATCCGAGACCCGCACCATCCGCCCGCGAGCGACCCGCTGCACGTCCAGAAGGTGATGGCTCTCCGACTGGCCGGCGAGGATCCGCTGCCCCACCGCACCCCTGCCCGGCACGAGGATCCGGTTCAAGCCTCCCCCCTACCGGCGCCGGCTTCGCCGTCCACCGGCCCCGCGAAGACCAGATGCGTCCAGTCCCCCTCGGTCTCATCCACCAGCAGCGCCCGGGAGCCCAGCGCCTCCCGCACCAAGTGGGAGCGGTCCGACAGGATGCCGGCGCAGGCGATCGGCCCAGCCGCCATCGACAGCAGGTGAGGGGCGAGCAGGGCCAGCACCTCGGCGTAGAGGTTCGCCACCACAAGGTCAAACTGTCGCGGAAAAGCCTGCGGCAACGCACCCAGCGGAGCCGTCGAGAACACCGCAGGGAGCCCGTTCAGCGCCGCGGCTTCGTCGGCGGCTCGGACCGCATCGGGGTCCAGATCGTTGCCGAACGCGCGCATGCCAAGCCGGGCGCCCGCGAGCGCGAGGATGCCGGACCCACAGCCCACGTCCAGCAACGTCCCCCCCGACACCGCAAACCGATCGATGGCGACCAGGCACGCTCGGGTGGTCACATGGTCCCCGGTCCCGAACGCGTTCCCCGGCTCGATGATGACAAGCTGCTCGCCGTCTCCCGGAAACGGCCCGTGCCACGGCGCCGCGATCAGCAGCCGGGGCGAGATGCGGATCGGCTGGAAGTGCTGTTTCCATCCCTCGTTCCAGTCCTCCTCCGGCTGAAAGCTCCAGCGCCCCACCGGGGTCGCGGCCGCTGCCCCCGTCAGCCCAGCCTCCGGAAGCGCCGTGAACCACGCCCGCAAGAGCACCCGACGGGGCTGCCGGACGACCGGGCCGGTGTCCCAGGGCTGGCGGAGCACGGGCAGGGTCCCGGGTAAAACGTCCTCCTGCAGCCCGGTGGCCCCCAACGCCGTCAGCTGGCGGCTCACCTCACCCACCTGTCTCCGGGCGATCTCGACTTCGTAGACATGCCAACCACGCATCACCCCCATCTATCGTTTCCGCCCGCCCAGCGGGTTACCCGATGCACCCGGAGTAGCCGCAGATGATGTACCTCGTGGTCCTCGAACTCACCGCCCGCCCAGAGTACCCAGATCTGGAGCGCGCCCTGAAGGCGCTCGGAAACTGGTCGAACCGCACGAAGGGAACGTGGATCGTGGAGAGCCGCTTCAGCGCATCCCAGATCCGCGACCTGCTCAAACCCCATGTTGGCACCGAGGACCGCGTGTTCGTCGCCCGGTTCACCAAGAACTGGGCCGGGACCGGCATGGGCACTGGATTTCAGGAGTGGATGAACCGCCGGAACTTCGAAACGCCTTCGTAGCGGTTCCGGACTCATCATGAACATCGTCATCGGCAACATGCATCTAGACCTTGGCGCCGGCCGCCGGGGCGTCGACATGGGCCCCTCCGCCATCCACCTCGCCGGGCTCAAGCAGGAGCTCGAAGCGCTCGGCCACAACGTCCACCACACCTTCGCGATCACTGTTCCCTCGCAGGAGATGAGCTCGTACGGGGACCCCCATGCGCGCTACCTCCCCGAGATCGTCCGGGTGTGCAGCGACCTCGCCGACCACGTCGAGCAGGAGCTCGAGGCCGGGAACTTCCCGATCGTGCTCGGGGGTGATCACTCTGTCGCGATCGGCACGATCTCCGGGCTCGCCCGGTACTGGCGTAAGCGCGGCAAGCGCGTCGGAGTGCTCTGGGTGGACGCGCACACCGACATGAACACGCCGGACTCCTCCCCGTCAGGAAACATCCACGGGATGCCGCTCGCCGTCCTGTTGGGCCACGGCGCGAAAGAGCTGGTCGCGATCGCCGGCAGCCAGCCCGCGCTCGACCCGCGGGACGTCTGCGTCATCGGCGCGCGAGACGTGGACGCGACCGAGAAAGCGCTGGTCAAGGAGACCGGCGTCCGGGTCTACTCGATGAGCGAGTTGGACGAGCGCGGCACCGCGGTGTGCGTGAACGAAGCGCTGTCCCGGGTCACCACCGGAACGGCGGGGGTGCACCTGTCCTTCGACCTCGACGGCGTGGACCCCCAGCACGCTCCCGGCGTGGGCACGGCGGTCCCGGGCGGCCTGTCGTTCCGCGAGTCCCACCTCATCTGCGAGAAGACCGCGGCCACCGGCAAGCTGCTGGGGGCCGAGATGGTCGAGCTCAACCCGGTCATCGACTCCCAGAACCGCACCGGCAAGCTGGCGGTCTGGCTGCTCACCTCGGCGCTCGGGAAGACGATCCTGTAGCCCCCGGGAGCAGCTCAGTAGTAGTAGTAGTAGTCCCCGTCGAACCGTAAGTACGACTCACCGCTGCTGCTGCTGCCGGTCACGCCGTTGTGCGGGACGTCGGGCGCAGCCCAGGCGAGGGTGTAGACCACATCGCCCGCCGGGAACTGCCAGAACAGCACGTTGGTGTAGGTCGCGTAGTAAGGGTACGCCGAGCTGTAAAAGTCGTGGCTCGGGGCGAACGCCAGCTGGCCGATGGGCCCGTCGAGCGAGCCGTCCACCATCGAGGTCGTCGTACCACAATGCCCGGTGACAGCCGAGTTCCTGACTGAGAGCGTGAACGCCCAGGAGCAGGTGGGGCAGCTGATGCTGCTCGAAGCGGTCTTGTAGAGCTCACCCTCCAAACGGCAGACCTCGTCATGGCCGTCGGCGGACACCAATACGTACGCCCACGTGCCGGTTGTCCAGCTCGAACCGCTCACCCTCCACGAAGACTCGTACTGGAGCAGCGTCGGCCACCCCGCAGAGTCCTGTTGAGTGTCGGTGTCGGTGTCGGTGTCGGTGTCGGTGTCGGTGTCGGTGTCGGTGTCGGTGTCGGTGTCGGTGTCGGTGTCCGTGTCCGCATCCGTGTCTGGCACAGGGGCGCCCGTGTCGGCCGCTATACGCGGAAAGCACCCGCCGATCATCAGGAGCGCGACGGTGACGGGGAACATCAGGGGTAAGTACATCCGTTCAACTCGGTTCGCCAGCACTTTTGGTGCTACTGCTGACGACCTTCGACCGAGAGCAGGAGGATGGTCGCCGCAGCGAGCAGTCTGGCGTCGATGCCCTGAACCCCGCTGCAGTCCACATCGTATGCGAGCTCGAAGGGGTTCCAGCGCTGCTTGATGTGGCCCTTCTTCTCTTCCCCGTCGTAAATCGAGAAGGTCTGGGGGAACAGCGACTGGAAAAAGAACCGGCGGAGCAGAGCGAGCAGCATGCTGTCCTCGATGATCTTGCCGATGGCAACGTCACCCGGCCCGAGCAGCGTCCACTCGTCGCGCAGGATGCTCTTCAGCCCCTGACGGCGGCAAGCGCCGAGCGGCTGCGACCCAGGCACGCTCACGTCGAAGGTCGCGCCAAAGTCGAAGATGCTGCGCGCCTTGATCACCATCGCGAGGTCCTGCTGTCCCTCATCCCGGAACACGCTCAGCTCATCCTTGAGCCGGAACGCCTTACGCTTGATGTAGTAACAGAGGCCGCCATCTTCTCCGTAGATACGAAAAACACGCCCGAGAAATGAGAAAAATGCCTTTCTGGCAACAAAGACGCGAGGGCTGGTGGTCAGTTCGGTGGACATGTGCCTTCCGATAGCCGAACTATCCCCGTCCCGCCAGCAACCTCGCAAGCGGAAGCAGGCAAAACCCGTCCCGCACCGCGTCACTCCAACGAAGCCGAAACACGTCGAGCGAGCGCACCGCTGTCTTGACATCGGCCAGATAGCCGCACCCCGTCCAACTCTTGCCTCGGGTGCCGTGCCAGCGATCCTGCTGGTTGTCCTCACAGATGGGTACACCCGCACGCGCATCACCGGCAACACCCGCCATCGGCCGGCACAGATCGTCGCGTGACACATCAAAAAAGCTCACTTTCCAGCGCGCCGGGTCAGCGCTGGCTCGCGGCCCTACGAGCCCGAGCGCCTGAAGCACCGCGGTACCCTGCGCTGCACTGTCGCCTGTCGCCCCGGTCCCCGCCTTGGCGAGCGCCGTCGCCACCTGTTGCAGCTCAACCGATCGCACCACCTGCATCGGTGTCTGGGCACCCACCGTCGCGCGGACCGGGCTCAGCCAGGCCACCTGCACCTTCTCGGGCACCTCCGACAGCGGGTCGCACGCCTGCGCTGGCGCCCGCAGCGCACCCGCCAACAGGAGCGCTGCCGCGCACCGAGCGCCGGTCACGCCATGCCCTCGACGCGCGCCCGCAGCGCGAGGTCCATGTGCTCGGCCGAGCCCAGGATCGATAGGCTCGGGCGGGGCTCCGCCCCGGCGCGCTCCGGCACCAGAAACCGTTCTCGCAGGCGATGCCAACGCTTCACCCCATCGATCGCCGCGTCCTCCTGCCGCTTGTCCTCCTCCTGCAGGCGGATCAGAGACTCCCACGCGTCGACGACCAGCGTCAGATCCTTGCATGCGAGGAAGACATCGACCGTGGCGGACGACGCCCTCGACAGCTGTTCATGCAGGGGCCACCGCCCCCTCACCGCCTTCATTTCCAGATCGTCTGAGATGATCACACCCTCAAACCGCTGCTTCTGACGGAGCAGCCCGTTGAGGATGCGGGGCGACATGGTCGCCGGGTACTCGGCGTCCCAGGCGGGATACACCACGTGGGCGGTCATCACCGTCGCCACACCGGCGTCGATCGCCGCCTGAAAAGGGGGCAGTTCGACCTGCTCCAGGTCGGGTGGGTCCTTCTCGACGCACGGCAGCTCAAGGTGGCTGTCGGTGGCGGTGTCGCCGTGACCCGGGAAATGCTTGGCGCAGGCGATGCAGCCGGCGCCCTGCATTCCCTGGACAAACGCCGCGACGTGCGCGGCGGTGCGACCGGGATCGGCCGAGAACGCTCGGTCCCCGATGATCGGGTTCTTGGGGTTGGAGTCCACGTCGGCGTCGGGCGCGAAGTCCAGATCGAAGCCGAGCGCGCGCACCTCCCGCGCGAGCGCGCGGCCCACCTCGCGGGTGTAGGCGAGGTCGCCGACGTTTCCGACCCAGCGCATCGGTGGCCAGACTGTCGCCGGAGACTTCACCCGTTGGACGCGGCCCCCCTCCTGATCCACACACCGGATCGGCGGCAGGTCGGACGGCAGCAAGCTGGCGAGCTCGCGATTGAGCTCAAGCACTTGACGGGGCTCCTCCACGTTCCGGGCGAACAGGATGAACCCTCCCGGCTGGGCGTCCCGGATGAACGAGCGCTCCTCCTCGTTCAGCGAGGTCCCGGCGAGCCCGATGATCAGACGTTGGCCAGCCCGGCGCTTCCGGTCCGCGGTGGATGTAGTGAGACCGACGACGTTCATGGGTGCTCCGGGTACTGAGCGAGCTCGATGAGGACCCCATCAAAGCCTCGCGGGTGCAGGAAGATGATCCGGGATCCGTGCGCGCCCGGCGTCGGAGCATCCGAGGTGAACGCGTACCCGAGCGCCCGCAACCGAACGACGTCGGCGTCGATGTCGTCGGTAGCAAAGCACAGGTGATGCAGACCACCCTGCGGTTTTTTCTCGAGGAAGCGCTGGATCGGGCCTTGGCCGTTCAGCGGATGCACCAGCTCCACGCGAGTCCCCGGGACCGGCAAAAAGGCGGTCGACGTCAGCGCGCTCACCACGTCCTCGCGACCGCTCAGCTCGAGGCCGAGGTCGGCACAAAAACGGCGGATGCTCGCCTCGAGATCGGGAACGGCGATGGCGACGTGATCGAGGCGGATGATCATGGCCTGTGAAGTAGCCGAATAGTATTGACGCGTCAATCAAGCCGGAGCCACCTGCGACATGAGAGTCACAGTAGACGGCCCGCAAGGAGCAGTTTGCGGTTGACACCTCGGGCTCAATGGAGGGGACGGGCATCACCATGGCGCAGGCCTCCATGCGCTCGATCGTGCACCAGCTCCGGGACGGAGACGTCGTATCGGTCGTGACCTGGTCCACCCGCACCAACACCGTGATCGACGGGCTCACGGTGAGCGGCCCGGACGACCCGAGCCTGCTTGACGCCGTCGACGGCCTCACCTCGACGCCGCAGAACTGCGGTGGAGACGAGGCCGCCGCTTTTCACTTCGGCGTGATGTCGACGGCGGCGGACGGAACCCAAACCGCGACGGTGCTCGATACAAACGTCGCCACCATGACGGCGACCGGGCCGACTCAGGTGGTCAAGGCGGTCGCGCTCGTCAACGTGGCCACCGCCATGGATGGCGTGTGGGCCGTGCCGTCGGCCGACCGCAAGGCCTACCTCGAGGCAGCGCGCGACCGTATGAAGGTGGCCGCCGATACCCTCGCCGATGACGGAGACCTGCCCGAGGTCGTGAACCTGCTCTCGGCGTACGCCGGGATGTTCTAGACGCCGGCGCAGACCCGGCTAAAGAACGGGGTAGGAGGGGCCCGTGACCGCTCGCGTGCCCATCACCACCCCCGCAGTCGTCATCGTGACCCATCGCGCCGACGACCTTCTGGCGGCGTGCATCGAGTCCGTGGTACGGCAGCGGCCGGCAGACGTGCTGGTGGTGGTCAGCAACGAGCACCGGGCGGTGAGCGGCGCCCGAGCGCTCCAGATGGAGCGCAACGTCGGGTTCGCCCGAGCCGCGAACGCCGGGATCGCAGCGGTCAGCGGCGACTTCCTGCTGCTCAACGACGACACGGTGATACATGACAATTGTATCGCAGAACTGACCGCGGCGAGGGCCGCCACCAACGAGCCGACGATCCTGCAGCCCCGCATCCTGCTGGCGGACGGCAGCGGACTCGACAACGAGGGCCACGGGCTGTTCCCAGACGGTTTTGTATGGGCGCGCGGCCGAGGCGGCCCCGACACCGCCCTCCCCGGACGTCTGGGCGGGTTCTCCGGAGCAGCGGTCTATTTCGACCGCCGCGCATGGGACACGCTGGGTGGGTTTGATCCGCGCTTCGACAGCTTCGGCGAAGACGTCGACATGTCGCTGCGCTGGATGCGACGGGGAGGATCGATCCTGCCTGTCCCTACGGCCAAGGTCTGGCATCACCTGGGCGCGAGCTACGGTCGGACCGGTCCCGAAAAACTCTACCGGATCGAGCGGAACCGGGTCCGGGCAGCGGTCCGCAGCCTGCCGCTCAGCGCGCTGGCGACGATGCCGGCGTGGACGACCCTGCGGCTGTGCGTGTTCGCCGGGCTGGCCGCGCAGCAGAAGGGCCCCGGAGCGGCTGTCCCATGGCGAGCCCGGCTCGCGGCGGTGCACGGGATCGCTAGCGGCTTAGGCGACGCGCCGACGTGGTGGGCAGACCGCGGGGCAGACCGCCAGTCCTGGAACCGAGGAGAGTGGGCCATGCTGCACGCGCTCTGGAGCTCTCGTGCACGATGGGAGGACGTGGCACGGTGACACATTCAGCCTGTGTCGCGATCGCCGTGGTGGTCCCCGCCCTCAACAGCCAAACCAGCCTGAACGCCGTGCTGGGGCGGCTGCCCGCGTCCGTTCGGGTCATCGTGGTCGACGATGGGAGCCACACACCGCTCCGGGTAGGGCTGGACTCAAACACTACCCTGCTCCGACATCCCCGCAACCGCGGGTACGGAGCGGCCCAGAAGACGGGCTACGCCGCGGCGCTGGAAGGCGGGGCGGAGCGGGTGGTCCTTCTGCACGGGGATGACCAGTACGACACCGCCGACACCCTCGCCCTTGAAGCTGCGCTCGATGGCGCGCCAGCCGCCCTGGGCAGCCGCTTTTTGGTGAGCCCGAACGTCATCCCCGGCTGGAGGCGGGCCGGGAACCGGGCCCTCACCTCTCTCGCGAACCTGCGCTTCGGTACCCAGCACACCGAGCTGCACAGCGGGGCCCGCGCGTACACCGCGACGATGCTCCGCGCGCTGCCCCTCGCCTCCTACTCCGACGACTACCTCTTCGATCAGCAGATGCTCTGCGCGATCCTGCGGGCCGGTCACCCCATCGCCGAGCGCCCGGTGCGCGCGCGCTACGACGACACCGTGCAGTCGATCTCCCTGCGGCGGTCGATCACCTACGGGGTCGGTTGCATCCGCGAGATCCTCCGTTGAGCCCGGACGAGTACGACGTGATCGTGGTGGGAGCCGGCCACGCCGGCTGCGAGGCAGCGCTGGTGGCGGCGCGACTACGGCGGCGCGTGGCGCTGGTCACGCTACGGGCGGACCAGATCGGGCGGCTGTCTTGCAACCCCGCGGTAGGCGGACTGGCGAAGGGGTGCCTCGTCCGTGAGATCGACGCGCTCGGGGGCGCGATGGGCGACGTCGCCGATGCAGCGACCCTCCAGTTTCGACGATTAAACACCCGTAAGGGCCTCGCCGTGCAGTCCAGCCGGGCCCAGGTGGACATCGCCTTGTACCCCGCCGAGATGACCCGCCGGATCCTCGGTACGACGGGCATCGAGCTGGTCGAGGGGGAAGCGTCGAGGATTGACGTCTGCGGCGGCACGGTGGTGGGGCTCACGCTCGCGAGTGGGCGTGCCTTGCGGGCCCGGTCGGTCGTATTGACCACGGGCACCTTCCTCGGTGCGGTGATGCATCAGGGACGGGAACAGCGCGCGGGCGGACGAGTGGGAGAGGGCGCCGCCTATTCCCTGTCACACTCACTGACCGGGCTGGGCGTCCGGATGGGGCGGTTGAAGACGGGCACCACACCCCGGCTTCGGGCGGCCTCCGTGGACTGGGACGTGCTGGAGCCGCAGGTTGAGAACGTGGCTGAGGGGGACCCGGACGCGCGCTTCTCGTTCGGGCCAGCTCGCAAGCGCCCGGGGACCATTCAGTGTTTCGTCGCCTACACCTCCGCCGAGACCCACGACGCGATCCGCGGCGGCCTCTCCGAGTCCCCGTTGTACAGCGGCGCCATCACCGGGCGAGGGCCGCGGTACTGTCCCTCCATCGAGGACAAGGTGGTTCGATTCGCGGACAAGGACCGGCACCAGCTGTTCCTGGAGCCAGAAGGGTTGAGCACCGACCGTATCTACGTGAACGGGGCGTCGACTAGCCTGCCGCCCGCGCTGCAGGACACGTTCCTGCGGACGATCCCCGGCCTTACGCGCTGCGAGGTCCTTCAGTACGGATACGCCGTCGAATACGACTTCGCCGACCCCACCCAACTTGGCCACGACCTGCAGCTCTGCTCGGTCCCCGGGCTGTTCCTGGCCGGCCAGATCTGCGGGACCAGCGGCTACGAAGAAGCCGCAGCACAAGGGCTGATCGCCGGCATCCACGCCGCCGGGTCGGCCCTGCGTCTCGGGCGGGACGAGGCCTACATCGGCGTGCTCATCGACGACCTGGTGACACGCGGAGTGGGCGGGGAGCCCTACCGCATGTTTCCCAGTCGGGCCGAACATCGACTCCACCTGCGCGAAGACAACGCCGACCGACGCCTGACGCCCCGTGGGCGGGAGCTGGGCTTGATCGACGACGACCGGTGGACCTCGTTCACCCGCCATATTGAGGCGATCCATCACTTCGAGCAGAGCCTGGGCCGGCCGCTGCACCCGTCGACGGTCACGAACGCTGCGCTGGCCATCTGGGGGCTCCCGCCGTTGACCCGAAGCGTCACGCTCGGCTCGCTGCTGGCCCGCCCGGAGCTGGACGCAGACCAACTGGCCCCGCTCTTCGCGTCTGTCCGAGCCCCGGAGCCCCGCACGCCAGATCACTGCAAGCCAGATCACTGCGCGCCAGATCACTGCGCGCCAGATCACTGCGCGCCAGATCACTGCGCGCCAGATCACTGCGCGCCAGAGCTCTACGCTGAACGGGCGCTTCGACAGGTTGAAATAGACGTAAAGTACGCAGGATACCTCGATCGGGATCTGCACCGTCGCGCGGAAGCCAACACATTCCGAGACGTGTCGATCGTCGGGCTCGATCTCGAGAAGGTGCCCGGTCTGTCGATGGAGGTACGGGAGCGGCTCAAGGTGGCCCGTCCCGAGACCCTCGCCGACGCCGCACGGCTGCCGGGTGTCACCCCCGCCGCGGTGGACGCGCTCGTTCTGGTGCTACGGCGCAGTTAAGGGCGGTCAAGGGCGCCGCAGAACGACAACCGTCTCGACGTGGGGTGTGCCGGGAAACATGTCGTAGACCCGAACGGACACCGCTCTAAAACCACGCTCCTGCCAAAGGGCGAGATCCCGCGCTAGCGGCTCGGGGTGACAGGAGATGTACACGACCTGCGACGGGTCGAGCTCCATCACCTGCTCGAACGCCGCGGCGCTGGTGCCCTTTCGAGGCGGGTTCAGCATCACGGTCGCGTCCGCGAACGAGGCGGGGATGGCGACCGACCCCGCGGCTCCCCCCACGATCCGGACATCGGCGCCGAGACGCCTCGCCGTCTCACCGGCGCGGGCCGCAGCGCCGGCGTTCTCCTCCACCCCAAAGCAGGCCAGGCCTGCGTCCCTCGCCCACATCGCGAACGGGATGGCGCCGACCCCCGCATACAGGTCGATGAGCCGCGCTCCAGGGTCCGGCAGCTCGGCCCAGATCTGGCGGCCGACCACGGGGTTGGTCTGGAAGAAGTCGGTCGGCCCGACGGTAAGGTCAACCCCGGAGCCCACCGACTCCCGGATGGCCGCTATACCCCACAGCAGGGTCGTGGGGCCCAGCGGATCGAGGAGCGCGTCGCCCTCCCGGCGGTTCTGGTGCAGCGCCAGCCCGTCGATGCCAGCACGCCGCAAGGCCGCTTCCAGACCATGCAGCTCGGGGTGATCCTCCCGGACCACCAGCGTGGCCAGCACCTGCGAGTCAACCGTAGACTGTCGCGCGATCAGAAAGCGCACCACCCCGGGCGGCAGCCGCAGGACCAGATGAGTGAGCCCGCGGAGCTTCTCCGGGAGCGCAATGCACCCCGAAATATCGCCGACGTCGTGGCTTCGCGGCCGGTACGCGCCGAACCGGACCCCGCCGCCGGGAAGGTCAGCCGCCACTAGCTTCACGAGCTGCCGGCCCGCCCCGGGCGGTGCCTCGCGCGCCTCCACCGGCGTCAGCACACCCGCCATGCCCAGGATCCGCCCCACACGCGCGGCCCGTTCCTGGTGCGCCCGACCGGGAGCGACGTGCAGCCAAGGGCACCCCCCGCAGGTGGTGATGTGTGCACAGCGGACGGGCACGCGGTCGGACGAAGGCTCGGGCGACCCACGCCAGCGCGCGTGCACGTAGTTTCCGCCACGGTGGATGACCTCAACGTCGGCCCGCTCACCCGGGATTCCGCCGACCACCCGAACCGGGGGCCTCCCGGGCGCCTGGGCCTCACCGGTCGCGACGAAGAACTCCGGGGTCACTTCGGTCAACGGCGACCGCTGGACTTCAAGCGGCGCCCACCGACCCACACGTCGGCAACCGCCGCCGGCCCCCCGTTGAATACGAGGGTCGGCAGCAGGCGGGCTTCCGCGAACTCCAACCCGGTGACGTCGACCGCGATGAGATCCGCGAGCCGACCCGTCTCGATCCGGCCCGCGTTGACGCCCAGCGAACGAGCCCCCCAGAGGCTGCCGGTCTCGAGCAGCCGCAGGGCCAGCCCATCGCGCGGATCGTCCGCCGGCACCGGGCGCAGCACGTTGCGCTGGCCGGCGAGCGCCCGGGCGTGCCACTCGACCGCGCGCAGCTCCGCGAACGGGTCGATAGCGGCGTGGCTGTCCGAGCCGATGCAGATCCCCACCCGCCCATCCAACCGGCCGGCCGGCAAGAACCCATCCCCGAGGTCCAGCTCGGTGGTCGGGCACCCGACGACATAGCCACCAAGACGGCTCAATGTATCGATCTCTGCGTCGTCTGGATGCGTCAGGTGCACCGCCGAGAAGCGCTCGCTGACCATCCCGGCGTCCGCGAACACCTGAACCGGCCGCCGCCCATGCTCCGCGAGGCACGCCGCCACCTCAGCCGGCTGCTCGTCCACGTGCGCGTGGATCACGCCGGAGAACGCGGACAGCTCGCGGAGCCACGCCTCGGGGCAGGCCCGGACGGAGTGCGCGGCGAGGCCCACGGTAAAGCCCTGCTTCACCCCGACGTCGCCCAAGCGGCCGATCGCGGCCAGGACATCGTCAGGTGAGCGGTGGATGAAGCGTCGCTGCCGTGGGTTCGGGGCCACGCCAAACCCGGAGCGCGCGTAGGCCACGTACAGCAGGACAAGCCGAATGCCGGCGGTCCGGGCCGCGGACGCGATCCGGAGGGAGAGCTCGTCCGCCGCCGCGTACGGAGACCCATCCGGCTGGTGATGCAGGTAGTGGAACTCCCCGACCGTCGTGAAGCCGGCGCTGACCATCTCGCGAAACGCCAGGGTAGCGATGCGCTCCATCGCATCGGGGTCGAGGGTCTCCGCGAGGGCGTACATCGCCTCACGCCAGGTCCAGAAGCTGTCTTTGGGGCCCTGCCCACCATCGGACCCGAGTGCGGCGTGCTGAACTACACCTCGGAGCGCGCGCTGGAACGCATGCGAGTGCGCGTTCACGAAGCCCGGAAGCAGGACCTTGCCGCGGAGCCGCTCAGGTTCAACCCCCGGCGGACAGGGGCACACACGGCCAACGAGGTCCCCGTCCAACTCTACGGCCAGACCGGCCTGCAAGCCAGTGGCGGTGAGCACCGCATCGGGCAGGAGCCAGCTCACCGGGTGTCGGAGACCAGCGAGCGCAGCTCATCCTGGAGCTCGGCGGGCAGGATCTTCGAGCCTTGCAGCTCTTCGAGGTCCTGTCGCAGCAGCGTCGGCAAGAGCTGCCGGGCGAGCGAGGTGGGCGTGTAGGGGTTGAACGCGAGGGCCTTCCGGACCCGGTATTGGGGTGACCAGCGTGGGTGGCTGGCGATCATCTCAAGGATCTCGGGCAGCGTCGGCCGCATCGCCGCCACCCGTACGATGTCGCGCTCCACGACACGGGGATTATCCAGCAGGACCTTGATGATCCGGGGGTCCCGATCGTGCATGAGCCGGTCCAGGGTCATCCGGTCGTCCCCTCTGGCCTTGGCCGTCCGAACCCCAGCCGCCAAATCCATGTGCGGGTTCTCGGTGCGCGCCGGCTTGCCGGGGACCGGTCGATCGGTGAGGAAGCGAGCCGCCTGTCGGGGCAGGCCTGCCGCGTGCGCGATCGCGTACAGCTCAGCGATCCGTCCGTATGGCAACTCCAGAAAGACGGATGGGGTGAGCGCGAGCTCGGTTCGAAGCCAGCGCGCCTGACGCTCGCCACCGTCGGCGCGGACGTCCAGCCGAGGCAACATCCCGATCAGCGTCCCGTCATCGGTCCCCTCCACCAGCTCGAACAAGACATTTCGCCGGATGGCGCGGTCCGGGATCGCCGAGAATTTGTGGATCCACCGCTCGATCCAGAGATCGGCCTCGGTGTCATCGGTCCGCACAGCCTCGGCGCGCGCGATGGCAGCGGGGAGGGTGGATGGCAGAGGCAGCGCCATGCAACCCGGTATCACGGGAGGGGGCGGGCCCGGATACAACCACAACGATGCTCCCTGCCCTTCGCCTCCTCGTGCTGGTTGTCGCCAGCGTGGCCCCCTCGCTCGTCGGCTGCAGCACCCCAGCGCCGACCAACCCCGAAGGCTGCATGGAGCTCGGGTCCGCCACCGCGCGCGACGAGTGCTTCCTCTTGCTCCTTCCAAGCATCTTTAAGACCGACCCCGCCCGCGGTATCGAGCTGACCTTGAGCAGCGTCAGCGACCCCGCGACTCGGGACTTCGTTTGGCTGACCGTGACGCGTGACGTCGACCCGAACTCGGACAAATACTGCAACCGGATCACCGATACGCTCCTGAAAGATAGATGCAAGGTGCTTGTCTCGCGTCCGCACCTCCACCGGAACCTCATCGACGGCAAGGGGCCGCCGATGGGAGCTCACGGCCAGCCGGGCGTGGGTGGGCCCCCACAGATGGGGGGCCCGCGCCCGCCTCCGGGCCCTTCAGGCCCCGCCAGCCCCAGCCCAGTGAGCCCAGCCCAGCCATGACCCTGACCTTCCCGGTGCTCTACCGGGACGACCACCTCGAGATCGTGGACAAACCAGCGGGGGTCGCGGTCACCGATGGGCGTGACGCGCGGGCAGCTGACCCGGTCATCGCGCGGCTCGGCCTGCTGCTCTGCCACCGGCTGGACGTCGGGACCTCCGGCGTCCTCGTGCTCGCGCGCACCCCACACGGTCAGCGGGTGGTCTCCGACGCGTTTTCAAGGGGCGCGGTGCGGAAGACCTACCTCGCTCTGGTGGCGGGCACTCCCCCGGACAGCGGCCTGATCGACCTGCCGCTGGGTGAGTGGAAGCGCGGGCGCGTGCAGATCGGGCGAGGCCGTCCCGCACGCACCCGCTACACAGTGGTCGAACGAAAGGGCGCCCGGGCGCGCCTGTTGCTCTGGCCGGAGACCGGACGAACGCACCAGCTACGCGCGCACTTGAGCAGCATTGGCGCCCCGATCGTGGGGGACGAAGACTACGGCGGCCCCGCCGCGAGTCGGGTCTACCTGCACGCCTCACAGGTGGCGCTCCCCTGGCCCGACCGGGGCGAGACCGTGGTGGACGCGCCCGAGCCATCCGGCTTCACCCTGTGAGCCGGCGCACCCGGCGTGCCCGAGCGCTGGCCCCTGTGCTGGCCCCTGTGCTGGCGATTGGACTGGCCGGACTGGCCGGGTGTCGGCGTGGCGCGGGCTCGGCAGACGACGTCTGCAGCTTCGAATTTCAGGAGGACAAGGTCAGTAAGGACGGCCGAACCGTGGGCACGATGATCGCGGACGATGAGGGTCTCTACCAGATCCACACCGTCATCCGCTGGGCCGAGGACATGGGCGACCCGGGCACCGCCCCGATCGGCGTCACGCTGCAAGGGGGTTGGTTCCACGAGGGCACTCCGATCCTCGGGGAGGACCCGCACCTGGACACCGCGAACCCCGTGGTGGACATCCACATCGACCTGCCGGGGGCAGGCCTCTCCGGCGGCACCAACGACAGGCGCGGCCCGATCGCCGCTGCAGCGCTCGCCTCTGTGCTGCGCTGGGCGCACGGCGAGGGCGTGGACGCGGGCGGCTGCTCCATCCAGGACCGCATTCCGGCCGCGAACCTGAACGACATCTACCTCATCGGCACATCCAACGGCGGCAACCTCGCGTACTCCGTCCTGACCGATGACAGCCTCTCCGTCCCGCCGATCGCCGGACTTGTCATCTGGGAGACCCCCTCCGCCTCGACGTTCGTCAACGTGGAGCTCGGCGTCACCCCCTCGGTCTACACCCCCGGCACGTGCACCGTGGACGCAACCGACGGGATCCTCTGCCCCTTCCCTGCCGAACAGCTCATCAGCATCCCCGACGACCGTGTGTCACAGCTCTGCTTTGACGTTGACGCAGACGGTGCATGTGTCGATACCACCGACGTGATGGTGTTCGGCAGCGAGACAAAGGAGACAGGTGAGCTGATGCTCTCCCCCGCGCTGCGCCGAGCGGCCGACAGCGCTGGGCTCGACCTGACCGGCTATGGATCTCTCGAGGACGCCGACGCATGGTGGTCGTATCGTGACGCAAGTCGACGTGTCACCCTGCTCGTCGACCGTTGGCCAGACCTGCCCATTCTGCTCGTTGGGAGCGAAACGGACCATGTGATCGACACATGGACCGACCACCCGCACATCCGAGGGCTCGGGCAAGCGCTTCAGGAGCAGGGGGCGTTCTGGACGCGCCTCAACCCCGGAGCGGCCTGGCTACCCGGCAATACAACGCCGAACGCCCCCAACCTGCCGTTGTCCCTCGGCGGCGACGAAGGGCGGATGTTGACCGAAGACGCCGAAGATCCTCTGGACGTGGCGCTCACCGGCGCGGTCCTCGAGCTGTCCGAACGAAACGCGACCGGAGACTGGACCAGCGAATAGGAGTCGGGGCGAGCGCGAGCGTGGCGAACCATCAACGTCTGGAGAGGCGGCGCAAGAGCGGTGCAAGAGCGATGTAAGAAAGGACTTGCACAAACTGGTAGCGTCGGCGTACACTCTTTTTAACGTCTCGGTCCTCCCCGTTCCGGCTTTCCCGGCACGTCAAGCGTCTCCTCCAATCTTTTGCGGTGAGCGGACGGGGAGGACTCCCACCCGCAACAGCACGCGCGGAACTCAGGACGTGGTGTAGTACTTGCGCGCGTACTCTGCGACCATGCGGCTCGTGTGGAACTGCTGCGTGCACGTCTCCAGGCTGCGTCGCATGCGGCGAACCCAGGCCGTGGGCACCGTACCGTCCGCGCGGTCATAGAATTCCGGCACGACGTGGTTCTCAAGCACCTCGTAAAGGCTCGCCGCGTCTACAGCGTCCTGCTCCTCGACCGTCGGGCGCTCCCCCCCGTCACCGATCGCCCACCCGTTGGTGCCGTCAAACGCCTCGGGCCACCAACCATCGAGGATCGAACAGTTGATGCCGAGGTTCAGCGGCACCTTCATCCCGCTCGTCCCGCTGGCCTCCCGAGGCCGACGCGGCGTGTTGAGCCAGACGTCTACACCTTGCGTGAGCCTGCGACCAAGCGCCATGTCGTAGTCCGGCAGGAACACCACGCGGCCTCGGAAGCGCTCGTCCCGCGTCCACTCCAGCACGTCGCGCAGGATGCCTTGCCCGGCGGCGTCGCGCGGGTGAGCCTTCCCGGCGAACAGGATCTGCACCGGGCTCCGGGTCAGGATCGCCTCCAGCCGGTCGGGATCGCTGAAGATGAGGTTTCCACGCTTGTACGGTGCGAACCTTCGCGCGAACCCGATGGTCAGGGCATCCGGATCCAGCCAATCGCGGCCAAGCTCGCGGTTCGCCCAGGCCACGAGGTTGAGTCGCAGCGAGCAGCGCATCTCCCAGAGCTTCTCGTCCGGCACGGCATCGAGTGAGATGTCGGCGCCCTCTCGCCACCGAGGGCTGGCCTCGTCGAGCAGGCGCTGCACCTTGCCGCTCATCCAGCTTGGAGCGTGCACCCCGTTGGTGACCGACCCGATGGGCACGTCCGCCTCGGCGAGGCTCGGGTACAGGTTCTGCCACATCTTGCGGCTCACCTCGCCGTGCAGCTTCGCCACGCCGTTGGCCGACCGGCTCCCGCGCAGGGCCAGCACCGTCATGCAGAGCGGCTCGTTGACGTTCCCTTTCTCGATCCGACCGAGGTCCATGATCGCACCCTCAGGGAGCTTCATGGACTCGCGCAGCCCCTCGAGCGCCTCCTGCTTCAAGTCCCAGTTGAACCGGTCGTGTCCGGCGTCCACCGGGGTGTGCGTCGTGAACACGCAGCCGGCGCGCACACGCTGCCACGCCTTCTCCACGCGGTGCCCTGCGAGCAGCTCCTCGCGCCACCGCTCAACCACTGCGAACGCGGCGTGGCCTTCGTTCATGTGGATGACCGTCGGTTCAACGCCCAGCGCCCTCAGCGCGCGTACGCCGCCGACGCCCAACAGGACCTCCTGCTGGATCCGGGTGGCGGAGTCCCCCCCATAAAGCTGCATCGACAGGTTGCGGTGCTCGGGACGGTTCCCCTCGACGTCGGAGTCCAGCAGGTAGAGCTGAACCCGGCCGACCTTCAGCGCCCAGACCTGAGCCCTATAGGTGTGGTGCCCGTGGGGGACCTCAACGAACACGTCGAGCCGACGAAGCGGCGTCTGCTCAAGCGGGGTCGCTGGCCACGCCGGCACCTGCCGGTTGTTCGCGATGACCTGCTTGAAGTAGCCCTCCCGATAGAGGAGGCCGATGCCGATCAAGGGAAGTCCCAGATCAGAGGCGCTCTTGAGATGATCTCCAGCGAGCACGCCGAGACCACCCGAGTAGATGGGGAGCGACTCGTGGATCGCGAACTCCATCGAGAAATAACAGATATTTCCTTTGAAATCTGCCATCTCCCGCGAGGCCCAGGTGTCGTTCCCCGCGAGGTAGGCGGCAAGGCGCTGTTCGACCGACTCCAGGCGTCCCATGACGCGAGGGGGCAGCTTCTCCAGCGCTGCGTCCTCCAGCTCGTCGAGCAGCATGATGGGATTGTGGTGCACCTCTTCCCAGCGCTCAGGATGGAGTGAAGCGAACAATTCCGTGGCCTGACTGTCCCAACACCACCACAGATTCTCGCAAAGAGCCAAAAGACGTGAGCGCATGGGCGCGGGGATATCATGCGCTTGACGGGTGCGACTACCCGTCGCCGACGTCGCCCTCGCGCTCCTTTCCGCCCAGCGTCTTCTCGATGGCCGCGCACGGCTCGAACGGTCGCCCGCTCAGGGCTGCGCGGCGAGGCGAAGGCTGATCCCCACAGCAAAGCAGGGTCCCCATCACAAGCTCCCCCTTTCCATGGACGTCAACACCATTGCAACACAGGCGCGATGTGTCGACCTCTCGCCCGCTGCCTGCAGCCGAACATCGGCTTGCGCGGCTCAACCTCGATGTTCTTCGCCGCCGCTCTCAGCCAGCTTCAGCGGACCTCCCGATGCGTGCCGTCAGCGCGCGAAACACAGTCCAGCATCCGATCCAAGAGGCGTGACTCGTTGAGGAGCGCATCGCTCTTCGGAGGAATTGACCAGTTTTTGGGAAAAGCTCGTCTCAGGCACGGCGGAGGTTGAAGGTCTGCATGGGGACCTCGCATCGCGGTGGGCTACGCTGCCGGCATGCCCCGCTTTCTGGACAGGCTGCTCGATCTCGGCCCAGCCGACGACCCTCGACGGGTGGCCGTGGGCGGGCAGCCCGTTCAGGCGCAAACGGGGGACGACAGCCGCGGCATCCTCTCGACGCCGGGCGCCCGCGTGCGCGTCTGCCGACCGCGGGGCTCTCGCGACGGCCAGATCCAGAAGGCGCTGCTCTGGCTCGTGCGGGCCGGCGTGGCGTTTGAGCTGCTGGAGGTGGAACCGGGGGGCGCGGGCATCGAGGTGGACGGGCTTCGGGTCTCTGTGGTGGGGCTGCGGGCGGCGCTCGGTGGTCCGGCGGGGCGGTAGCGGAGACGAAGCGGAGAGGGCGACGGGGGCGGCTGATACGCCCTTCCCGATGTTCGCACGCTCACGGTGCCTGATGGACCGCGGTTCCCGCCCCTCGGGTGGGAACCGTCCGTCCACGCCCACTGCCGGGGCCTACGGCGCCTACGTCGGCCATTGACCGGGCACGGCGTTGAACGCGCTCTCGCGGCTCGAGCCGAAGGGCTACGAATCGTGGCGGCGAGGGGCGCTCTCACCGGCTGAGGTGGCGAGGGTCTTGTGGGGTGAAACAATGCGGAGCTCCGGCCTCACCCAGACGGAAAACCACCCAAGTCAAAGACCCAACACTCCATGCGCCCGTCCACGGTGATGGCACATGCATTCGTCCAGCCGTGCACGATGGAAGCGTAGATCCCCGCCGGCACCTCGGACGGCCCCGTGTCGCAACACAATGCGGTGCCGTCGAGGAGGATGCCGCACCCTCCAAAGGAGTTGCTGCTGATACTCCGGAACCGGGCATCGGCAGGCGCGGGAAAAGCGATCTCCCCCCAGCACGTAGCCGCACCCTCAGCGTCCAGCCCGCACGCCCTACCCTGTCCCACACTTATCTGCTCAAATACCGCGTCTGGCACCTCATCAAGGCCCTTGGCCTCCGGGGCACCCCAGCAGGTCGCATACCCCTCTGCGTCAAGCGCGCAGGCGCCGATGTCCACGGCGACAGTCAGGAGCTCACCGTCTGGAGGCTCCTCCCAGTCCGATTCGTAAGCGTTGGGTATACCCCCTACCCGGCCGTCGGCGCTGGGCCCGCATGCGCCCGTCAAGCCGACGTCGAAAGCAGT
>SHYV01000017.1 GCA_009692605.1 Myxococcales bacterium
GGCTGGGCGACGCGCTCGGCGGCGGCCGCCAACGCGTCGACCACCTGCTTCTTGCGCGTCTTGTTGCTGTGCAGCTCGAGGCAGTAGTCCCCGAGGCCCACCGCGCAGAGCCGGCGATGCACGACCTCGAGCGCCGCCATCTTCTCCGATACGAACAGCACCGTGCGGCCCTCAGCGAGGGTCGCAGCGATGAGGTTGGTGATCGTCTGAGACTTGCCCGTACCGGGCGGCCCTTGCAAGACGAAGCTGCGACCGCGCAAGGCGGCGACCACCGCGGAGAGCTGCGTGGCGTCGGCGTCGACGACCGTAGGCAAGGTGGACGGCGCGACGGTGTCATCCAGCGCGGCGGGATCGGGCGCGGGAGCCGGGTCGGGGAACGGCGAGGCGCCGGCGTCGGCGATGTGCCGGACCACCGGGTTCTCCATCAAGGTCGCGGCGTTCTCGTGCAGATCGAGCCACATCAAGAACTTGGCGAAGCTGAACAGGCCGATGTGGGCGTCTTCGCGAACCTCCCAGCGCGGCATCGCCTTGATGGCATTGCGCACCGCGGCCAGCAGCGCGGCGACGTCTACGCCAGCGTCGTCCATGGGAAGATTGGCGAGAAAGCCAAGGTCGATGCTGTAATCCCGACGCACCAGCTCCGAGAGCGTGACGTTCCCCATCGGATCTTCAGCGCCGCGCCGCACGCGCACGCGCCGCAGCGACCGGTCAAAACCCAGCTCTACCGGGACCAGCAGCAGCGGCGCCTCGCGCGGGACCGCCTCCGCGCCGTCCTCCCCCGCTGGGAACCAGCGCAGCACGCCGATGGCGACGAACAGCGTGTTTGCGCCGCCTTCTTCACGGGCCGCGCGGGCATCCTGATCCAGCGCAATGCACCGGCTGAACAAGTCGGCCGGGGCAAGGTGCGTGTGCACGATGCGCCGGGCGAGATCGGCGGTCAGCGCCTCGCGCTCCGCCACCGGATCCACCCGGGCTGCGACGATGCCGGGATCCCGCTGGTCCTGCGCGTCCTGCGCGGGCTTGGGATGCAGCTCGAGGAACGCGTCGGTGCCCAAGCGGTCCTCCAGCGAGGCCAGCGAGGACGCGCGGAGCGTGACGCTCGCGCCCGACCGAAAGTTGAGCAGCCGGTTGCGCAGCGAGAGGTCCAAAAGCGCGTCCTTCCAAGCCCGGAAGCGCTGCTGAACCGGCGCAGGGACCACCGCTGGAGGCAAAGGCGCGGGCTCTTCGGGCAACGCCACCGCTTCGGCCAGCAGCGTCTGCGCGGGGCTGGGGGCCTCGACCGGCTCAGCTTCCACGACGATGCGCAGCGGCAACGGCTTGAACTGCTCGCGGCGGGCCACGCGCACGTCGATCGCGCAGCCAAAGGCGGCGTCATCCGCCAGCAGCGCCACAGCGACGCGCTCGGCTTCGGCGAACGTCGGCCGGGTGACGGACACGGTGGTCGAGGAGTCGAACAGCAAGACATCGCCCAACGCCACGAGGTTGCGCAGCCGCGCCGCGTCGGTCACCACGCCTTCGGGGAAGCGCTCATCGGTCAGCCACAAGCCGGGCAGCGCGTGCCCGTCAAAGACCACCAACAGCGGCGCCAGCCCCGCCTGCTCAAAGCAAGCCGAAAAAAGCAATGTCAAATCCAGACAGTTCGCCATCGACTGTTCAAGCAGCTGATCGGGCAGGCGCACCTTCTGGCCGCTCGCTTCGAAGCTGGCGGGGACGCCGATGTAGGAGAGGTCGAGCCCCTGCACGCTGGCGTAGACCGCCTCAGCCAACGCACGCACGCGCGTACCTGAGCGGGTTTGATAACCACCGAGCGCATTATCACCGGTGACCGCGCCGAGGCGATCGCGCACGCGGACCAGCAACTGCGCCACCGCCGGGTGGTTGGGGAGCACGTAGCAGACGAGCATGCCCGGCGGCGCCCGAAACCCCGGCCAGTGGTTGAAGGGCAGCACTTCGAGCGGTGCCGAGCCCGCCGCTAACTCCACGCCATCCACCATCAACGACCACACGAGCTGCGCCTGTTCGGCCTCCAGCACGGCGCGCAGCTTGCCCGCTGGCAAGCGCACATCCTGCGGCCCGAGGTCCACCGGCTCGTCCGGACGAAGCTCAGGGAGCGCGATCGGCGCGGCCACTGCCAGATCCGGCTCGATCCGCAGCAGCAGCTGCGCGCCGGAAACGGTAGCTAAAGTGCGGTTTACCACGTGCACCGCGGCTACGATCGGTACGCCAGCGTGCTCGGCTCCGAAGTTCAGCGTGGCGGCGACGTCGAGGGAGAGTTCAAAATCGGTGTTCACCGGCGCCATGTAAGGCGAAGCGGCTATTCAACGCACTTCATGTGCAGGTGGATGTGGTTCAGCCACACCCAGTTCATTCTCCCGAAGCTGCTCACGATCCTCACGCTCGTCTCCTGCCAGCCGGTGGCAGACCCGACAGACACCGGCGAACCGGGCGACACCGGTGAGTTTCCCCGCGACGCCCACCCGGCGCCGCGGTTCACCATTCACGTGGTGGACTCCGCGGGCGCCCCGCTCACCGCGGACAGCGCGTGGGCCGACGACGACCAGAGCAACCGCTACGAAGGGGACTTCGTGGACGCCGCCTGCACGGAGTGGACCGGGATCGCCGCCGACGGCCGGGTGACGCTCTACGCCGAAGCCGGCGGTGTCGTCAGCGAGGGCGTGGAGGACGTGATCATCCGGGACGAGAGCGGCTGCAGCGTCGAGTCAGCCAAAGTGACCGTCACCATCGCGGGGTGACGCCGCGACGGCGCGGGTCGCACCTTAGTATGTAGGCTCATGCCCTTATCGTCGCCCTCCCCCACCCTCCTCTCAGGAACGCTGCTCCCCGGAATGCTCATCCCCGCGCACGCACCGCCAGGGTAGCCGTCACACCTGCCCGGCCTGCCGCAAGAACGAGCGCGTCGTCTCGTGCTGGGGGTCCCCGAACACTTGCCCGGGTGGACCCCACTCTACATCGTGGCCGCCGGCGAACACGTGCACGTGGTCGCAGACTTCCCGCGCGAACATCATCGAGTGGGTGACGACGATCATGGTCTGATCGGCCTCCGCAAGGGCGGTGATGACCTTCAACACCTCTCCCGCCATGACCGGGTCCAGCGCGCTGGTCGGCTCGTCGAACAGGATGCACTCGGGCTGCATCGCGAGGGTGCGGGCGATCGCGACGCGCTGCTGCTGTCCGCCCGAGAGGTCGTGCGGCCACGAACGCGCCTTCTCTTCGAGGCCCACCCGCTTCAGGATCTCCATGGCCCGAGCCTCAGCTGCGCCTTTTTCCTCGCCGTTCACGCGCAGCGGAGCTTCGATGCAGTTCCCGAGCACGGTCAGGTGTGGGAACAGGTTGAACTGCTGGAATACGAAGCCGACACGCTTTCTCACGTCTTGGAGGAGCTTCGCGTCCTTGGCGGGCGAGGTCGCCGAAGTCAGCGTGTAGTCGCCGATCTTGACGGTGCCCCCCTGAAAGCGCTCCAGCCCGTTGATGCAGCGCAGGAAGGTGCTCTTGCCGCCGCCCGACGGTCCGATGATCGCGGCGACGTCGCCCTTCGCGACGTTGAGCGAGATCCCCTTGATGATCTCGAGCGAACCATGGCGCTTGTGTAGGTCGTGGACGGCGATCATGGGCGCACCGGATTGCTGAGGCGCGCTTCGACCATCCGGGCGATGAGGCTCATTGGATAGCTCATGAGCAAGTAAAAGAGGCCGGTGAATCCCATGAGCACCACCAGATCGGAGACGTTGTTGCGGGAGAGGACGCTGAATTGTTTGGTCAGCTCCACGATCGTGACGACAGAGCAGACCGAGGTGTCCTTGAACATGGCGATGAAGTCGTTCACCACCGGCGGAATGACGATGCGGAAGGCCTGCGGCACGATGATGCGCTGAAGCGCCTGGCCGCGTGACATGCCGAGCGACAGCGCCGCCTCCATCTGCCCGCCAGGGATGGCCTGTAGGCCGGCGCGGTAGATCTCCGATTCGTATGCCGAGTAGTTAACAGCGAGACCGATGATCGCGGTCGGGAGCGCGCTGATGGTGATGCCGATCTCGGGCAAGAAGTAGAAGATGAAATAGAGCTGCAGCATCAGCGGCGTGCCACGGAGAAACTCGACGTACCCGGTGAGCGGGAGCTTGAGCCAGGTAGGACCGTACAAGCGCCCGATCGCGACCGAGAGCCCAAGGGCGACGGCGATGGGGAAGGAGATGGCCGAGAGCAGCACGGTCAGGCCCGAGGCGTACCCGAGCAGCCGCGCGTAGTCCGCGACGTTCGCGAGGCGCGACTTCTCCACCGCGACTGGCGCTGCAGCGGCCGAGGCGCCAGCGGCGTCAGGCGCCAAGACCGCAGCCGAGGCACCGTCAGTCGCCGAGGCCGCGACCGGAGCGTCGGCCAGCGCAGCCGCGACGCCATAGAACTTGCCGCTGTCGATGATGGCGCCCAGCTCGGCCTGATCGGTGTTCCACATGCCGTAGCCGGAGTAGATGCGCTCCAGTTCGCCTTTACGGTACAGCGAGATGAACGCGTTGTTGAGCGCGTCCACCAACGCACGGTCGCCCTTTCGCACGTAGACCACGTAGTAGCCGGGCGCCACTGGGTCCCCGACGAACCGCAGGTTGGGGAAGTCCTTGGCGTAGAACGACGCGATCGGCGTGTCCTGCAGCGTCGCGTCGAGCTTCTGAGTCTCGACCTCGCGCATCGCATCGGTCACCCCGTCGTAGGAGGCCACCTCGATGGCGCCGCCAAACTCCGCCAGGTATTCCTCGGCTGCCGAGCCGCCAAGCACTCCAAATCGCCATTTCTCGCCGTCCGGCTTGGGCGACTTGAGCTGCTCCCAGCTCTGGATCGGGCCGTCCTTGCGCACCTCCAACTGCAGGGCGTAGACGTAGTAGGGGATGGTCATGTCCATCGCCTCGGCGCGGTCCTTCATGAACTCGTACCCGTTCATCACGATGTCGACCTTCCGGGCCTGCAGCATGCTGGGCAACGCGTCCCACTGTGACTGCTGAAAGGCCACCTTCAGCGCCAGCTCCTTGCTCATGGCCTCCGCCAGCTCCACCTCGAAGCCGATCAGGGTCTGCTGATCCACCTCGCTCGGGAAGATGTACGGCGCGCCGCCATCCTGATCGGCGCCCCACAAGATGGAACCACGCGCTCGCGCCGCTTCGAGTGTGTCGCCTGCGTAGGCGGTGGTCACACCCAGCAGGCTGGCGACCAGCAAGAGGGTGAGTCGAATGTAGAGTGTCATCGGGCCTCGCGGATTCGAGGCGCATCAGAGCACAGTCGAA
This sequence comes from Myxococcales bacterium, assembly GCA_009692605.1. Classification (GTDB taxonomy): domain Bacteria; phylum Myxococcota_A; class UBA796; order UBA796; family SXON01; genus CAIUMM01. The sequence goes on from SHYV01000017.1 coordinate 5,289, forward strand.
GGCGATGGTAAACCCCCGGAGCGTAAATACAGGCGCTCCAGAAGCGCGAGAAGGTCAGCCTGCCTACTCGTTGTCTGCCTCGACCACGCCGTCCGGCAGACGGCCAAGCAGGTAGACGACGCGCTCGGTCTTGAGCCCGGAGAGGTCCGTCACGGCGACGCTGTAGCGGTTCACTCCCGGGTACACCGGCACCGCCACGGTCTGCTCCAGCCTACGTCGGTCACGCGACGACCGGCCCGGCGGAGGGCCAGCCCAGCTCACCTTCCGCGAGTCCCAGGTGGTCTCCGGCTCGTATCGTGCGCGGTTGACTCGTTCGCTGCCCGCGAAGACGAGCACATGGTCGATCTCTGCGTCGTCCGACGCCCGAATCTGCAGCAGCGCCATCCCCGGCGGCTGAACGCTGGACAACGGCCGGAGCGCCAGGGTCGGAGGCTGAATCCGGACGGTGCCGTCGCGGGGGAGGTTCACGGGCCAGCGCGCGATCTCGACGCCTGCGGCGTTCTCTACGACAAGCTCAAGCGGAATGACCTCCGGCGCACCCGGCCCGAGGGTGAGGGCGATCCCGGCGTGCACGGTCCCTCGCGACGGAAGGTCGACGGCGACCTGAGCAGGCACCTCCAGCTCGACCCCAGCGAGGTCGGGCCACGCGAAGCGCAGCCGCAAGGAGCGTGAATCGCCCATCTCTACGCCGACGTCAGTGAGCGCGACATCGACCGACATCCGCCCCGCGTCATCCGTCTTGGCCCGCAGCGTCGCGCCCAGCTCAAGCGCGGGCTCCGCGTCTACGGACAGCACTCGCTCGCCAATCTTGACGGCCGGGACGCCGTCGGCCTCCAGCCACAGCTCGATGACATCCGCCCGGGCAGCCGCCGCGAGCGGCACGGAGACGCCGGTCTCACCGGTTCGCGACGTGCCCTGAGGGAAGCGGCCCAGGGGGAGCACGCGGTCGTCCCAGACGCCGCTCGAGGAATGGAGGCGCACTCTCGCCCGCCACAGCGACGGCCCATCGTTTCGCACCGAGACCCGAAGCGTAGCCTCCGCCCCCGCCCTCACCGAGGACACGTCGGTCCGCCCCGCGGCACCGCCGTCTGCGCCGTCCACACGCACGGAGGCGGTGAGCTGCCCGGTCGGCGTGACCGGGCTGGTTCGGGGCGCGTCGATCGGTGGACGGGCGGACCAGTCCATCCCGCGTGCGCCGAAGACCTCTTGCAGGCGCTTGTCGAAGCTGTCCTCAAGCCCGGGAGCGATCATGGAGAGCCCCGCGAGGAGCTTCTCACGACTAGCACCCTCCGCGGCGGCGATCAGCCCAGAAGCCGCTTCCAGCGCGGGGTCGCCGCTGGGAGCCCCGCCCTCCCGCCAGCCCGCGTGCTCCTCGACGAGGGGCAGGACAAACGTGCCCGCAGGAGCGTGCCGCAGCTCAACCGACGGGTTGGGGAACCAGACCCCATCGCGGTCAAAGCGGTAGGTGTAGAAAAGGACGTCGGGGTGGATGCCAACGTCCACGACGCGCGCTTCGTCGGCGAGCCGGTACTCGGCCACCGTCAACTTGAACTTGATGCCTTCTGCGAGCGGGTAGACCTTCTGGACCGTGCCCTTGCCGAACGTATTCGTGCCGAGCACGAGCGCCCGGCCAAGGTGCTGAAGCGACCCGGAGAGGATCTCCGAGCCCGAGGCCGTGCTGTGGTCGACGAGGACGGCGAGCGGGAGAGCGTGGGGCGGGCTGTCCGGGCTGGCGTCGAAGCGTTCGGTCAGGCCCGACACCGCGTGCCCGTCGGACCCCACCGTTCCGACGATGTGACCGTGCTGGAGGAAGGCGTCGGCCGCGTCGGCGCTCTGCAGCAGTGAACCGCCGGTGTTGCCGCGCAGGTCCACCACCAGCCCCGAGACGGAGCTCCGGTCGATCTCGTCGAGGCTCTTGTACAGCCACTCGTGGGTCTGCTCGCTGAAGTGATCGATGCGAACGACCCCGACGTCTCCGGTGGCCCGGTCCACGAACACGTTCGGGATGCGGACCTCGGCGCGCTCCAGGACGAGGGTGATCGCCTCAAGCTCCGCGCCCACCTCCGCGAGACGGAGCACCTGGAGGGTCACCGTCGAGCCCGCCGGCCCGCGCAGCAACGTCGAGATGTCACCGACCACCATGCCAACGGTGCTCCGCGCATCGACGCGCACAAGCCGGTCACCCGCCCGGAGGCCCCCGCGATCGGCGGGCGAGCCGGCGAGCACCTCCGATACCACCAGCCTGCCGTCGCTCACCCCGCAGATCGCGCCGACGCCGCTGACCATGCCCGAGAGCCGCTCATCGAAGCGCGCGAGGTTCCTCTCGGCCAGGACGACGCTGTGACGGTCCAGGCTCTTGGTGAACCCCCGCAGCAGCTCGACCCGAACATCCATGCCGTCCGGCAGCGCATGCGGCGCCGCCAGCAGCTCATCCTCGACCTGACCGAGCGCTTGCGGGAGGGCCGAGGGACGGTCCAGGCGCACCTCCACCTGCCAGTCCCCCGAACCGTCGTGGAGCACGAGCACCGGACCGTTCACGTCCACCAGCAGCCAGTCGATGGCCCGCTCGACCTGCCGACCGGCATCCTCAAACATCTTCTCCCTGTTCACCGACTCCGGGTGCAGGTAGAACCCGTCCACGTAGGCCAGAGCACGGGAGTACATGGGGACATCACCCGCCAGAGCGGGCGCGGCGAGGAGCTGTAGCCAGAACAACACTCGTCCAGCGTATCCGGCTCACCGCCTGGAACGGCCTCGGACCGGCCTCGCGTCGGAATCCTATTCGCCGGGTCGCGTCAGGGTACCGCGTACATCGTCGTCCACGATCTGCCCCTTCGCGGCCACCAGCCGCCCAAGGACATAGACCGCATCGGGCTTCGCCACCATGGGCATCCCCTCAAACGGGCTCCAGCCCACCCGTGTCAACAGGTCGCCGCGGTGCAGCCGGCCCGGCTCGAACCCGGCCTCAAGGTGCTGCGGGTCGAGCACGACCAGATCGGCGTCGGCCCCCTCCCGGATCGCGCCCTTGCCCTTGAGACCGAAAACTCGCGCCGGCTCGGCGCTACAAAGCTCCACGACCCGCTCGAGGGTCAACCTGCCCTGACGAACCGCGGTGAGCAGCAGCGGCAACGTCGTCTCGACACCCGGAATGCCCGAAGGCGCCCTCCAGTAAGGCAGGCCCTTCTCGTCCTCGGTGTGCGGCGCGTGGTCGGAGCCCACGGTGTCGACGCGATTGCGATGGACCGCAGCCCACATCGCAAGGCGGTCGGCCTCGTCCCGGACCGGCGGGTTCACCTTGATCCAGTTGCCAGCGCTGGACGAGGTCCCGTCTGGCATGAGCCGCCCAAACCCGGACGGCTGGTCCGCCGCCAGGAACAGGTGATGCGGGCACACCTCGGTGGACACCGGTAAATCCCGACCCCCGGCGCCCGCCGAACGGCTCCGGCTGGCTGCGACCAGCTCGACCTCGGCCGCGGTGCTCAGGTGGCAGATGTGCACCGGCCGCAGGTGCGCCTCCACCAGCTCCAGCAGCCGGGTCACCGCGACCACCGCGGCGACAGGGGGGCGCACCGCGTTGTGGTTCGGGGCGGTGTGCCCCTCGTAGCGCTGCCGGAAGGGCACGAGCACGCCCTCCTCCTCCGCGTGCACCCCGATCAGCCCCCGGGTCTGCTCAAAAAGGGCGACCAGGGTGGCGTCGTCCACCAGCAGCGGCCCGGTGGACGCGCCCATGAAGACCTTGATGCCGCAGGCGTCGCCGGAGTCCATCAGCTCGTTGATCTCGGCGTTGCGGCCCGCAGACGCACCCACCCAGATCCCGAAGTTCACCCTGGATTGCTCCGCCGCGAGCCGGCGCTTCTGCTCCCATTCGACGCGGGTCAGCGTGGGCGGGTTGGTATTGGGCATGTCCAACACCGTGGTCACGCCGCCGCTCGCCGCGGCACGCGACCCCGACCCCCAGTCCTCCTTGTGCGGGTGACCCGGCGACCGGAAGTGCACGTGGCCATCGATGACGCCCGGGACCACCAGCTTCCCTACAGCCGACACCCGCCGCTTCGCCCCACCCGCCGGCCGGTCCCCGACGTACACGATGCGTCCGTCCTCGACGCAGATGTCGGCCTGCTGGCGCCGGGGGGCCTGCTGGTGGCCATGAGCCCGCTGGTGGCCATGAGCCCGCTGGTGGCCATGAGCCCGCTGGTGGCCATGAGACTGCACGATGGTGGCACCTTCGAGGATCAGGTCATACACGGCGGCACGCTTCCCGGAGCCACGTTCGTAATGCAGCCCGCCCCGCCGGACCAGACCGGAACCCGCTCGGTGAGGCTGCATTGGTACGCCGGACCGCCGTTCACGTCGGACCTCCTGCAGCCAGCGGCGACGCGAGCCGGCGGCGAGACCCCGCCGCTGCTCGAAGCCGGGGGGGCGAACAATCTGGACGCAGCAGCCGCGAGGATCGCGGCGCGCGTGCGGGCTGGCGGCGAGTCGACCCGGACGGTGCTCATCGCACACGGTCTGGCTGTTCCAGCGGTGCTGCGCGCTGCAGGCATGCTCGGCACCGATGCGCTCGCGGGGGTCGTCCTCTCCAACGGGCCGATCACCCGCCTCGACCCGGTCACCGCCGGCTGGGCGCGTGTCGCCGGATTGATCCCCGCGCTCCCCAGCGCGCTGTTCACGCGCTGGCTGGCGTCGTCCGCGGGGCTGCGCCGAGCCGTCGCAAACCCTTACGTGATGGACCGCGACACGGTTGCCGCGATCTGCGCGCCCGCCTTCGCGACCGCCGCCCACCGAAAGGCGGTCTCGACCTACCTGCGGTCGCTGATCCAGCTCCCCCGATTCGCCCCGCCGGGCGTACCCACCCTGCTCGCCTGGGGCGATGACGATCCGCTCTACCCCCTCGCTGAGGCCGATGCCGCCGACGTCCTGCTCGGGGGCGGCCACGTTCAGCCGATCCCCGGTGGTCGCTTCGTGCACCCGGATGAGCGGCCGTGGGCGCTGGCCGATGCGGTCACCGCGTTCAGCGCCGCGGCAGTGGCGGCACGAGCCACAGGGGCGGGATGACAAATTTGTCGCACTTGACAGGTCGACACTTATTGACGACGCAGGCTGTTTCATAATAATCGGCGTTTTACCGTTGTAGAGCCGAGGCCGAACTGCTTTGGCATGAATCGTGCGGCGGAGGTCAGCGGAGACGCTAACGGCCGGAGCTGGACGAGTACCCCGTCCGCCTCACCCGCCCCCCACCGGCTTGCCGGTGGGGGGCTCTTCTTTTTGGGGTAGGGCGGGGGCCGGCCTTACACCCCACGGGTTTCTTGATACCAGACTCCGAACCCCCCCGATCCCGGAGTTCCCTTGTCCGTTCCGCCTCTCGACGCCAGCCTCGCGACCTTCTCGGAGAACGACGCATCCGTCAAGCTCGTGTGGGCCGTGTTCTCGGTGATCCCGGGCGCGCCAGCGCTCTCGTTCTATGGCTCCATGGGTGAGGCCCAGATGCTGGCCTACCCGGACCTGCCGCCCGGGGGTCTGGAGCGAGCGGCCGGCTGCGCAGCGGAAGCGGGAGCCCTCCGCGCTCTGGACGTCGCCGACTTCATCGACAAGGGTGACATCGGGATCGCCGCCCTCTCCGGCGCTGCCGCGATGTTCAGGCTCTTCTTCGGCGACAAGACCAAGGCGCTCGACACCGACCCCCAACAAGGCGCCGATGCGGCGCTGAAGGCGCTGGCTCTGGCCTTCCTCGTGCACCAGCTCATCCCCGGCAGCATCCCGGAGAAGGTCGCGACCCTCCGCGGTACCCAAGCTGGAGAGGCGTTGCTGACCTGGTACGCCGCGGTCGAGATCGCGCTGCCCTTCGCGGATGACGCCGCGCTCGGAGCCGGCTCCGTGGTCGGTCACATGATCGACAAGTACGGAACCGGCCACCTTAGCAAGCTCGACATGCTCGGCGGGAGCGGGGCCGGAGCCAACGCCCAGACCATGCTCGGCGCGCTGGCCGGTCCGCTGGACAACATCATCGTCAACGTCTCCCGATACACCCAACAGATCGCCGACGCCGCGAAGCAATACCTGCCGACCGCCATCGCCACCGCCGGCACCGTGGCCGGGGCTGTCGCCACCGCCGCAGATGCGTTGCCCGTGTATCGCCTGCTCGTCGCCCGCCTCGTCACCGAGATCTCTCTTTCCCGCTGCACTGGAGCCTCCACATGAGCCACGAACTCGCCCCTTATGTCGCCGAATTCCAGCCCGGGGACGTGACGGTCCGCATCGTCAAGGGCTTCTTCGGCGTGCTCCCATTCGTGGCCACGTGGGCGCCTACTGTGGATCTGGACGCTGCCGCCCGAGCCGCTGCCGTACGCATCGGCGCACCCGATCTGGCTCCACGCATCAGGGCGCGCGCCGAGCAGCTCGCCCGCGCAGACGGCCCGCAGGCCGCCCTAGCCGCGTTCGACTTCCTCGACAAAGGGGACAAGGGAATCGCGCTGTTCTCCGGGCTGAGGTCGGCGTACAAGGCGGTCCGCGGGCAAGACGGCGCGCTCGAGATGGATCCCCAACAGGCCGCTGACGCCGGGCTCAAGGCGGTCGGCATCTCCTGGGCGACGTGGAAGCTGTTCCCAGGCTCGCCCACGGAAAAAGTAAAGGCGCTCACCGCTACCGAGGCGGGGCGGGCGTTGCTGGCGTGGTACACGGCGGCGGACCTCGTCCTGCCGTTCGGCGACAACCTCGCCTCCGGGGGCGTCGGCGCGATCACCACCATGATCAGCGGGCAGGCGAGTGAGAACGCCAAGCGGCTCGCCGCGGTCGCAGGCGGCGAGGTCGAGCAGGCGACCGGCATGTTGGCGAGCCTGATGGGCACCTTCGAGTCCGGCCTCGGACAGGCTGCGGCGTACGCCGAGCCGCTGTCCGCCTACGTGCAGGCGCAGGTCCCCAACATACTGGGAACAGCGGACAAGGTGACCGGAGTCGTCGCGACCGGCGTGGATGCGCTGGCCAGCTACCGGCTGATCGGGGCGTCCCTGGTCGCCGAAGTCTGCCTTGCCGCCGCCGCGACAGCGGTGAAGGCAGAGGCGGACGCCGAGATCGCCGCAGCGGCGGTGGCGGCAGCCGAGGCGGCGGAGGCCGAGCGCGCAGCCGCAGCACATCGGGCCGAGGCAGAGAGGGTGAACGCCGAGGCACAAGAGGCCGAGGCCGAGGCGCGCCAGAAGGCGAGCGCTCAGCGGGCGGACTACTCGATGAGCGAGCCGGTGGCGGCCGACTCGGTGAAGAACAACCCGATCAAATACACACGCAGCGCGGAGATCGAAAAGGCGTCCGGTGGCCCGCCGGCCAAGGCGGGCTGCATGGGGTGTGGGGCCGGAGTCGTGCTGTTCGCGATCGCAGCAGCCGGGGCGATCGGCGCGGTGGCTCTGGCCTAGGGCTACGGGCCACCCTCTAGCCGAAGCGACGGCGCCTCCGTCCCACCTGAACCGCGGCGATCACGAACCATCCGAACGATGCGTCACCGGTCGCGCTGCACCCGCAGCCGCTTCCGCGAGGTGCCAGCAGCGCGCAGGGGTCGGGGATGCCGTCGCAGTCCTGATCCACCGCGTCGCCGCAAATCTCCTCGGCTCCGGGGGCGCGGTCCGGGTCGGTGTCATCACAATCGTCGCGGCAGCTAGCCCCGTCGCCATCCACGTCCTGACCGAGACATACGCCCGGACCATCGCCGATCCGGTAGTCCCAGATGCCGCGTCCATACGTCGCGAACCGGATGGTGTTCTCGGCCGGCAACGCCTCTGCGTTCCACCACACGGTGATCGGCGCGTCAGCGAGCGTGATGTCCTCCCACGCAGCGGAGCCTGGGGTCCGCATGTACGCGGCGGTGTCGGTCCCGGTGAACATCGACCCGTCCCGGGACTCCGCGAGCGTATAGGCCATGGTGGCCGGCAACCCGTCGCTCCACGCCGACCAGTTGACCCCACCGTCGATGGTACGCCACACCGGGGCACCATCGTAGCCTGAGCCGCCGACCCAGCCGACGTCGGGGTGGAGGGCCGACGCGACAAGCGCATTGCCGTAGTAGTAGTTCTCACCCGGCGCCGTGTCGTTGGATTTCGTCCAACTGACCCCGTGGTCGTTGGAGACATAGAGTCCGCCCGTGCTGGTCGCCGCATACATCCGGTTCGGGTCTACCGGCGAGACCGCGAGCGCGGAGAGATAGCCGCCTCCCCGACCGAAGTTCTCCTCGCTCGCCTCCTGGACCTTCCATGTGTTGCCGTTGTATCGGTATCGATACAGCCGCGACCCGCCGAACCAGAAATCGTCGGGGGAGACGGGGTCGGCGAGGACCACCGGCAACCATGGATTGACCTCGTCCGGCGGGAAGTCGAGATAGGCAGAAACCGCCGGCCTCGCCTCCCCTTCTGTCACCACGATGAAGCCTGGATACACGCTGAATACACGGCGATGTGTTGAGTCGCCGGACGTCAGGTGGCCGTAGTCCCCCGAGAGGATCTGGTCGAAGTCGAGATCATCGGTCGTGTTCGCCTCGGTGTTCGTGACCTGGTAGCCCTGGTCCTGCGCGCCGGCGTGGATGTGTGTTGGGTCTGCGAGAGAGGTCTGCGTCGAGTAATACTGGCTGACCCGCATGCCGGTCAGCGAGAGGTTGTGCACGTTCTCGAGCGCATCGTTGGAGACGTACACGCCGCCGTGGCAGTTGACGTACCAGACCTCGCCGCCGACGCCGTCTGGGGCGACGTCGATCCCCATGATGTCGGCATGAACGAAGCGGTCCGGATCGCCATAGTAGGCGTCCCAGCCATTCTGCTTGGTGAAGGTGGCGCCGGCGTCGTACGACTTCCAAAGCTCGACGCCGCCGAACGCGAGCAGGTCCGGATCGACCGAGGAGGTGTTCAATGTGCCCCAGTAGTCGTCGATGGCCCCAAGCTCGGTCCAGCTCCCGCCGGCGTCGTCCGAGCGAAAGAGCTGCACCGATGAGCCACCCGAGTATTGTGTCACCCACAGCCGGGGTGACCCTGCCTCAGAGCCCGATATTTCGCCAATGGAACGCCCGGACCCGGTGGACGCGAGCGCGGTCCATGTATCACCAGCATCCTCGCTGAACTGCACCGTGTCCCCGTCCAGCAGGTAGAGCGTGGGGTAGCCGCCGGCGGGCAGGCCGGTGCGCGGCACCCAGACGTCACCGTCATCGCTGCCGAGGTCGTAGATCGGTTCGAAGGAGAGCCCACCGTCGGCGGATCGGTAGAGCGCCATCGCGCCGCGACCGCCGCCGACCAGGTACAGAGTCGGACGGGTCGGGTCCGAAGAGGGAGCGCTGAGGAGGCGACGGATGGACGTGAAGGCTGCGCCGTCCGCCTGCGCGGCTTCAACGGGGGACCATGTGGCGCCGTCGTCGTCGCTGCGATGGATGGAGCCTCCGTTCGTCGCCGCGATCATGGCGTCGGGGTCATCGGGGTTGGCGCCAGGGACCAGCTCCAGCCAGTGCACCCCGCCGTAGAGGTTGTCCCCGACCGGCTGCCAATCGCCGCCGGCGGGAGAGCCCTTCCAAATGCCGCCGAGATCGCTGCCCGCGTACAAGGCCGCACCGTCCGTCGACGGGCGGGTGATGTGCATGCTGCCAGACTGGTTCCAGCTCCCGCGCTCCACCCACGGGGAGCCCGGGGCGCGCCGGACCTCAGCCAGCCGGCTTCGCTTCGCCATCTGGGCTCGCCCGTTCTGCGCCTCTACCGCGCGCCAGTCTACGTCTGGTGGGTGGCGATGCATCTCCTCGAACCAGGCCCTTCGCGCCTTGCCGCCGTGCTTCTCGGCGTCTTCGTCCAACACATGCTCGGTGGGCTGCGGGATGGGGCGCGACGTAGCGGCGCTCTCCGACAGCTTCACCACAGACACCGCTTCGGGGTTCAGACAGCCGGGGGCGAGGAGGGAGGCAAACAGGGGGGCCAGACGGGGGGCGGTCCTCCTCACGACGGGCTGGCCGCGGCGATCACGCTCTGGAGGGCGACCATCTGGACCAACAGGCACACCATCGCTACCCCAAGCAGGACGAAGGCGCGTTGACGGGCCACATAGGCCGGCGGCCCCACCGCTGCCGGGAGAGCGCCGGTCCGTGCTTTCCGCAGCGTCTCGTCGGCCCGAATCCAGGCCCAGATGCTCACGAAGGCACCCGGCGCAGCCAACAGGCTGAACAGCAGCGCGCCGTAGGGGAGGACCCTGCCTAGCGGCTCGGGGAGCGTGCCGGGCTCGATGCGGCCCAGAAAAACCATGCAAATTCCAGCGATGAACGCTGCGTAGTTCATGACGCCCGCCAGGATGCACCAACGGACCACCGGCCGAAGCAGCGCCTTCGGGTCGACCGCGGCCTCAAGCGCCCCCGAGAAGAGCTCGTCGACGCTCATTCGTCCCGAACGGGAGTGAGGAGCAGCCGGTTCAAGGTCTGGCACCACGTATCGAAGGGCTCGTTCACGAGGTGGAGCCGGCCGCCATCGACTCGAAATACGCCCTCCTCGCGGAACGCCCGAACCGCGTTCTCAAGGTTCTGCGTCGAGATGGACTCCGGTCGGTAGATCTCATCCACCGCGAGCAGCGTCTTGCCGAAGCTCATGGCGTCTTTCGCCAGGCCCTTGGCGTCGATCCCGGCCCCGCGCTCGCCCCGATCGGCCGCCCGGAGCACGAGCAGGTAAGACTCGAAAAAGTTGGCGATGAGGTTCGCGATCTCTCCCACGCGAGCACGGTCGACGACCCTCGGCTGCCCGTCGACACCCATCGCCAACGCCCCGTAGGCCACGAGCGCGCTGTACCCGCGCGCCTCAAGCTGGTCGGCGTCCAGCCCGGGGTCAAGGACGAACTCGTGCCGCAGCAGGAACTGCTGCATCCGAAAGAGCTTCCGAGCGGCGACCGTGTCCACCTCGTCCGTGCCCAGCGCACGCAGCGCCGTGGCGACGTAGGCCGCCGGCGCGAACGCATGCAGGACGGTGTTCTTGTAGTATTCCAGCGTGGTCCGCCCCTCGGGGACGATACGGTAGACGCGGTCCTGCTCGGCTTCGAGCCGAACCAGCAAACGCCCGCGTACGAACCGGGCCACAGCCTCCTCGATGATCGCGTGCACATGCGACAGCCCGCCGCCCTCGCGCACCCCGGCCGCGGCGAGGAACTGACGGATGCGCTCCACCCGCGCCACGAGCTCCGCATGGCGCACACCTGCGCGGGGGTGTCCGAGCAGCGCGAGCGCCACGATCGCCGTCGGAAGCGCGAGCGCCTCGCTGTTAATGCGGTGAAGCAGCAGCTCCGCTGCACCCTGAAGCGCCTCCTGCCGCGTGGAAGGCGGGAGGGACGGCCACTCCGCCCCGGTGGTCCCCACCCGAGCAAGCGCCTCCTTCAGCGTGAACGGCTCGCCCACCCGAAGGTAGACCTTTCCGTAGCGCTTGAACAGCACACCAGTGGCCTTGACCACCTGGCCCATGTCCTCCTTCTTCTTGCCGGCACCTGCCAACTCTCTTGCGTATACCTGCTCTTCTGCGATCTGCTCGTAGCCGATGTAGATAGGGAGGAACGTCACCTCCTGATCGGCGCGGATGTCCGGAGCGGCGTCGAAGACCATCGCCATGACGCCGAGCTTCGGGGGAAGGAGCTTTCCGGTGCGCGAGCGCCCCCCTTCGATGAAGAACTCCAGCGGCACCGCCATCCGCACCAGCTCACGCACGTAGCGCTCGAAGACGACCGGGAACATGCGGTCGCCAGAAAAGCTCCGCTTGATGAAGAACGCACCGCAGCGGCGAAAAATCGCGCCGAGCGGAAAGAACGAGAGGTTCTCGCCCGCGACGATGTGCGGGATGACGACGTCGTTGTCGTGCAACAGCGAGCTGATCAGCAGGTAGTCGAGGTGAGAGCGATGGCAGGGCGCCAGAACCGGTGTTCCGGTGCGCAGGGCGGCGCGGATACGTTCGATGTCCACCTCGCGTACGTCCACGCCCGAGTAGATCCGGTTCCAGATCTGCCGGGTCACAAACGCGGCGATCCGAACCATCGGGTAGCTGAACTGGGCGGCGATGTGGTCAAAGGTCTTGACGACCTTGCGGACGACCGCGCCCTCGGGCTTACCAGAGGCCACAGCCTCACGCCGGATCAGCTCACGGACCTCCCGGCTCTGCAGGACCTGCTTTCGCACCCACCCGCGCGGCCTGGACCGTGGGCCCTTGACGACCTGCGACTCCCGGTAGAGGTACCGTCGAAGCACGAGCCGGAGCGCCCTCGCCCGGCGCGCCTCGGTCTCGCCCGCGAACTGCGCCACCTGCTCGGACAGCACGACCGGCTCGCCGACCTGTACGATCGCCCCTCCCTGGGACCGGCTCAGCGCCCATATTTTCCCGAAAGCACCCGGCCGGTCCTCCGTGCCCAGCAGGAAGCGGCCCACCTCGGTCCGGGCAGGCTCCGGCGCGCGATCCCAGATGACCACCACCGGCAGGACCTGAACCGGCCGCTCGGTGCGCATCTGCGCCTCCCACAGCACCCGAACCGGGTCGAGCTCCTCGCGGCCCTCACGCGCGTCCCGCCCGGCTGGGTCCAGGAGCGAGGCCACGTCGCGCAGGTCGCGACGCGGCGCCAGAAAGACGCAGACCGGCTGACCGGCGAGGATAGCGGCGAGGGTCTGCCCGTTGACCAGCGGGTTCTCGGGCTTCGGCCCAGTCAGCGTGCGCCACATCTTCCCGAGCGGCATGAACGGCGTACCGGTCACCCCGTTCGCGCACACCGGCAGCGGCAGCCGCCGGTCGAGGAGCACACGATTGAGCGCGAGCCAGTCCACCCGTGATTCGGTGTGCAGGGCAAAGACCACCGGGCCCCGCAGCGCGGCCTTCCGCACTCGCTCGGCCGAGTGGTCGTCCATCCGCAGATGACGGGAGAAAAACCAGAGCCCGGTGACGTACCAGAGCGGGCCGAACGACTCCAGCATCGCCGAAGGGCCGTCGCGCTCGATGGGCACCGGCAGGTCCGGCGACGCGGCCCCGGACATCAGCACGGCCCCACCGGCGACGCGGCCCCGGACATCAGCACGGCCCCACCGGCGGCGCAGCGGTGTCGGCAGGGCCCGTGTCGGCAGGGCCCGTGTCGGCCGACCAGCAAATCGTGCTCACCTCCGCTCGGGCGTCGTCGCAGTCTCCCCCTCGCTCTACGTAGCCGTCCTCCGCGGAGCAGCCGACCACCACGTTCAGAGTGTCGCCATAGGTGTCCCCGTCCGCGTCCCGGTAGAAGGCGGAGCGGGTCTCACAGTCCCGAGGAGCGCTCGAATCCTGACCCGGGCCGCGGAAGGCGCAGCCGGGGACGAGGGCGAGCACCAACGCGGGGATGAGGAGCAGGGGCTGGCCGACAGTGCGGGCTGATCGCATCGCCCACTGGTAATCAGAAACAGGGCTACCGGCCCGAGGCTGGCCGGACCGCTGGAGCAGGCCAACCGCCCACACCGGCGCACCCTGCGTCGTCATTTCTGCCAAGAAACCGGTGAGCAGGCTCCTAAAACTCGGTGATCTTGCTGATCGCCGCGCTCACGTTGAACCGGTCTACCCCCTTGCAGCCCTCGAGCACCGGCACAGCGTCCGCATGACCGATCTCGCCAAGGGCCCATGCGGCGTTCTCCTGAAGGCCGTTATCCGCCTGATCATCCTGGATGATGGCGATCGCGATGGGCACGGCGGCCAGCGCTCCGATCTTGCCGAGATCGCGCAGCCGATCCGCCCGATCATTCGCCTTGGCAGCCGGGTCCTGAACCACGGTCAAGAGTTCCTGCACCTGCGCGGCCAGCGCCGGGCCGAAGCTCTCGGCGCGGGAGTCCACCAGCGCGCTGCGGTCCACGCCCAGCGCCATCGCCGCCGAATGGGAGACGTCGCCCTTCCCCTTTCCCAACTGCCGGTCCGCAGCGTGGAGGGACGAGGGAACCCGCCGGGCAACCTCCTCCCCAGCCAACGCGTAGAAGCCGAACTGGTCCCGGTCGGTGGGCATCGCCATCGCCATCGCCATGCCGGCCGACAGCATGTTCCCGTTGGAGTTCTGAAGCGCAGAGGCCCCAGCCACCACCATGCTCGTCGTACCGGACGACCCGATGATGTCCTGAATCTTGAACTGGATCATCCCGGCGGCGTCCACGCCCATGAGCTCGATCACAAACTCCACGTCATTGGCGGTGTTCTTGAACTGGTGCACGTTGCCGTAGATCGTGAAGTCCCCGCCGACGGCCGCGATCCCGGGTGGAGGGGCGACGACCACCGCGCGCCACGGCTTCAGCCTCCCCAGCGCGTCGGCCAGCGAACGCCGCAGCGACTCCTGTCCGGTGACATGGTACCGGCCGAGGCCGTTCGTCCATGGCTCCAACACGACCGCGTGGTAGCTGGCCAGCCGAAACCCATCGGCGAACCAGGCATGGTTTGCGCCCGTGAAGGGCCTCATCCCCGATTCGTCCCCGAGGAACGTAGACGCGAGCGGGCCGGCCTTCACAGCCTTCACGCCATCTTCCAGCGCCTCACGGCTCCACGTGTCGCTGGCTGGGTCGAAGGCTTGACCGGGCGTCGCGCGCGCAGTGAACGGGATCACAAGGGCGAGCAGGACCGACAATCGGAGGAAGCGCATGGTGGTATCCATGAGAGGGGCTGACACTCCGCTAGCCGCGGCGGCCGTACGAAGCCTGCATCAGGACGAACCGATCAGCTCACGAAGCCCTGGGCGAGAAGGTACGCGACCAGCGCCTCGGCCGCCTGGTCGACGCTCAGGGTCGCGGTGTCAAGCACGACCTCCGGGGCAGCGGGAGCCTCGTACGGAGCTGAGATACCGGTGAACTCCGGGATCAAGCCGGCGCGGGCCTTCTTGTACAAGCCCTTGGGGTCGCGCCCCTCGCAGAGCTCAACGCTCGCGTCCACGAGGCACTCGATGAACTGACCGGCCGGCATGATCGCGCGGGCAGCATCCCGGTCAGCCCGGTAGGGCGAGATGAACGCCGTAAGCGTGATGGTGCAGGCTTCCGCGAACAGCTTCGCGACCTCGCCGATGCGGCGGATGTTCTCGGTGCGATCGGCAGGCGAGAACCCGAGATCCTTGTTCAGGCCGAAGCGAACGTTGTCACCGTCCAGCACGTAGACGGTCACCCCGCGGGCGAGCAGCAGCTGCTCAGCGCGGCGGGCGATGGTGCTCTTTCCGCTGGCGGACAGCCCGGTCAGCCAGACGACGGCCCCCTTCTGTCCGAGGATCGCCTCGCGTTCGGCGATCGACACATTCGCGCCGTGAAAGGTGATGTTGCTGCTCTTGGGTGTGGACACGGGCGCTCCGGGGGTGGGGTTGGGCGCGGCCGGCTAACCCGCTCGCGCTTTACCCATCAACCGGCGCGCGCAATCTCACGCCCGATGGTCAGCCCGAGCGCCATGACCGTCACCTGCGGGTTCACCCCCAACGAGGATGGGAACACACTGGCGTCGGCAACGTAGAGATTTCCCATGCCCCACACCTTGCCTTGTGGGTCCACGACCGAGCGCTCGGGGTCGGCCCCCATCCTGCACGTCCCCATGGGGTGGCTCGCGTAAAGCCCGAGCTCGACCGCTGGAACGTCGTCGACGATGAGCCGGTCGATGTCGGCCACCGATCGGAGCACCGGCACCCCGTGCACCCCAGCGATGACCTCGGTGGCCCCCGCCGCAAAGTAGACACGGGCGACATCCCGCACGCCCGCGAGCAGCCGGCGCTTGTCGAGCTCCCCCAGCCAGTACACGAGCTCCGAGCTGCCGACGCGCCCCACCGAGTCCTCGTCGTGCACCACCACCCCAGCCGACGCGTAGTGACGAAGGTCGCGCATGACAGCGAGGGCGTCGTCCCCTCCGAACGGGATGGAGAGGTAATACTGGTCAGGCGGCATCGAGAAGGTCTGCATCAAGAAGCCCTGCTCCCACCGGTCCACATAGAACCCTTGCGTGACGCCGTGCCAGGGCACGATCTCCTGTTCGAAGCGACCCAGCGCGTAGGCCGTCGGGTGTATCCGGAGGTGCTCGCCCACCAGCCCCGCCGCCAGACCGTTGGCCATCAAAAACCGCGGCGACCCCACCGCACCGCCGCAGAGCACGAACCGGTCCGCCCGCACCCGGAAGCTCCCCGACGGCGTGTACGCGCCCGGCTCGATCGTGCGCCCGGTGACCGCTACCACACGGTCTCCACGGGTCTCGACGCCGTCGACCCGACAATCCGCGTAGACGCCCACGCGGCCGGTATCCAGCGCCAACTGAAGGAAGGAGCGGTCAACGGTGAGCTTGCCGCCAGTGGGACAGCCCTGATTACAGGTGCCGCACCCGCCGCACCCGGGCGCGGATCGGGCCATCCACTCGCCCTTCAACCCCAGCGCGTCGGCCCCCTGCTTGAAGATGCGGTTGTTCTCCCGCTGGACCTCCGGCGGGTTGACCGTGACGCCGATGGTCTGCCAGATGCGGTCGAAACACGCGCCCATCCAGGCGCTGTCGAAGTGTACGCAGCCGTGGTTTCCCCGCCAGTCGGCCAAGACCGGCTCGGGCGTACGAAAGCAGATCGCGCTGTTGATGAGCGTGCTGCCACCCACGCCACGCCCGCCCGCCAGCGGGATGACGCAGTTCCCACGTGTCGCCCGCGTGCCGCGCCCCGCATAAAGATGCTTGAACGCCCAGCTTGCGGTGGGTTGAAATTGTTGCGGCTTCCAGTTCCGCCCCTCTTCCATCAGGACGACCGTCATTCCCGCCTCAGCGAGCGCGCAGGCCACCGAGGCCCCACCGGCTCCGCCGCCGATCACACATACGTCTGCTTCAAGCTCCAGCGTAGCCCCGACCGGGTAGCGCTCGAACCCGTTTCGGCCGGGGATCACAGCGCCGCTCCGGGCGAGTTGGCGACGAACTGGATCGCGCATGGCGGCCGCCAGCCGATGGTCTGGGTCACCTCGGGGCGACAGAAGAACACCATCCCAACGACGGTGCGCAGCACATCGTAGGTGAGCCGGCGCGCGGTCACCTCGGGCTCGGCCCAGGCGTTCATGACGGCCACCCGGTCGGCGATCGGGAGGTCCGCGAACCGCGCGCCACGGCTGAGCCACGTCCCGTGGTCGAGGCCCTTCAGCGCGTAGCGAAACGCGGGGGCCACCACTGGGTCCAGCCGGTCCCCCATGAGCTCATCGACCTCGGGCCCGAGATCCATGCCGAACGCGGTCACTCCGAGCGCATTTCCAGGTGGAAACAACGCCTCGGCGAGGGCCTGCACGAGCAGGAGCTCCCGCGCGGAGAGCGCGAGGTGCCCTGGGGCGGCCCCGCCGAGCGAGAGCAACTCAAACCCAGCGCCACCGGACACGGCGGAGGCCGCCATGATCGCGCCGGATGCGTGGATGAGGCGTCGTCGCGTGAGCATGAAGCGGACTCGGATGGCTACTGTGTACCACCCAAATCTCAAACTGACTATAGGGTCAGTGTGATGATGCGAAATATATTACGCATCACCGTATAACAGGGGTGGCGGCCGGGCGCGGCCGACTCGGCGCTCGGAAAGCCCACCAACCGGAAGCGCCCAGGATGGGGTTCCTTGATAGCTACGCCGGCCCAACCGGAGCCCCTGAGTGCTGCTCGAACAGAAGATGTCCCAATTCGCGTTGCTCGGTGCTGGATGGGTCCTGTGGCTCATGGTCATCCTGTCCGTCATGTGTCTCGGGCTGGCGCTGGAACGCGGGCTGTACTTCGTGCTCAACCGCTCTCCGGCCGCCGCTTTCGAAGCCGCGCTGGGGAGCTTCCTGAGCGCGGGCAACCGTGCGGCGCTGGACGGCGCGCTGAAGGACATGAAGGGACTCGAAGCCCGGGTGATCCGGGCGGGCCTCGCAGTCGCGAAGGATGGGAAGCTTGAAGGGGTGGAGGCGGCCATGGCGGGCACGCTCCAGTTCGAGCGCGCCGGGCTCGAGCGCGGGGTCCTCATCGTCGGCACCGTCGCCTCGAACGTGCCGTTCGTGGGGCTGTTCGGCACCGTCCTTGGCATCATCAAGGCGTTTCACGACCTGTCGCTCTCTACAGGCGCAGCGGCGGGTGACAACGCCGGGGCGGTCATGTCCGGGATCTCCGAGGCGCTCGTCTCCACCGCGATGGGGCTGGCGGTGGCGATCCCTGCGGTCGTGCTCTACAACCTGTTGCAGAGCCAGATCAAGGGCATTTGCTCACGCTGCGAGAGCATGGGCTTCCTCGTGCTGGCGCGCCTGCAGTCTGAGCGCGGCGGGGCCGCTTAGGTGGCGGGTGGAAAGCTCGGCGGGGGCGGCGACGATCCGATCACCGACATCAACATCGTGCCGCTGGTCGACATCATCCTAGTCGTGCTCATCATCTTCATGGTGACGGCGACCTACATCGTGAAGCCGGCGATCAAGATCGACCTGCCGGACGCGGCGACGGGGGAGAACCTTGAACCGACCTCGCTGGGGATCTCTGTGGCGGCGGACGGGCGACTCCTCCTGGACGGCGCGCTGATCTCCGAGCCCGAGCTGAAGGCGAAGGTGTCCGAGGAGCTGGCAAAGGACAAAGACGTGGTCTGCTTGATCGCTGGGGACCGGGCAGCGAAGTACGGCGACGTGGTGCACATGGTGGACCTCGTCAAGACGATCGGCGTCACGAAGTTCGCGATGAACATCGACCCCAACCAGATCACCGTCGTGCCCCCGTGAGCAGCCCAACGTCCCTGTCCCCATTCCACCGCAGCCCGCCGTGGCATCGCGCGGTGAGGAGCGGTGCGGGCGGCCTGTCAGTCGCGGCACACGTGGTCCTCGCGCTGCTGTTCGCTGCCAACCCTGAGCCCGCGCGAAAAGCA
The DNA here is from genome assembly GCA_009692605.1 of Myxococcales bacterium. GTDB lineage: Bacteria > Myxococcota_A > UBA796 > UBA796 > SXON01 > CAIUMM01. The sequence goes on from SHYV01000017.1 coordinate 24,099, forward strand.
GCCCAGTGGGTGCAAGTGCAGGTGGCCAAGCCGGCCGTCCCGGAGCCTCCGAAGCCGCCAGCCCCCACCCCGGAGCCCCCCAAGCCCAAGCCCAAGCCGGTCGCCTTCAAGGACCTCCAGCCAACCCCTCCGCCCGAGGTCGCACCCACCCCAGCGCCTCGACGCATCGTGCAAGGCCTCACGGCGAACAGCTTCGCCAACAGCGGCTCCGGGCTGTCAGTTCGCGCGGGCGACACCACCCAGATCGCCGCGGAGGGACGCGGGCTCACCCTCGACGAAGCCAAGGCTCCGCGCGCGTGGGCAGCGGTGGCGACACGCCCGAAGATGACGTTCCAGCCTGTGTTCATGGCGCCGGACGAGGCTCGGAAGGCAAACGCAGAGGGCACCGTCCAGGTGCGCCTCGACATCGATGAGACGGGTGGGGTCACGCAGGTGAAGGTGCTGTCGCCCCCCCTCGGCTACGGCATCGAGGAGGCTTGCGTCGCCGCGTGGCGAAAGGCCAAGTTCAAGCCTGCGATGCAAGACGGGGCGGCCGTTTCGGTCACCGGCATGCCGCAGTACTGCGTGGTAGCGGCGAACCCATGAGAGCACGTCACGTCACCGCGCTGCTGCTGTGGGGGCTAACTTCGTCGCCCGCTCTGGCCGGACCCGAGTCGACGGCCGCGCTCGCTGCAGAATCGAGGCCCGACCCCGCCGCGCCATCCGCGCCCGAGGAGCCGCCGCCGCTCACGAAAAACCCCGCGCTCATCACCTTCGTGGACGCGCCGTACCCACCCGAGGCCCAGGCTGCGGGGCTCGAAGCGCTCGTCACCCTAGAGATTGAGATCGACGCGAGCGGCAAGGTCACGGCGGTGACGGCGCCGACCCCGGTAGGCCACGGGTTTGACGAGGCCGCCATCGCGGCCGCACAGCAGTTCCTCTTCTCCCCAGCTGAAGACGCCTCCGGCCCGGTACCGGTCATCATCCAGTTCGACTACGGCTTCGTCTTCAAGCCCATCGAGCCTACAGCCACCGCCGCGAGTCCGGAGGAGCAGCCCGTCAACGTGGCCGGCACGCTGCGGGAGATGGGTTCGCGTAGGCTCTTGCCCCACGTCGCGATCACGGTGCTCGCCCCCCCGGACGCGACGGACGACCAGAAGAATGCGGCGAGCGAAGCCGCGACCACCGGCGGCTGGACCACCGAGACCGATGACGTCGGAGCCTTCAGCCTGCGCGGCATCCCCGAAGGCACCTGGACGCTCCGGGCGTCCGACCCGGGGCTCGGTACGGTGACCGAGGGGATCACGCTCACGACCGGGGTCGCGGTCGACGTGCGCCTTTGGATGCGGACCGTGACCGCGGACGACACGCTGTACGCCTACTACGACAAGGACAAGAACGAGGTCACCCAGCGCACAATCAGCATGGAGACCATCAAGCGCATCCCCGGGACCTTCGGCGATCCGATCCGCGTCGTGCAGAGCTTGCCTGGCGCAGCGCGCGCCCCGTTCGGCACGGGCCTGTTGATCATCCGCGGCTCCAACCCAGAGGACTCGGGCGTCTACATCGACGGCATCCGCATTCCCTACATCTACCACCTCGGCGGGTTCGAGTCGGTGATCAACCCCGGACTGGTGAGCGCCGTCGATTACCTCCCGGGCGGCTTCGGGGTGCAGTACGGCCGCGGGATGGGCGGGGTGGTGGACGTCTCGACGGTGTCGAAGTGGCCCGACCGCAACAAGGTCACATGGAAGACCAACGCCCTCGACTCTGGGGCGATGATCCAGGGGCGGTTCGGCAAGAAGAAGCAGCACGCCATCGGCCTGGCCGGGCGGCGGTCGTACATCGACGCGTTGATGACGCCGATCCTGAACGCGGCGGGCGCGGATGGCTTCGTCGTCAAGCCCAGATGGTACGACTATCAGGCGAAATACGAGCTGCTTGGCCAGCGTGACTCGTTCACCGTGCTGTTCTTCGGGTTCGAGGACGTCCTCACCGCGTCGAGCCCCCAGGGCACCGCGCAGGGCACCGATCAGGACACTCAGGGCAGCTTCGGCACGTCGTACTCGACTCACCGCTTCCTGCTGACCTGGGAACACCCGTTCAACGAGCACCTCTCCCTGCGGTTCGTCCCGTCGTTCGGGCGCGACTACTCGAGCCTCGTGGTCGGCGACTCCTGGCGACTCTTCCAAACCCAGTGGCTCGCGGAGATCCGCGCTGAATTGCCATGGGTGGTCAACGAACACCTGAAGATCGTACCCGGCATCGACTTCATCGGCGGTTGGTCGCCGTTCGAGGTCCAGCTCCCCTTCGACCCAGCCGGGTTCGCATCGACGGACCCGCTGCAGGAGCGCGAGCCCTTCACCCTGATCGACGACCAGTGGGGCTGGGGCCCCGACCCCTACCTGTTCGCCAACATCCGCCCGCTGAACGACGCAGACCGCTGGCTGATCACCCCCGGCGTCCGCGCGACGGTGGCCTTGATCCCCGGCGAGCTTGGCACCGCGTCGGTGGACCCCCGGCTCGGCAGCAAGTTCAGCCTCACCGACCGATGGCGCGTGAAAGGGTCGGTGGGTCTATACCACCAGCCTCCGCAGCCCTACCAGATGTACCGCAGCGACGACAAGCTCATCCAGCTCGTCTCCGAGCAGTGCCTATCCGGAGACATCGGCGTCGAAGCCGACATCGGGCAAGCGATCCACGGGGACATCGAGGGGTTCTACAAGGACCTCTCGGACCTCATCGTCGGCAATCCTGACTTCTCAAGCATGGATGACCCGTTTTTCGTGAATGCCGGGATCGGGCGGGCGTACGGCGTCGAGATCATGATCCGGCACGACCCGGTGGGCAACTTCTTCGGGTGGGTCAGCTACACGTTGTCCAGAAGCGAGCGCCGGGATGGTCCCGACGACGACTGGTACAGCTACGACTATGACCAGACGCACAACCTCGTCGGGCTGGGCGGCTACAAGCTGCCCTGGCAGGTGGAGGTCTCCGCGAGGTTCCAGTACACGACCGGAAATCCAACCACGCCCTACAACCTCGGCGTGTATGACCTCGATCAGGATTCCTACTCCGGGTACTCGACCGCGCCGTACAACTCCGAGCGCCTCCCCCCGTACTGGGCGGTGAGCGCACGGATTGACAAGACCTTTACCTTCAAGCTCTGGAGCCTGGATCTCTTCGTCGACCTGATCAACCTGGTCCATGGCACGAATCCCGAGTTTCAACTCTACAACTATGACTACACCGAGACGGCGTACGTTCAGTCGTTGCCCTTCATCCCGAGCCCCGGGTTCGAGGCAAAATTTGAGTTCTAAATACACCTTCGTGGGCATTTTTAGGAACATTTTCATGAGCCTCGTCGCGGCGCCGGCGCTGCTTGCCGGGTGTGACGGGCTCGGGCTCTCGCAGTCGTACCAGATCGACCGGCTGCGGGTCCTCGCCGTGGCCGCCGACCCCGCCGAACCGCGGCCGGGTGAGACGGTCAGCTTCACCTCCCTGGTGGTCAGCCCGGTCTCGACGGTCGGCCTCACCACGTGGCTGGCCTGCTCGAGCGACTCCGGGTACGGCTGCAGCATCGACGAAGACCTGCTGAGCAGCGTGACCGGGGACATCTCGACGATGACGCCGGAGGAGCTGGCCGCTCTCTACTCGCAGCTTCAAGCGGCCGGGCTGATCGGGGTCCAGCCGTATTTTGAGCCGAGCTGGACGGTACCCACCGACTTTTTGGACGCGCTCACCGAGGATGAGAAGATTGAAGGAACGGCGGCGATCGTCACCGTGACCGCGATCCCGACCGTAGCAGGCGACAGCGCCACGCTGGACACCGCCACAGAGAACATCGAAATCGCCTACAAGCGCGTTCCCGTCAGCCTCGCGACCACGCCGAACCACAATCCCGTCGTGGTCGGCATCACCATCGACGACGTTGGGATCGCCCCGGGCGCGGTCGTGCGCCTTTCACCAGGACAGACCTATCGTATTGCGTGCGAGCTCTCCCGCGATTCGCTCGAAGAGTACACCTTCATCAACGCAGCCGGCGTCGCGGAGTCGCGAACGGAAGAGCCGTACTTCGCCTGGTACCTTCAGGAAGGCGGCTTCGATCAATCCAATACCCTGTGGCCCTACACCGCTGTGGACTACACGGTGCCGGCCCAACCGACACTAAGCCAGCAGTCGCTCTGGGTCGTGGTCCGTGACCGACGCGGTGGCATGGCCTGGATCGAACAGCAGTGGGACTTCGCGGACTAGGTCTCGGGCTGCAGCTGCAGCCTCAAGCAAACATCTCGTGCTATTTCTGGCCCGGCTGGCGACGCGGGGCGACCACGACAGGGTCCGACGTAACGCTCCCGATCTCGGTGCACGTCGCCGTCACGAGCGGGAACCCAGGCGCACACCCTACGCCCCAGGTCAGCAGCGCCCGGTAGGTTCCGCTGTCCGGGGCGGGGATCGAGAGCGCCAGCCCACCGTCAAACTGGGTGGCGGGCACCTGTGTCTCACAGACCTTGACCGCCTTGGTGGACCAGATGCCTACGGTTTTCTGCTCCAGCTCGACCGCCGCACATCCGTCAATGAAAAGTGGACCGTCCGCCGTTTCGCTGACCGTAAACGGGATCGCCTCGCCCTCGTGCGGAGGTGTCGCGGGCCCCTGAATCTGAACCCGCCCTTCGGAGGGAGCCGCCAACGCGATCGGCCCCAGCCCGACGAGCAACAAGACGAAGCAGCCGACCCCAGCGCATTGGCCGTAAACGTTGGGCGATAGGCCGGAGCGGCGGCCGGAGCGGTGATCGGAAACGGGGGCGGAGCTAAGGTCGGGGCCAAGGTCGCGGCACGGGAGCGTCACGCACGGTGCTTAACCCGAGCCTGCCCGCAGAGCGGCGGAGGGCCGACGCCGCTCTGCGCCGCGTGCGAGGCCGTGCTATGGTGCGTGGCCGCGCGCCCCGAGCGCTGATTCTTGCTGGCGTCCACATCGTGGTGCCCCCGGAGAACTGACTGATGAACTTGCTGGCCCGCTCAAAACCAAGCTCCCCGCTCGCAATGCTCGCCGCCCTCGCCCCAGTGGCCGGATTTCTGGCAGCGTTGATCCCCGAGCCTGCCCATGCCGGCCACCCGGCAACGCTGGCGTTGGACGAACTGCAAGGGAAAAAGGCCCAACTCTCGGTCATCCAGAACAAGTTCTTCCTCAAGTCGAACCGCTTCGAGATCGCCCCGGTGCTGGGGTACATCCCCAACAACGACCTCGTCTCCGTGCCCGTCGGCGGGATGTTCCTCGCTTACCACTTCTCGGAGAGCTTCGCGGCCGAGGCCAGCCTACTCTACGGCGCCGACACGCAGATCGCTGGCCTGAAGGGCCTCGCGAAGACGCTGATGCAGATCGGAGAGGACGCCGAGGGCTTTCAGCAGCCGATCGACCGACCAGCCCTCGGCGCCATCTTCGCGGCGCGGCTCGCACCCGTGTACGGCAAGATCAACCTCCTCGGCGAGGGCGTGATCAACTTCGACTTCTACGGCACCGTCGGCGTGGGCCTGCTGGTGATCCACCACGAGCTCGCGACCAACGGAGCCGACAGCTCCATCGAACTGAACGACTACGAAGGGGAACAAGGCGCGTTCGGCCCGAACCCCGCGGTCAACCTCGGTGTGGGCTTCGACTTCTTCCTGACGCAGGGCATTGCGCTCAAGATCGACGCCCGCAGCCTCATCTACCTTGGCAAAGAGCCCGACTATGGTGTTCAGGACGCGAGCGGCGACGCCAACCTCGGCACCCGGCTGTACAACTCCTTCATCACCACCGGCGGCGTCTCGATCTTCATCCCGAAGATGAAGCCTCGCCTCTCCAACTTCTAAGGACACGGTGGCCACCCCCATGATGTTGCTCGCCCTTGCTCTCTTGTCTCCCGCGAACGCCGCGGAAACCGCTGCCGACCCCCAGCCGGCACCGTTCACCCCCTTCGATGTGCAGTATCTGGCCGTCGTCGCCGACGACGCTGATGAAGACGGCACCGGCGAAGAGGAAGAGGACGAAGATTCCGTCAAGTCCGAGAAGGAGGCGGTCCGGTCCAGCAAGACCGAAACCAAGCCCGAGGAGAATGGCAAGAAGCGCAAGCGCGTCATCAAGGTCATCGAGAAGAAGACCTTCATGAAGATCGGCCGGTACGAGGTCGGCCCCCAGATCGGCTTCGTGACGAATGACCCCTTCTTAAACCGATACATCCTTGGGGTCTCGCTGGATTACCACGTGACCGAGATCTTCGCGGTCGAGGTCCAGGTCGACTACTCGCCGATTCTGGGTCAGGAAGGAAACGATAACGATCCAGACTGGAAGCCGCTGACCAAGCAAATTCTGGACTTCAACAGCGTCTCCCCGGACATCTCCAAGCTGGATGCGATGGGCTCCGTGGCGCTGGCGTTCGCCCCGATCTACGGCAAGGCCGCCGTAGGCCGGAACATCATCGCGTTCGACATCTTCGGGGCGTTCGGGCTGGGCGCCATCCACACTCAGGACGACTACGCCGCCCTTCAGGTCGACAAGAACGACGAGGACTACCTCTCCACCGCGTCGGAGTGGCACCCGACCACCGTCATCTCCGGTGGCGCGCGGGTCGCCTTCAGTGAGAGCGTCGCTGCCCGACTCGAGGGCAAGGCAACCTCGTACATCGAGACGATCAACGGTGGCACCCTGGAGATGAAGAACAACTTCATCCTTCAGGGCGGTGTGACCTTCTTCTTCCCCAACATGAAGTGAGCTGACGGCGATGAAAACCCTGATCACCACCGCGCAGTCCCTTCCGACCCTCTCTCCCCGCGCCGCTGCGGCGCGGGCATCCGGCCTTTCCCGTACGCTGCTGCCGCTCTCCGTGGCGTTGACGCTCTCGATGTTGGGCAGTCGCCCGGCGTGGGCGCTCTCGTGCGACGAGCTGATGAACATGGTGGACGTCTCCGTACCCACCGAGATCATCGTCACCACGATCGAAGGCTCGGGAGAGTCCTTCACCGCAGAGCAGGTCAGCTGCCTGCAGAAGAAGGGCGCGCCCGCCGAAGTCGTCAGCGCCGCGAAGGCGCTCATGGCGTCTGCCCCAGCAGACGAGCCCGATGACGACCAGCCCGCACCCAAGGCCAGCGTCAAGGACGATTTCGATCGGGACGAGGGCATCGGAGACAAGCAGAAGAGCAAGCAGCTCGAAGACAAGGGCGGCGACCCCGATGAGAGCGACGCCACCCGCGACCCGGAGAAGCTCGAGAGCGCCATCAAGGCCTACGAGGCCAAGAAGCCACTCACCGCGAGCCTGGCGTTCTTCCAGATGCTTCGGGACAACCAATACCCCGATAAAGAAGCGAAGATCCAATACTATCTCGCACGGTCGCTCTACGACCAGCAGATGTACCACTCGGCGCAATACTACTTCACCGAGGTCATCAAGAAGGGGCCGAGCACCCCATACTTCTCCAAGGCGCTCCCCAAGCTCGTGACCATCTCGAAGTACACCGGCGACGACTCCGACCTCGCCAAGATCGTCTCCAAGGTGCCGGTAGAGCAGTTCCCCGCGTCGGCTCGGAACCAGTACTACTACCTCGCCGGCCTGCGCCTGTACGAGCAGGACAAGCTCACCGACGCCCGGAAGAGCTTCGCGCAAGTCTCGGAGAAGTCCGACCTGTACACCAAGTCGAAGTACTTTGAGGGCGTCATCTACTACAAGCAGGAGAAGCTGCGCAGCGCAGTCAAGAGCTTCACCGAGGTCGTGAAGTCGGACACCGACCCGACCACCCCGGAGGAGATCGAAGAAGCCGGCAGGCTCCGCGACCTCTCGCTGCTCAACATCGCCCGCATCTACTACAGCATCCAGCGCTTCCCTGAGTCGATCCAGTGGTACGACAACGTGCCGCGCGACAGCCGCTACTGGGCTGAAGCGCAGTTTGAAAGCGCGTGGGCTGACTTCGTCACCTCCGACGTAAACCGGACGCTGGGTCAGGTCCTGACCGTACAGAGCCCGTTCTTCGACAAGCAGGAGTTCATCCCCGAGGCGAGCATCTTGCGGGCGCTGACCTTCTTCAACTTGTGTGAATACAGCGAGGTCGATCGCGAGCTCGCCACGTTCGACAGCACGTTCAAGCCGATGCAGGAGGAAATGAAAGACTTCCTAAAGCAGTATGAAGGCGACGCCGGCAAGGCGGTCTACGATCAGGCCTACGATCGTTACTTCGGGCCGAAGCCCGACAAGACGCTGATCCCGAAGGCAGCCTTCGTTCGGATCCTGCGCAATCAGGACCTCGCCGGCATCGTGAGCCACCTTCAGGTGATGGAGAGCGAGGAGAAGCTCATCGACGAGCAGAAGAGCCAGTGGAAAGACAGCCTCGGCGAAAACCTCCACAAGGTGATCGCAGAAGATCGCGACCGGTTGAAGCGCCGCGCTGGCAGCATGCTGCTTCGTGACATGAGCTCCATGGCCACGATGCTCGGCGGCCTGATCGGGCAGTCGCAGATCATCCAGTTCGAGAAGAAAGACGCCATCCGAGCGGACTACCAGTACAAGCTGACCAGTCAAGACGTTCAGGACACTTCCAAAGAGTTCCAGATCGACTTCGCAACCTCGCCGGATCGCATCTTCTGGCCGTTCAACGGCGAGTTCTGGAGCGACGAGCTTGGCTACTACTGGTATACCGAGCAAGGCAGTTGTAAGTAGCCGATCGTTCGGTCACACTCCCCGGCGATGGCTGCAGCCTGAGTCGGCCCGATTTCGGATTCCCACGCGCGTTGCCGCGCTTCGCACCCCAGGAAACGATGATGCACTCTCCTGCTTCCGCGCCGATCCAGCTCGCGTCCCGCCTGTCCCTCGTGTTCGGTCTGGTCCTCGCGCTGGCGCCTGCGTTCGCCCCACACGCCGAAGCAGCAGACACCGTCCGCCGACGGCTCACGCTGACCGACGTCGCCGAGACGCAGAGCAAGGAGCTTCGGGAGAAGGCCCACGCGGCCCGTGTCGAGTCGATGGCGGCGCTGAAGGACCTGATCAAGACCGGCAACTTTCAGGGCGACCAGAAGGCCGAGCTCATCATGCGACTCTCGGAGATGTACTTCGAGGAGGGCCGCGACCTGTACCTTGACGAAATGCGCGTGTACAACGCGAAGGTGGACGAGGTCTTCAACGCAGGCGGCAGCCCGGACAACGTTCATATCGAGGACTTCATCAAGGCGTCCCGCGAGTGGCAGAACCGATCGATCAAGCTGTACGAGCAGATCCTCTCCAGCTATCCGCAGTTCTCACGCGCCGACGAAGCGACGTTCTTCCTCGGCAGCGCGCTCAACGACACCGGCCTGTACCCGAAGGCCGCGGAGCAGTTCACCAACCTCGTCAAGCAGTACCCGGACTCCGCGTACGTGACGGACTCCTTCGTCCAGATCGGCGAGTACTACTTCAACGAGAAGAACGACCCGAACAAGGCGATGCTCGCGTACAAGAAGGCGACCGTCGACAAGACGCACGAGAAGTACGCGTTCGCCATGTACAAGCTGGCGTGGTGCTACTACAACCTGGGCGAAGGGACGACGGCCATCAATACGATGAAGGCGGTGGTCCAATACGCGGATGGCGGCGGATCGCAGAGCAAGATCCAGCTTCAGGATGAGGCGCTCAAGGACCTCGTGCTGTTCTTCGCCGACTTCGGCGACATGGAAGACGCGATCGCGTATTTCAAGCAGATCGGCAAGCAGAACCTGATCAACGATCTGCTGAAGAAGCTCGCGAACACCTTTGTCGAGCAGGGCAAATTCGATCAGGCGATCGAGATGTACCGCCGGTTGATCACCGACAACCCGACGGCCCCGGTCTCGGCGACCTTCCAGAACGAGATCATCACCGCGTACAAAAAGACCGGCAAAAAGGTCGAGACGCTGGCCGAAATCGACCGGCTCCGGACGACGTACGGCAAGCAGTCCTCCTGGGCCCGCGCGAACGCGTCCAATCAGGACGCAGTGAAGGACGCCACCGACATGATCGAGCGGGCGCTTCACACCATCGCCACCGATTACCACAACGAAGCGAAGAAGCTTGGAACCGGGGCTGGCGCCATCAAGGTCTACGGGCTGGCGGAGCAGGCTTACCGCACGTACCTGCAGGAGTTCCCCACCGGCAAGAACACCTACGAGATGCGGTACAGCTTCTCGGAGCTACTCTACAAGATCAAGAAGTACGACGAGGCCTACGATCAAGAGATGCAGGTCGTGGCGATCGATACCAAGGGCCAGCACTCCGAGTTCTGCGCGGATTCGGCGATCTTCTCCGCCAACGAGATGCTGAAGCGCGAGGCGAAGGCGAACGCCGGAGCCGGCCCCGATCCGGGCAGCCACGCAGAGCAGCCCCTCACCGAGTGGGAAGGCAAGAAGCTCAAGGCGCTCGACCAGTACGCCCAGCTCTTCCCAAGCAGCGACAAGGTTCGCGGCGTCATCTACCAGTCGGGCTACCTGCTGAACA
>SHYV01000018.1 GCA_009692605.1 Myxococcales bacterium
CTCGATTATGCGCCGTTGCCCCTGTACGAAGCGGGCCGGATGTCCAACGCCAACGAGGAGAACGGCTTCGAGAAGTGGATGCTGCAGAACATGCCGCTCTGCAAGGACATCGCCGAGTTCGGGGTGTTCGCGCTCTCCCTGCGAAATGGCGCGTTCGCCCGCCCGGTCGAGATCGATGAGCCGGCGGTGGCACCCGATCGTCCGCGCACGCCCGCTCCTCCACCCGCCCCGGCCCCTGCTCCCGCCCGCGAGGTCGTCGTCGAACTCGAGTCCTCCGGCGATTACCTGCCTTGGATCCTCGGCGGAGGCGTGGCCTTCGTGGTCGGCGGGGTTGTCGCGATGATGGTGCTCTACGGGCTGTTTGGTGACTGACGTCGGAGCCCCCTGGCGATGAGGTTTACCATCATCGGGAGCGGCACGTTGGTGCCCGACGCGGAGCGGGGCTCAGCCGCTTTTTTGGTCGAAGAGGCAGGAGCGCGCGTTCTGGTCGATGGCGGTAGCGGGACCATGACCCGCCTGAAGAAGATCGGCGTGGACGTGCGTGAGCTCGATGGAGGGGTCTACAGTCATCGTCATGTCGATCACTGCGGCGATCTCGTCCCCATCCTCTTCGCGTTGAAGGTCGGGGTGGAGCTGCCGCGCGCGCGCGACTACCCGATCTGGGCGGGTGAGGGCTTTCAAGGCTTCCTCGACGGGTTGTACGGTGTGTTTGGCTCTTGGATCCGGTCAGACCGCTGGTCCACCCGCGTGACTGAGCTCCCCCTCGACGCGCCGGGCATGGCGATGCTGCCCGGCGGGGTTCGGTTGGACACACTGCCGGCGAACCACTCGGCGGGCGCTCTACACCTCCGATTCACCAGTCCGGCCGGCTTCGTGGCGCTGTTCTCCGGGGACACCGGCCCCTCGGAGAACCTGATCAAGCTCGCCGCGGGCGTAGACGTGCTGATCACCGAGTGCGCCGTCCCGGACAAGGACCCCTGGGACTCCCACCTCTGTCCAGACGATGTGGCCGCAATTGTGGACGCCGCGCGGCCGCGCCGGGTCATCATGACGCACCTGTACCCGGGCACCGACCCCGTGGCCGCCATCGAGCGTGTGGCCCGAGTGGGGATCCCCGTGGAGCGCGGGTTCGACGGCCTTGTGGTCGAGGGCTGAATGCTGCGCGGGCTGACTGAGGTGCCCAGCGGCGGTCTTAAGGCTCTGCTCGGCCACGCCTATCGCGGCGAGGTGGAATTTCCGCTCACCGTCACCGAACTCACCCGCACTGGGCTGCAGTATTGCGCGGTCGAGCTGCTGGCGCACCTTCGCGCGCTCCCCCGGGAAGCGGTGATTTCGGTGGTGACCGCTGTGATCGCCGAGCGTGAGGCTGCCGCCCGGGAGGCGGCTGGGCGGCTCCACGAGGCCGCCGCGCGCTCGGCGGCTGAGCTGCGGTCCGACCCCGAGGATCCGTGAACCGCGCCATTTTCCTCGCCAGTCGGAACGCCCACAAGATCGTGGAGCTGACGCGCATCGCTCCCGATGTCCGCTGGCTGTTGTTGCCCGAAGAGCTCGGAGACCCGCCCGAGACGGGCGCCACCTTTGAGGCCAACGCGCTCGAGAAGGCCCGCTTCGCGGCGGCTTGGGCGTGTGCACAGGGAGATGGCGGGCCTGTGAGCTGCCTCGCCGACGACTCGGGGCTGGAGGTGGACGCGCTTGGCGGTCGACCCGGTGTGTGGTCCAAGCGGTACTCTCCCGAAGGGACGGACGCGGCGAACAACGCCCTCCTCCTCCGCGAGCTTGCCGAGACACCCGACTCGCAGCGCACAGCCCGGTACCGGTGCGTCATCGCGTTGATTGAATGCCCGGTTGTCGGGCCGGCTGGTGGGGCCTTCGAGGGCTGGGTGGAGCGCGTATTCGTCGGTCGGTGCGAGGGGTCGATAGGCCATGTGGCCAGGGGCAACGGTGGGTTCGGCTACGACCCGCTGTTCATTCCGGTCGCGCGGTCAGGCCGGGCGATGGCGGAGCTGGCCCCGGACGAGAAGGACGCCATCAGCCACCGGGGAGCTGCGCTCCGAGCGCTGATCGCGGGATTGGGGTAGGCGGGCTTGAGTCTTATTCACAGGAGCTCTATTCGGGATGGACCGCTTTCGGGACGGGCTCTCGGGCTACGCTCGCGCTTCAGAGGTCACTAATGTTCGTCCGCTCGCTTCGCCCGCTGGGCCCGCTCCGCCCGGCACTGGCGCTGGCCCTCGTCGTAGGCCTTGTGCCGCTCGCCACGGCATGCAAGCCGAAGGTGCCCGCGCTTGAGGATCTGGAACGGCCGAACAACGAGACCTGTCTTGCTCTCGAGCGGCCCGCCTCCAGCGCGAGCGTCGTCTTCACCGAGGCATGGCCCGGGCTGCGCTTCGAAGCGCCGCTCGCGATGCGGCAGCTGCCGGCCGAGGACGCGTGGTGGTACGTCGTCGAGCAAGGCGGAGCGGTCGAGCGGTTTGACAGCTCCGACCCGGCCGGCACGCTCGGCACCGTGCTGGACATCGGTGATCTGTTGGCCACGCCGGGCGGGAACGAAGCAGGGCTGCTCGGAATGGATTTCCATCCCGACTTCGCGAACAACGGGCACATGTATGTCAGCTACACCGGAACGGTTGATCGCGAGCTCACCAGCATAATCGAGCGGTTTACGTCGACAGATGGAGGGGCGAGCTTCGATCGGGATTCGGGCAAGGTGATCTTGACCATCTTCCAGCCCGACTCCAACCACAACGGTGGCAACATCCTGTTCGGGCCAGACGGCTACCTCTACATTGGCTTCGGCGACGGCGGCGGGGCGGGTGACCCGCGCGGCTACGGGCAGGACATGGACACGCTGCTGGCCAAGATCCTGCGGGTTGACGTGGACCGTGGCGACCCCTACGCCATCCCGGCGGACAACGTCTTCGCGGACGGCGGCACATCCCCCGGCGGAGGGGTGGCCGAGGCATGGGCCACCGGGCTGCGCAACCCGTGGCGCTTCTCGTTCGACAGTGTCACCGGGGAGATGTGGGCCGGCGACGTCGGACAGGACAAGTGGGAGGAGGTGGACCTCGTGAGGGCCGGGGGGAACTACGGATGGAGCGTCATAGAAGGGACACACTGCTACAACGCGGATCCGTGTGACGAAGGGCCGTGGATCGCGCCGGTGGTCGAGTACAAACACAACAGCGACAACGGTGTCACGATTGTTGGGGGCTATGTCTACCGGGGGACAGCCATCCCTGATCTCGTCGGGACCTATCTGTACGCCGACACCTACTCCGGTCGTTTCTGGGCCCTGACCTACGATCCGCTGACCGGCGACGCTGCCCCGACCGTGATCGCCGAGGAGACCGGCTATTTCCCGGCGAGCTTCGCACAGGATCACGCGGGCGAGGTCTATTTCACCGAGTGGAACGGGGGGCGGCTCTACCGCATCGATCCGGACGGGAGCGCGCCGGCCCCGTCGGGCAATGTCGTACCCGACCGACTCTCGGAGACTGGCTGCGTGGATCCGGTGGACCCGAGGAGCCCGGCTTCAGGGATGATCTCCTACGAGGTGAACAGCCCGCTGTGGTCGGACGCCGCGGAGAAGTCCCGTTGGTTTGCGGTCCCCGACGGTACCCAGATCACGGTGAACGCGGACGGGGCGTGGGCCTTTCCGGTGGGAAGCGTGGTGGTCAAGCAGTTCCGCAACGGGGACACAGCGATGGAGACGCGACTGCTGGTGCTCCACGACGATGGTGCGTGGGCGGGCTACAGCTACCAATGGAACGAGACCGGCACTGACGCGACGCTGCTGGTGGGCTCATCGTCACAGGTCTACGATACGAAGGATTGGGCGTTTCCGAGCCGTGCGGAGTGCCTGCGCTGCCATACCAACGTGGCCGGGGGGCTCCTTGGCCTGCGAACGGAGCAGCTCAACGGCCCGCACACCTACGACGAGCTGGGGGGCGGCACCTACAACCAGATCGATGCGCTCTCCTCGATGGGCTTTTTCGCGGAGGGCATCAGCGCGGCGGAGACCCTCACCGCCTGGCCTGTCCCCAGCGGCGACGCCTCGGCCACCGAACGGGGTCGGTCCTACGTCGCCGCGAACTGCGCGTTTTGCCACCTGCCCGACGGTACGGGTGGGGGTGCGATGGATCTGCGGTGGGACACCCCACTCACCAGCATGGGGATCTGCGACGTGGACCCGATCAGCGGCGATCTGGGGGTGGTGGGCGCGAAGTTACTGGACCCGGGTAGTCCGGACACCTCGCTTCTCGTCCTGCGCATGGCCAGCGTGGACGCCCATCGCATGCCGCCGCTCGCGAGCCTCGTTGTCGACGACGTCGGGCTCGCTGCGGTGCGGGACTGGATCACGGAGACCGAGAGCTGCGCGGAGTAGTCAGGGCTCCTCTTCGCCTTGATCCAACTGTTCGTTCACCGGCTCGTCCCCTTGGTCCTGGCCGAGGTTCTGACCGAGGTCCTCTGGGTCGCGAAAGCGCTCGTTCAGGCCTGCGGGGCCGGGGAGATCCATAGGCGGCAGCGTGTCGTCCTCGGGCTCGAAGGGGGCGCTGGACCGCGTGTTGTTTTCGAGAGGGGTCAGTCCCTGATCCTCGCGGCGCTTCTTGAGCCGCTCGCGGCGCTCCTTGATCCGGTCCTCTCGGCGTTGCCGACGCTCTTCCTCGGACAGCTCCGAGTTGTCCTGCGTGGGCCCGTCGCCGATGAGGCCGCCGGAGCCGGGACCGTCGCGGCCGATTCGGGGCGTGGTGCCCTTGCCGCACCGAAATGAAGGGCCCGAGACCATCCCTCCCACCGAGCAGTGGTACTTGCCTTCGTCGTCCTTCGACCGCTTCAGCATGGGTGACAGGTCGGCGAGCTTCTGAATGTCCTCTGGCAACGTGAAAGCGATATCCAGCTTCGCGCGCGATCTCCCCATCTTCTTGTTCAGCGTGACGTCGCCGCTGAGCGTCGCGGTGATCACATCGCCCTCGAACGTGCCGTCGGTGACCGTCATCTTGCCGTCGTGGACGTCGAAGGCGACCCTGGCAGTGGCGAACTTTGTCGCGGGCAGCTCAAAACCGCTTACCTTGGACCCTGCGCCGATCCCGAACCCTTCGATGCTGAGCGAAAGGACTCCGGTAGACTGCTTCATCTCCTTGAGGTTGATGTGCAGGTCAGCTTCACCCCCGAGCGAGCCGACGAGGTTGACTGTCGCCTCGGACCCCGCAGCTCCGAGCTTGGTCAGGTCCAGATCGCGGATGTCCAAGGAGAGGTCGACCAGGTCCGCGCTGAACGCGTACAAGCCAGACAATGCACCGTCGAGCATCTCCGCCTTGAACGCGTAGCCTTGCTTCCCGGCGAGGAAGGACAGCGGCGCGAGGCGGACGCCGAGTGAGTCACAATGAAGGAGCGGGCTGCGATCGTAGGTCTGGGGCTGGTCCTTGGCATGCCGCGCCCGCTTCACGGTGTACAGCGTGAGATCGGCGAAGCGGAGCCCGGTGCCCCACCAGGGGCCCAGAGATTCGGCGCCAAGGGCGTACTCGTGTTGGCTGCGATGGTCGACCTGTGAGCTGATGAACGCGATCGCGGCGTCGCTGGGGAAGGTCGCGTACATGCCGAGCACGAATCCGATCGCGCTCGCCGATGCCCCGGTCAGACCGTATAGCGCGACCCGGATCATGGGGACTCCTTGATGGCTTCGAGCAGCTTG
The DNA here is from genome assembly GCA_009692605.1 of Myxococcales bacterium. Taxonomy (GTDB): domain Bacteria; phylum Myxococcota_A; class UBA796; order UBA796; family SXON01; genus CAIUMM01. Next base: position 5,690 of record SHYV01000018.1, read on the forward strand.
TAGCCGGTGACATCCAGCGAGACGTTCAGCATCTTGACGCCCGTCTGTGTGACCGTCTTGAACCGGGCGCCGGTGACCTTCAGTGGGTAGCCAGTGCTCTCCAACTCATACAGGAAGTCCTTGACCTGCTGCAGTGTCACCTTCGTCACTTCAACGGAGAACGTCTTGCTCTCGAGGTTTCCGTCGTCCGCGGTGTCCCGCTCCCTCACTTGAAGGCCGGATGCGATGCCGGTCTTCTGAGCGGCTTTCTCGACGAAGGTCGACAGTTCGGTGCCGGAGTTCCGCTTCAGTTCGGCCTCAATGCGCTCGACGTCCGCCGCGCCGGCGACCTGATCCGACGCCAGCCCCGACAGCATCGCGTACGACTGCTCGTTGTCATCGATTCGCGAGCGCGCGTCTCTCAACATCTGATTTCCGAAGTACCACACGCCACCAAGCAGCGAGCCATACACCATCACCACCAGGCCCGTGAACAGCCAGCGGTCGCGCGGGCTCATCGTGGCGACCAGCTGTGAGAAGCGTTCCTTGACTACGCTCATCCTGCACCTCCAGGGGTAGGCGCGGCAGCGTCCGGTGGTGCGGCACCGTCCGGCGTTTCCGCCTCGCCGTGATCGAGGGGGATGGTGAGCGAGAACGACAGCGCGTCGCCCACCTTCTTCTCATCAGCTTTCTTCGCCGACTTGAATCGTGGCTCCTCCTGAATCGAGGCCTCGATCTGTGACACGGACTCGTAGCTGTCCGTCTCCGCCTTCATCGTGACGATCCCCGGCGAGATGTTCAGCTCCCGAACGTCGATCCGCGCGACGGCGGTGGCCGGCATGTGCTCGGTGATCGCCTTGAGCATGTCCAGGGTCGGCGGTACGCCGGACACCGTGCTGCCGAGCGCGTCGACGCGCGCGGTCGTGGCCATCACCTTCTCCTGCATGATCGCTACCGCGATCGACGGCGAGATCAGCCGGTCTTCGGTCACGTCCGGAAACGTGCTGGTGACCACATCCTTGATCTTCTGGTCGAGGTCCGAGAGCCTGCCCTGCGCGTCGGTGTACTGCACGACGAACAAGGCCACGGCCGCCACCGTCGCCACGGCCGCCCCGAGCGTGCTGGCGGCGAAGAAGTTCCACAGGGTGTCTGCGTGCCCGTGGTACGCCAGCGTCGCCGTCCGCAGGTCGGTTGCTTTCGCCTCACCCGCCGCTATCCGGGCGAGTCCGAGGGCAAGCGCGCACTCGGGTCCGTAGCCGCCGGGCAGTGAAGCCGCGCGTGTCGGCACCCCGAGCCGGGCTCCCAGCCGCTCGGCGAGGCCGGCCAATCGGGCGCTCCCGCCGATGAGCAGCACATCGTCGACCCCAATCTGGCTCTCATCTTCGAGCGCGATGAGCTCGGCCCGTAGCTCGGCCGCCCAGGCGTCAACCGCCGCTCCGAGCGCCGCGTCGGCCGGGCGCTCACCCTCCGACGAGCGCCAGCCGGGCTGGGTGCCGGACTCGGTCTGGTCGTCCCAGTCGACGGTGCTCGGCGAAGCCAGCGTGAGGCTGTGCTTGAGGGCTTCGGCCTTCGGCAGGCTCATCCCGGTGGCGCCCGCGATGCTCGCGGTGAACGCGGCGCCGGCGTGCGCGATGGCGCGGGCTCCAATCAAGAGCCCGTTCTGGCAGAGCGCGATGAGCGTACGCTCGTGTCCGACGTCCACCACGGCCAGCACCCCGCGGGAGCCCGCGCTGTCTGCGGACGCCCATGCTGCGATGGCCTGCGCGTCGAAGACGACCTGCTTGGGCTCACTTCCGACCGACTTGAACACGGCGATTCGGGCTCGGATGGCCTCGGTCGGCGCGATGAACGCCAGCGTTCGGCTGTGTCCGTCCTTCGCGTCGATGACGTGGGTCACGAGGTGCATGTCGTCAAGGTCGTAGGGCACCTGCGCCTCGATCTCGGCGGGCAGCGCGCGCGCGATCGACTGCCGGTCCGTGAAGGGGAGCCGGACGAGCCGGACGACGCCTTCGTCTAGCGGCCAGGCGCAGGTGCGCTCCGCGGCGTCCCAGCCGGGCTCATTCGCCCTGAAGGCGGCGACCGCATCGCTGAACGCGGGCGCCCCGGGCGCGCCGGGCGTCGGCAGATCCTGAATGTCGCGCAAGGTGAACCGGCCGAAGCTGCCCTCTTTGCTGGCCACGCGCACGCGCCAACTGCCGGTGTCGATGCCAAATACGAGCGCCATTATTCCACCTTCCAGAAGAGCACTCTTCCGGTGTCACTGGTGTAGTCGACCACTGCGGTGATGCGCGCGCTGGCGTCACCGACGAGGCCGGTCGATGTCAGAGTGAAGTAGTTGTTCTTGGTGGTGATCATCGACGCCAGCTGCGGGTTGCTAACTGCAAATCCGTTCGCTTCGCACCACTTCACGAAGTCCGTACCCTTGTTGAACGCTGTGGTCAGCTCGGCCTCGTGGAAGGCATGAACGAACCTTGTCGCCATATCGTCCGTACATCCTGTGATGTTCGCGAGGCAAAGCCCCTTCAGGCCGGCGTCGTCGGCGCAGTTGATGTCGATCTTTCCGCCGCCGTAGATCGTCACCTGGCCGGCGAACCGGTCGTAGACCTCGTCCTGCCAGCCCTCGACCAGGCGGATCTCCTCCCTGCTGTCGAACTTGGCGTTCTTCGACAAGTATGGAAACTCCGACCGGTTGTAATAGTCGTCCTCGTAGCTGCCCTTGCCGCTCGACACGATGTCGTCCGTGTCAACCCAGTCAGCCAGGTTCGAGATGAGGTCCCACTTGTCCAGATTGCGTTCGCGGAGCCATTGGTCGTTGGCCTCGCCGCTCATCACGCCCGCCAGCTGCAGGCCGATCGCGGTGTTCTGGACCGGTGTGGCCGGGTCGCGGGTCGACAGCGCGTTCACGTTGACCCTGCAATCCTCTCCTCGGATGCTGACCGAGAAATCGCCCTCGAAGTCAAGGAAGTTTCGACTGGAGAAGTGGCCGCCTTCTTCCCGGCTCTCCTCGGCCACCTGATCGCTCACCTGACCGCTCTGCTGGAACTCCTCCGCGTCCTCCTCCTCGATGTCGCTGCCATCGGCCACCAGCAGCATGCGAAGCAGGCCGGTGTTGATGAACGGGATCATCTTCCACAATGCGTCCCCCGAAGGGATGCCCATCGCCTCCATCGCCTGCTTGTACATGGGCTGTCGGGCGATCTGGGAGTTCGCCATCAGGATCAGCCGGTAGATGCTGATGCCGGAGTTCGCAAGGTAGTAGGCTTGTGATTGTTGTCTGGCGTGGACGGCGGTGAGCGTCCGTACCCGTGCCCCGAACGTGATGTCGGTGACCAGGACGGTCAGGGTCAGGATCGCGGCCAGCACCAGCAGCAGCGCGATCCCGCGCCGGTCGCGACGATGCCGACGCAGCCGAGCGCGGGCGCCGATCCCGGGCCGGGTCATCCGCCCCCCGTGGAGAGCAGGTTCTTCGTCACCGCGGGGCCGTACGCGAGGATGATGGTGGTCGCGTAGGTGCGGGTGATGTTCCGATCGGGATCTTCTGGGTCCGGAGCCAACATCTCGAGCACGATGCGCACCGCTCGGGGCAGTCGGTACGGCGTGTCGGCGCCCGTCGTATCCCACTCGTCGCGCCAGTCGCCGGTGGTGGGGTCAAGAAAGCGCAGGTTGAAGGTCTTCACGCCGTACGCGAGCGGCAGGATCCGCCCGTCCTTCTCTGGCGCCTGATCGATGCGTACGGCCTCCCGTCGCAAGAGGACCAGCGCGCCGTCCTTGTTTGGGTCGTCTTCGGTCCAATAGGTCAGCTCGGTTTGGTCGCCTTCCCGGGCGTTCTGGTGCATTCGACGATGCGAGAGCGCGGTGAACCAGACGATGTCCGGGTCGTCGTTCTTGGCGATGAACTGGGTCTTGAAAGTGTTCACGGCCTGGATGTTGGGGGTGAGCCAGGCCAGCTCGAAGTCGCGGTGCAGCCGGTCCATCGCGATGCGCGCCGACTGGTTGGAGGCGTCGTCCAGCTCCAGCCAGTCGCGGGCGTCGAGCGCGTTGGAGATGGTCTCGAAGGTGAGCACGCCGATCAGGGCGAGGATCGACACGGCGACCATGACTTCGAGCAGGGAGAACCCGGTGCGTCCCCGGCCGCTCCGGGCTGACCCCGGCTTCAATTGCCACCTGCAGCGCTGGTGCTCGCGTTCGGGTCCGCGCCCGAGCCGGCCACGATCTCGCCGGTTGGGTTCGCGACGTGCGTGACCAGCTCGACGCAGTCTTCGCACTCCTCGTCCGCGGCGGGCTCCTCGCCCCACCACACCTCGACCCGCACCTCCCGGATGTAGGGCTTGAGCAGCTCGGAGATCATGTCCGGCTGCACGCCCAGGTCCGAGAGGTCTTTGCCGCCGCTGCCGGACGCATCGAGCTGGTCTTCGCTGGGTCCGAGCCCGGCGCCCTGCATGGCGTCGGCGCTCCCCGAGACGTCTCCGAGCTTGATGTCCACGGACCGGATCGTATAGGCCCAATGGAAATCACTGTACTCTTCTCCAAAGTCGATGTTCTCCCCGAAGTCTCCGTCGCCGCCGAAGTCCGCGAAGTCACCATCCTCGTCCACGTCGCTCTCCTGCACGCCATCTGACTCGATGCGCAGCAGCGCTTCCGTCATCTTTTGCTGGGCGAGCCAAGTCGCCGTGAGCGTGCGCTGCGAGTCGGTGGTCATGAATACGCTGGAGCCCTGCGCATTGACCAGCACGAACAACGACATGGTCAGGATCACCAGCGCCACGACCACCTCGAGCAGCGTGAAGCCCTTTCGCCCGGCGTGCACATTCACCTCGACTCCGGGGCTTCCGACGGCAACCACGCAAGCGATTGCCCGACCTCGGTCAGGTCCGGGTCGATGGTCACGCGGCCAGAGCTGGGCTCCGCCTCGATGGTGTAGCCGTCTTCGGGGTCGTCGATGTCCACGAGCCGGACAACGGTGTATTCGATGTCTCCGTTAGGGAAGACGTAGCTGTAGACGACGTTTGGTCCGTCCTCCTCCTTCCGCTCCACGCCCTCCGGGGTGGGCACCTGCGGCTCCTTGTACTGCGGGGTGTAGACGAATCCGTAGCCGGTGGTGACCGGGAACTCGATCTTGCTCTTGAATCCGCTCATGTCCAGGCCGGTAAACTTTTTGTCCGACCCAGTGCCGGGGTCCTGGCTCACGGTTGTCGGGCTCCCGGATGCTGCGCTCATCCCTGAGAGCCCCGGAGTGTCGAACATCCTGATCGCCTTCTGTTCAGCCTCCATCGCCTCCTCGCGCTCCTCCGGTGAGCCGAACACGAGCGATCCGGGGTCGCCAACCTCAATCGTGTACCCGCCCGCGTCCAGATCATACTTGAGGCGAAAGCAGACATTTCGGAGCGTGGCCTCAGATTGCAGGAAGCGGTAGGTCTGTGCGAGCTCCCGCGCGAGCCCTCGCTGCTCCAGGTCCCAAATCGACGACAGACTTGGCACCGCCACTGCCAGAACCAACGCCATCACCCCGATGACCACCATCATCTCGAGCAGGGTGAAGCCGTGTCTGATCCGCGTCATTCGTCCTTCATGTCCCAGGAATAAATGTCGGCGTTGTTGTCCTCGCCGCCTTCCTTCCCGTCGGCGCCGAGCGAGATCACCTCCCATGGGTGGCTGCCGTGCGTGCCGGGGGCGAAGTACAGGAAGTCGTGGCCCCAGCTGTCCTGAGGGACCTCCTCGTTGGGGAAGTACTTCTTCATGGCGCTCAGCCCCTCAGACGTCGACGGGTACTTGCCCCTGTGCTTTGTTGAGTACATGTCCAGCTGGCTCTGGATCTGGCTAATCTGGATCTTTGTGGTCTGGCTTTGGGCATCGCCGAAGCGGGCGGCTACCTGAACACCAACGACGGTCATCAGGATCCCGATGATCGCGATGACCACCATGATCTCGACCAGCGACATTCCCAGCCGCGCCTGACGCAGCCGTGCCGGCCGGCGAAGCAGCGAGTCCCGGTGAAGCAGAGAGGGCTTTGAGACGAGCGGGGTAGTGACGGGGGAGGAGAGCGACGGATTCATGCAGGCTCCTTTGGGAGGGGGGTAGGCTATTTGATTGCGGCGGAGAGGTTCAGCATGGGCAACAGGACGCCCAGCGCGACGATGCCCACGACGCCGCCCATGAACAGCGTGAGGATGGGTGTGAGCAGAGAGGTGAGCGCGTTGACCGTATTGTCGACCTGGGTGTCGTAGGAGTCCGCGACCTTTGCCAGCATGGGCTCCAGCTCCCCAGTGCGCTCGCCGATGCTGATCATGTGGATGACGATGGGGTCGAATTCGCCGGAGGCGCGAAGGGGGGGGGCGATCGGCTGTCCCTCGGCGATGTTCTTGGCCGCGGCCTCTACGGCCGATGCGATGATGTCGTTTCCAACTACGGATTTGACGATGCCGAGGGCCGTCAGGATGGGGACTCCGGAGGTGAGGAGCGTGGCCAGGGTGCGGGAAAAACGGGAGACGGCGACCTTGCGGTTGATCGGCCCAAGGATGGGTAGGCGCAGCAGCCGGCGGTGCCACCAGATGCGCCCGGTGGGACTCCGGATGAACCGGATGAACCCGAAGATAGCTGCGGGGATCAGGATCGCCAGCAGCCACCAGTAGTTGATGACAAAGTTGGACGCCGCGAAAAGCACCCGGGTCAGGAGCGGCAGCTCACTATGGAAACTGTCCAGCACCTTCTTGATGCGGGGGATGACGAACGCGAACAGTCCGAGCACCAGCGCCGAGCTCATCCCCATCATGATGAGCGGGTAGGTCAACGCGGACACCAGCTTTCCGCGCAGCGCCACCGTGGCTTCGGTGAACGTCGTCAGGCGCAGGAGCACCACGTCCAGCGCGCCAGACTTCTCGCCTGCGTCCACCATGTTGATGTACAGGTCATCGAACACATCGGGGTGCCCCCGCATCGCCTTGGCGAGGGTGGCACCTTCGTTCACCTTGTCTTTCACGTCGGCCAACACCGACTTCAGCTTCGGGTTCTCGGTCTGCTCGCAGAGCGCGGTCAGCGCCTCGACCATGGGGATATTCGCCCCGAGCAACGTCGACAGCTGGGAGGTCAGCTGCGCGATGTCCTGGATGCTCACCCGCTCGAAGTACTTCTTGAAGTCGATCTCGACGTTCAGGCCCTTGCCTCGACCTAGGCCCTTGGCCAGCCCAGCGCCCCGGACCTGCCCGGCGCCCCCCGCCCCCCGCGCCTTCTGCTCGTAGACGTCGGTCGGGAACAGGCCCTGCTTCCGCAGGCGCGAGCGCGCGCCCTTGGCGGTGTCCGAGTCGATGATGCCCTTGACGGGCTTGCCGGTTCCATCGAGGCCGACGTACTCCCACACCGGCATGGTCAGGCGCTCCAGCGAGGCGGACGGACGCTCACAGCTCAGCCAGGCCTTCGACGGTCACGACGCGCATGACCTCGTCGATCGACGTCAGGCCCTCGCGGATCTTGCGAACGCCGTCGTCGCGCAGGGTCAACATGCCCTCCTCGATCGCCCGGTGCTTGATCACCGCAGCGGACTGGGTCGCCACCTCACGGATCCCGTCGGTCACGATCAGCAGCTCGTAGATGCCCGTCCGGCCCTTGTAGCCGGTCTTGAGGCAGGCCGAGCATCCCCGATTTTCCACGGTTCCATCGCTCAAGGTCACGTCGACGTTGCCGGTGTGCTTGTAGATGGTGTGATCTCCCAACTCCGAGCGGTGGATGCGCGCATTTCGGAGCTCGGCATCGCTCGGTACGTAGGCCATCTTGCACTGCGGGCACAGGCGCCTCACCAACCGCTGCGCCTGCACGGCGACGAGCGAACTCCCCACGAGGAAGGGCTCCACGCCCATGTCGATCAGACGGGTGAACGCGGTCGGCGCGTCGTTGGTATGCAGCGTGGAGAATACGAGGTGGCCGGTGAGCGAGGCCTGAACCGCGTTGTCCGCGGTCTCCTTGTCGCGAATCTCGCCGACCATGATGATGTCGGGGTCCTGACGCAAGTGGGCGCGCAGCGCGCTGGCGAAGGTGAGATCGATCTTTGGATTGACCTGCGTCTGGCCGATTCCCTTCAGCTCGTACTCGATCGGATCCTCGATCGTCAGGATGTTCAGGTCTGGGGCGTTGATCTCGGCGAGCGCGGAGTAGAGCGTCGTGGTCTTTCCGGAGCCAGTGGGCCCGGTGACGAGCACGATGCCGTGGGGCTTCTGGATCAGCTCGCGGAAGTCGGCCACCATCTTGGCGCCCATGCCGATCTGGTCTAGGTTGAAGACAGTGCCCTTCTCGAGGATACGCATGACCACGCGCTCGCCGTGCCGAACCGGCAGCGTCGAGACCCGGAGGTCGATCTCACGGCCCGCGATGCGGGTGCGGATGCGTCCGTCTTGTGGGATGCGCTTCTCTGCGATGTTCAGGCCGCTCATGATCTTCACGCGGCTGACGATGCTGGCCTGTAGCTTGGCCGGCGGCTTCACGATTTCATAGAGCATGCCATCGATGCGGAAGCGCACGGCCAGCTCGCGCTCGAACGGCTCGATGTGGATGTCGCTGGCCCGGTCTTTCACCGCCTGTGTCAGCAGCGTATTGACAAATTTGATGATCGGGGCCTGATTTGGGTCGTCGAGCAGGTCCGCGTCGAGGTTCAGGTTGCCGTCGTCGATGTCCTCGCCGACCCCCTCGTCGCGCATCTGCTCCATCACCGACGAGGCCGACCGGGCGGCGCGGTCGAACGCTTTGTTGGTGATGTCACGCAGCAGGTCGGTCGGGACGACGACAGGCCGGATGGGCTTCTTGTAGAGCAGCCGCAGGTCGGGCAGCAGGCGCATCGCGCGCTCGTCGGCGATCCCAACCCGGACGAAGGCGCCGTCGTGGCAGAGGGGCAGGAACGCCTCCTCGCGCGCCATGGCGAGCGAGATCGGCCGTACGAGCTCGACGTCCACGTCGTCGACCGTCATCTTGTCGTGCACCCGGAGCCCCAACACCTCCGCCAACGCGTTGGCCACGATGGCGGGGCTCGCGCCCTGAACGCGGGACACCCCCTCGAGCAAGCCGACTCCTGATCGATCGCTCTCCCGGTGGGCCTCGCGCAGCTTGGCTGGCGCTACGCCGGCGCGCAGCAGCAGGTCATCGTAGGCGGGGCGCCGGACGGCCATCAGCTACCGCCCTCCGCGGGGGCGGCCGGAGGGGCCTCGATGGCCGGCTCGGGGGCAGGCGGTACGGGCGGTGCGGGCTGCCGGGTGTCCGGCACGGAGCGGGGAAGCTCGAGGGTCACCGACGCCTCGACGGGCGCGGCCTTGGTGCGGTACACGCTCGGGGCGTCGACGAAATTCATGCTCCCCGTCATCAGCGACCGGAACTCAGCCTCTTGTTCCTCGCGGCTCTTTCCGTAGAACCGCCTCAGGAACTCCTCGCGCTGCGCCATCTTCACCCGGTAGACCTCCTCGAGGTCGGAGGGCTCGTTGATCACGTGCGGTGTCAGGAAGATAAGTAGGTTGGTCTTGCGCTCGGTGTCGGTCTTGCCTCGGAACAGGAAGCCGATGAGTGGAATGTCACCCAGGATAGGGATCTTCGAGCTCCCCTTGGTGTCCGTGTTGCCGATGAGCCCACCGATCACGATGGTCTGGTTGTCTTGCACCACGACTACGTTCTCGGTCTTGCGCTTTGACGTAGTGAAGCCTCCCCCTGCGGAGTCCGTGCCTTCCTCCACCTCGGCCACCTCCAGCGAGATGTCCATCGTCACCTCGTTCGCTTCGTTGATCTGCGGCGTCAACTCCAGCGTGATGCCAACGTCTTGACGCTGGTAGGAGATGACCGGTTGGCCGGTGGAGCTGTAGCCGCTGGAGACGGGGAAAGGGACGTTGCGCCCAACGGTCAGCGTGGCCTGCTCGTTGTCCACCACCAACAGGTTTGGGTTGGAGAGGATGTCGACATCGGAGTTGGACGCCAGCGCGTTGAGCGCGATGCCGAACGCCGGGATGTTCACCGTAGTGCCGGCGAAGTCGAGCGGGATCCCTGCGCCCATGATCCCGACCGCGAGCCCGGAGAGCAGCGAGCCGGTCGATGTATCGATGGGCAGGCTGGCCGAGCTGGCCCCAAGCTGGCCCGAGCCGTACGCACCGATGCCGTCGCCGGCGCTGTTGGGTGCGCCGCCGTGGTAGGCGATGCCGAGATCGAGCGTGTCTGTGCTCCCGACCTCGACGACTACCGCCTCGACGTAGACCTGACGGCGCGAGATGTCGAGCCGGTCTACGACGCCCTTGAGCACCTGGAAGTCTTCTGGCGCAGCGATGATGACGAGAGAGTTCGTGTTCTCGTCGGCCGTGACCCGCATGCCGCTGTCGAACGCGGCAACCACGCCGCTGCCACCCGATGTGACGCCGCCAGCCTGACCCGGAGCCCCGTCGTAGGCGCCATCCGCGCCCGCGCCGCCTGGCTCCTCGGGCCGACCGGTTTGACTGCCGCCCCGGCTGCCGCTGCCGCTGCCGCCGGTCTGGCCGGTAGACCGGCGCGTGCCGGTCGTTCCGGACGTGCCGCGAGAGGAGCTTGACGAAGACGAGGCCGAAGACGACCCGCGCCCGCCCTGCGACAGGTTCCCGAGCACGTTTGCGACGTCGGTGGCCTTCGCGTGCTGCAAGTAGATCACGTGAATTTGCGAGCGCGACGCCGGGTCGATGTCCACATCGACCCGCGCGATCAGCTCCTTGATCGCCACCAGCGCCTGCTCGTTTGCGAGCACGATGAGTGAGTTGGTGCGCTCGTCCGAGATGATCTTGGAGATGTACGTCGCGTCGGCGCCGACGGTGGTGGCGGTGGCCGACGTGTCCGCCGCCGGAGCGGCGTCGCGCGTCTTTCGGCGGCTCGCCCGATCGGCGCTGGCGGAGGAGGCTGGTGCAGCGCTGGCCCCGCTGGAGGCGGCTACGCCGTAGACCTCTTCGAGGATCTTCTCGACCGCGGCTGCGGTCGCGTAGCGGATGGGGATGACTTCGAGCCTGGATTTGGGAGCGGCCACGTCGAGCTGCTTCACGATCCGGTACACCCGGCGGATGTTGTAGGCGGCGTCGGTGATGATCAGCGTATTGGTCGGCGAGTAACCAATGATCTTTGCGCTCGGGCCGGCGAGGTCCTTGACGAGCCCGGAGATGTCGGCGACCGCGGTGTTGTCCAGTTGGATGATCTGCGTGACAAAATTGTCGGTCGCGGGGATGTCCCCGTCCTCATAGATCTTGAGCGGCGCGTTCCCTGCCTTGCCGGTGGCGACCACCTTGGTATTCTTGCCGACGGTGACGGTGGTGTAGCCGGCCACTTCGAGCGCGGAGAGGTACGCCTCGTAGGCCTCCGAGACGCTCACCTGCTGGTGGCTGATGATGGTGATCTGGCCCTTGAGGTCGTCGGAGAGGATGAAGTTTCGGCACGTGATCTCCGCCATGTACCGGGTGATGTCCATCAAGCTCGCGTCGACATAGTCCATCGTCACCTTGGTGCTCGGGGGCACGCAGGGCACCTTCTTCTCGTTCACGCCACCGGTCGGGCCGGCGGGCGGTGGCGGTTCGGTCTCGGAGTTGTCGTCGCTGCCGCCGTCCACGCGGGGGCGAGGCAGGGAGGGCAGCCCGGGAGGGGTGATCGGAGGCAGCCCGCCGGGGAGCGGGTCGGCGGCGAAGCCCGGGGTGGAGAAGCCCGCGAGGAGCAGAGCTAGCAGGTACATGATTTAGCGAATCTCGTATTCAATCGTGGTGTCTTGACTGCGCCGGGTGATGTCGAAAGAGAAGCTCTTCTCGCTGCTGAGCGACTGGAACGCGCTCAGGGCACCCTCGGTGCTGTTCAGTGGTTTGCCGTTCGCGGCCTTGACCACGTCGCCGTTCTTGATGCCCAGCTTGTCCAGCAGCGTGCCCTTGCGGATCGCGGACAGGCGGTACCCGTCCACCTGACCGTCGGTCCCCTTGTGGGGGGAGGCATGGACCTGCGCCGCCAGCATCTCCAGGTTGCCCATGGCGTTCTCGATCACCGACTGATCCACGAGGTACTTCGTGTCCGAGACCTTGGTGATGCCGGAGTCCGCGTTGGCGGGGTCGCCGGTGGCCGTGCTCGACTCCGGCTTGCCGGGTGCGCCGTTGGTGCCCATGCACAGGCAGCCGCCGCCGTCGGTGCAGACCTTCTTCTGGTCGATGGAGGTGATGCGGCCTTCACCGGAGATCTCGTCGCCAACGACGAAGCCTTGCGCGCGGCTCGCTTTCCCTCCGCTGATCGAGATGAGCGCGGAGGAGTACTCCGGCAGGTCGGCCACCACGGTCGCGATCAGCTTGACGGAAGAGTCCCGGCAATCGCCGCCACCTGGCACGGCGACGTCGGGGTTGTAGACGGCGCTGGAGTCGAAGATGTTGCGGCGGACGATGACGTCGTAGCTACGGCTTGAAGGCGCGCGAGGGTGTGGGCTGGACGCCGTGCGGGTGGTCAGCGCGGCCTCGGGCGGCTCTCCAGGCAAGGGCCGGTCGTTCGGGCCCGGGGGAGGGGCTGGGGCGTCGTTGTAGACGATGGGGTCGGTGTCGGTGGGCAGCGTGAGGAAGTGGCGCGCGCCGAAATGGGTCACAGCCGCCGCGAACGCGAACCCGATCACGCTGGTCGTCGCCGCGGCGATGGCGAGCCGCGCGAGGGGGACGGGGAGGAAGGAGGGGCGCTTGGGCACGGGGCCTGGGTTGGAGCGGGTGGCGCGGGGGCGCGAGGGGGGGGGGCAGATCAGGGCGCGGAGGCGCGGACGGCGGGGGCGGTACCTACCACGGTAGCAAGGGCCATGCCGCTTGGAAAACCCTGCGTCTTCGGCGGTCCTGGGGGACGAATGGGTCAGGTTGTCGGACGATCGCTGGCCGCCGACGGGGGCGCGACAATTTGTCAGTCCCGATTTGTCAGCCCTCGCCTTGCCTCCGCGAGCCGAAGGGGAGAGGCGCGGGTTGCGCATCGCGGCGCGACGAGCGAGAATCAGGCGTGCAACGTTCTCCCCCCTACAGAACCGGCCGTCTCTCGGAATCGCTCCCGCTCCTCCCCGGGCTCGGGCTCGTCTTTTTGGCCTGGGTTGCAGCCTGCGCTCGAGACGACATCCTGATGGCGGCCGACGAGCGGGCGCCAAGCTCGGCGGACGCGTTCGCAGCGCCAGATGAGGCCGCACCCCGGTCCGGGACCCCGCCGGGCGGAGCGGACCCGACCCGATCGGGCGTGCCTGTCGCCGGCGTCCCTGGGGCGCCGATGGACGTCGCTCCCGGCGTTCCGGGGGCGGTGGAGCCCGGTGTTCCCGGGGCGGTCACGCCGGGCGCGCCGGGTGATCCGGTGCCCGGGGTAGCGGTTCAGGCGACGATGGGGGTGGCGACGGACCCGCCCAAGGGCATCCCGGTGGCGCCCAAGCCGGCTCCCCCGGGAACGCCACAACCGAATTCCGGTCCGCAAGTCACCATCGCGGGCACGGTCGGCTTCACGACGTACAAGCAGGGCGCGATTCGAATCACCGCGTTCGATGGGGACCACTCTCGGCCCTCGACCACGCCGCCTCGTGTGCTGGGCATGGCGGAGATCGATCGGCCAGGGACCTTCTCGCTCGGCGTTCCGCAGGGCGCGGGAAAGGTGTACATCGAAGGCTCCATCGACGAGGACATGGACGGACGGCCTGGCCCACAGGAGCCGCAAGGCAAGGCGGATCGTTACCCGCTCACCGTGGCTTCCGCCCCGATCAGCGGCGTGAAGGTGCAGTTGAACCGCGTCGCGCCCCCGCCGGATGGCGGACAGAAGAAGGATGACTTCTGATCTGCTGACGGTCGTCATCCCGTACCACAGCCAGCGTGCCTTGCTGGAGAGGGCGCTCTCCCATCTGGCCGGTTGGTCGGTGCTGGTGGTCGACGACTCTGAGGCGGGGCTCGACCTCGATGTGGCCCGCATCCGACTGGGCGGGAGCGGCGGGTTCGCCCGGGCGGCGAACGCCGGACTGGCCGCCGTGCGGACTCCATGGGCGGTGCTGCTCAACGACGATGCGTACCCGATCGAAGACTGCATCGACCGGCTCTCCCATGCCGGCGGGCTCTGCGGACCGCTGCTCGTGGGCCCGAACGGGGTGGAGTCGGCTGGCCTCTCGGTGCGCGGCTGGGGCCGGGTCGTTCAGGTCACTCGGGTGCCGGGCGTCGATGGCCCCGTCGACGCGCTCTCGGGTTGTTGCCTGCACCTGCCTGCCTCGGCGCGATTCAACCCGGCCTTCCGGCATGGTTACGAAGATGTGGAGCTTTGCCGACGTGTTGGGCCCGCTTTGGGGGGTGCCCGCCTGATGGCGCACGCCCGGTGCTGGCACGAGGGCGGAGCGAGCCTCGACCGCCGCTCGGGCGAGGCGCAGCGCCACGCGGTGAGCGGACAGCTTCGGCTGGTGGAGCCGGGATGGCGGGACGCGGTGGTGGCCGGGCTCGCTCTGGCGCAGATCGCCCGGGAGGCGCGGTCTGTCGCCGAGGTGAGGGACCGTGCGCCGGCTGTGGTCGCCGGCTGGCGGGACGCGCGCCGAGGCTGACGCTACCGGACGGACTTTGGCGTGACCTTGCTCGGTTCGTAGCCGTCCGGGACAGTGAGCCCCTTCGTGTACGGGCAGCCGCTCTCCACGAGTCGGCCCAGATCGTCGGCGCGAAAGCTGGTCGGATGGGGGCCCGGCGCCGACGTTCCACCCATGTCGCGAAGCTCAAGCGTGTCGTTCTCGACCGACCAGATGCCCTCGTACGCCATCAGGCCGGAGGTCAGGCACTGCGTGCCGACGGGGCACGGCGACATCAGGTCGATCGCCGAGTAGGCACCGTCCGCGTCGAAGTGGATGTTGCGCGCGAACTGTCGGCCGCCGCAGGCCGCAGAGGTCCAGTCGCCGGTGAACTCCACGCCAGGCGCATCCCCGAGGAGGGTGTGAACGACCGGGCCCTTGATGGGGGTCGGTGCTGCGGGGGACGCGGGGGTGGTGGGTGGCGCTACGGGCGGAGCCGCAGCGCACGCTGCGAGCGATGAAGCGAGCGCTGCGACGAGGAGGAGCGAAGGGTTTTGGGGACGCATAGGACACAGGTAGTCGCGGGCGGCCCAGGATTCAAGTCCGTACGCCCACGCAGCTGAGCCTACGCGCGCACCAGCCTCCGCAGCAGCACGCTCATCAACAGACCGACTCCGCTGCAGCACAGGCCGCTGCAGGACAGGTCCGGGCTTCCACAGTCCACCGAGGTGAAGTCCGAGAACCCGGTGTCATCGGTGAAGGCGGTGTCCGGTGGGTCCGAGATGCTGACAAAGAAGCTGTAGTCGGAGACCCCTCCGTCTTCGTCCGTGAGCTGGATCTGGGCCTCTCCGCTTGTGGAGCCGGTCGCGGTGAGGCTCCACAGGCCGTCCGCGGTCAGCGTGGTGTCGATGCCCGGCGGCGCGCTGATGAGCGTGAAGGTGACGATGTCGGCCGCTACGTCGTCGGCGACCAGCTGGATACTGGCGGAGTCGCCGGGGTCCAGCGTGATGACCGTGTCCCGGCCTTCTTCGTGACCGTTCCATTCGGTGGCGTCCAGATCGAGCGTGGGGGCGACGTTGGTGATGTCGAGGCTGGTGGAGCCGGTGCCGCTCGTGGCGTCGTCGTAGGTGACCGTGCAGGTTGCGCCCGCTGTGGTCTGGTCGAGGGAGACACAGGTGGCGACATCGTCGGCGGCCGAGCAGGTGGCGTCGCCGCTGAACGTCCACTCCCAGGTGAGCGCGGCAGCGGTGGGGCAGCCGTCCGCCGCGACCGTGAGCGTGAACTGCTCCCCCTCCTGAGGGACACCGAGCGCGCCGATGGAGACGTTCCCGGATTCGTCGATCGCGCCGTCGCAATCCTGATCTGCGCCGTCGCACGCTTCGAGGGCGCCCGGGTGGATCGACGCGTCGAAGTCGCTGCAGTCCACCGGGTCAGGCGATCCGTCGCCGTCGGAGTCAACCGCCGAGCAGTCGGTGACTCGGGCGATGTTCAGCATCATGTCGGCCGAGATCGCGGCGGCATCGGTGCATCCGTCCCCATCAAGGTCGCTCACCACGGCGCGCGAGCCGGGCAGGCCGGTGACCGCATCCTCTCCTGCGGCGGTCCAGACGTAGAAGTAGCCGGAGCCGAACGCCCAGCGGTCGACGAGGTCGTCGCCGTCGAAATCGCCCGTGCCCACCTGCGTCGGTGCGAACGCGAGCAGGCGATCGTCGACCCCGGTCTCCCGGATTTGCGCGGGCGAGTCGGTCCCGAGGATCCAGTTGTCGTCGGGTCCGGTCGCCACGGCCACCAACGATCCCCCCGCGGCGATGGTGGACAGCCCGAACCGATCGAGCACCGAGAGCGCGGAGTCTCCGGTGGTCGCCCAGGCCACTGCATCGAAGGACAGGGCGAAGATGTCCCCCGTGACACCCAGATCGGTGTCGCTGCTTCCGTCCCACTGGTGCAGCCCGTTGGCCTGGAAGAGCACGTCGTCGTCCTCGGCGGTCACCGCGGTGCAGGCGGTGGGCGTGAGGTTCGCGGCGGGGGCTGCGGACCAGAGCCAGAGCCCGTCGGGGTTGCAGAGGTAGAGGCCTCCAGCCTCAGCCGGTGAGAGGGCGGTGGCGAGGACGTCGGGGAGTTCAAGCGGGGCGGCGCCGGAGCGCACTGTTGACCCGTCTGAGAGCTCCCATCCGGCCTCCTCGGCCACGTAGAGCGTCCCACCCATCGCGCCGATGTCTACAGGCACTCCGGCGAGCGGCAGGGATGAGGTGCCGAAGGTGATGGCGTGCGCTGATCCGAGCGCGAGGAGGATCCACGAGATCATGGTTGTTTCCTGAGCAGGGCGCTGAGCATCCAAAGAGACGAAGCGAGGGGGATGGTGCAGCACAGGCCGGTGTCGGTCGGGGAAGTCGTCGGTGCGTTGTCCTCGGGTGTGCTGCCCACCCGGACGCTGAAGACGTGGTCGGAGGAGCCGCCGTCGTCGTCGGTGAGGACGACGGTGTAGGCAAAGTCGAGGACGGAGGTGCCGCCGGTGATCGTCAGGAGGCCGTCGTCCGTCAGTTCGACGGGCACACCCGAGGTGGGGGAGGAGAAGGTCACGGCGTCAAGGCCGGGGTCGCCAGCGACAAGCTGGACCTCAAGTCGCTCGTTGGCGGTGAGGTGGAGCTCATTCAGGGTCGCCTCGGTGTGGGTCCCCCAGTCGATGCTGGCGTCGAGCAGGTAGGGCGGGAGGTTGGCGACGTGGATGGCGGTCTCGGCGGACGTCAGGGTCCCGTCGGGTAGCGTCAGCGTCAGCGCGGCGGTGAGGTCACCGTCGTCCAGCGAGAGGCAGTTTGCGCTCGCGTTGTCCCCCTGACACTCCGCCTCGCCGACGAACTGCCAGTCCCAGATCGTGAGCCCGGGCGAGTCCTCACCGCAGCCGTCCGTAGTGGCGGTGATGCTGAACAGGGTGCCCTCTTCGGCGACCGGGGTGTCCAGCGCGACCATGCTGAGCTCGTCGATTTCGCCGTCGCAATCCTGGTCGACGCCGTCGCAGGTCTCGACAGCGCCCGGGTGGACGGTCGCGTCCTCGGGCGCGCAGTCCGGGTCGTCGCCATATCTGAGGTAGCCGTCCGCGTCGTCGTCAGTGCGCCCTGGGCAGTCGAGGACAGCGGCGGTGAGCAGGACGCTGCCGGTCTCGTCCACTCGGGTGCCGGTCACGTCGGCGCATCGGTCACCGTCGAGATCGCCGATCGCGATCCGCTCCGCGGGAAAGGAGAGCGTGACGGCGTCGTCCCCGATCACCATCAGCGTCGCTCCGTCGAATGCCCAGAGCTCGTCGCCCCCGTCTGCGTCGAAATCGGCAGCGCCGACCTGGCTGGGGGAGCGCAGTGGGCCCGAGAGCCCGCCGCCCAGCTCCCGGAAGCCCAGCGTGCCCCCGACCACCCAGTCCTCGCTACCCCAGGCCAGCGCGGTGATCGGGTTGCCGGTGGAGAACGTGCTGTCCCCAAAGTCATCGCGCTGAGTGATGGCGGTGTCGCCAAGGTTGGCCCAGGCCATGGGCGCCCCGGACTCGGCTTCGGGCGCGACCGCAAAGAGATCAGGCGATACACCCAGATCTGTCGTCGAGGAGCCATCGCTCCACAACAGGCTGAGGGCGCCCGGTGTACCGTCGTCCTCGGGTGGGGCGAGGGCCAGCACCCGGTCGTCGCGGGCCTGCAGCGCCACGCAAGGCGCGCCGGTCTGGATCGCGCCTCCGGTGCCAGGCCCCGACCAGCGCCACAACGTCCCGCCCGAGCACAGCCACAGCTGGTGGGCTGCGGAGACAGCCGTCGCCAGCACGTCGGGTGTGTCCAGATCCGCTGCGCCCAGGGTCTCCCAGCCGCCCGTCTCCGCGATGTAGACGGCGGGGTCGGCCCCGTACACCGCCAGATCGACCGCCGTGGAGGCCAGCGGACTCTCCACCACTGCGTCGAAGGTGAACGCCTGCGCGCCAACTGGCAACGTGAGCAGCGCGAGGTGCAGGGCGGACCTGAAGGATGGCATCTGCCCAGCCTATCCGGAAATGGGTAGGATCCGCCCTCCGCGGATCCTACCCATTCTGCGGGCGAAGGCGGCGCGCCGCGCCGCCGTGCCCTCAGAAACGAATCGAGCATCTCTCTTGCCTCGTCAAGAGTATTGCGGTACTGTTGCAGGTGAACCCGCCCGTCGCCCCGCCCGTCGCCCCGCCCGTCGCCCCGCCTGCCCCCAGCCCAAAGTGAGTCTCCATGGAAACCGCGGTTGATCCCTTCTCCCCGCTGCTCCGCATCCTCGACCGGTACCGCGCCGACGTGCATCACCTTCGTCCGGCCGCCCCCGAGCGTTCGATGGACGATCCGCATGGCCCACCGATCCCCAAGTCGCTGCGGGCCTTCCTGACCCGATGGAATGGGGCCGCGCTCTTTCGCGGCGTGCTCCGCATCCGCGCCGTCGTGGACATCGCCCAGGCTAGCCACAGCGCGCCCACCGTCTGGCTGTTCGCGGACGGACCGCGCGACGAGGTCTGGGGCTACGCCGCCGTCAACGGAGGCTGGCATTTCGGCTCCTGGGACGGCAAGCGGCTGGCGCCGATGCACGAGCATTTCGGTCGTTGGCTGCACGCGCAGGCTCGCATCCTCGATGAGGACAAGCGCGAAGGGATGCCGCAAATCGAGCTACGCCTCGACAGCGACCCGGAGTGCGGGCTCCTCCACTTTCAGCGCGGCGAGCACCTGCTTGGTGAGGGCGATGCGGCGGGGGCGCTTCAGGCGTTTCGCCGGGCGACCGCCTTCGCCCCCGACCATGCGCTGGCGTGGCAACGCATGGGAGAGGCCCTGCTCGCTACCGATCATGCGGCAGCCCGGCACGCGTTCATCATGGCCATGCGCAATACGACGCTCCCGCTTCCTTACCCGGGCGCGCCCGCCATGGACGCTGACACCATTCGGGTGACGGAGAGCCTTTTCCCGGCGGACGACGTCGGGTGGGAGCGTGAGCTTCATCACCTGCTCCACGAGCGCAGCGCAGCGCTGTCCGACCCGGACGCCGCGAAGCTGTACGAGAGCGCGAGCCTGAGCGTCGCGCGGGTGCACCTCGCCCGCAACGAGCGGCCGTCTGCCCGGGAGGCGCTGGCGCACGCCCGGGACCGTGCTCTCAGCATGCCGGGGGGGGCGGCCCCGTTGCGTGCGCTGTCGGGTCTACTGCTCGCGATAGTCGCGTTGGACACCGACCTTGGTGACCACGAGGAGGCCGAGGACACTCTGCGTCGGCTCCGAGCACATGACGACCCCGAAGTTTGCGCGCGCGCTGAGCTCGCGCTGGCGCGGATCGCGCTCATCCGGCAAGAGCCATGGGTCGACGACATTGTCGGGGCCGCGCTCCTCGGGTTGAAGCGGGACGAGGATGTGTGCGACGCCTGGCTGTTGCTGGCCGAGCGCGGGGGCGGCGGCGCGGGGAGGGCGCTCGACGACGCGATCCGGCTTGCAAGCGCCATGGGTGACGCTGGCCGGTTGGCGCGAGCCGAGCTGCTGCTCGGGGATCTGGCGGTGGAGCGGGGCGACCTACCCGCTGCGTGCCAGCATTTCCTTGCCTGCGACGCCGACCCGGAGAGCCGGCTTCGCGCGCAGGTCCGGCTCGGCGACATGCGGGAGGACCCGTCGGACGCGGTGTCCCACTACGTCACCGCCGTCGAGGGGTTTCGTGCGTTGCACCTGCCGGTCCGCGAGGCCTGGGCACGGCTGCGTTTGGTGCGGTGCGGAGATGCCACGCAGGCGGAGGATGCGCTCAACATCTTCAAGCGGGCGGGGTTAGCGTCGGGCGTGGCGGTGGCTGACAAGCTGATGGGGCGACCCGGCTTCAGTCTGCCCTGGCACCTGAACGCCGCGGCCGAACACGCTCGCTGCCGTCACGACGCCCAGCGGATGCGGGCGCCGCTGACGCGGGCCGATGCAGATCGTCCGGAGCGGCGGCTTCTGGCCCACCGGCAGGCGATCGCGACCAGCGATGCGCAGACCGCCGGCGTGCTGATCGAGGACATGCGCACGGAGCTGCAGGTGATCCTACGCAGCGACGGGCGGGCCAGGGACCCCTCCGTGATGAGATTTGTTGCGGGCATCGACTTGCTCGCCGGGCACCCCAGCTTTGACGCTGCGAAGACGCTGCTTGACTTCCTGCACGCGCCCCTCGGCCAGGAGGCTGCCCGTCGGGCCTTGGTGGGCGCGATGGCGCGGTCGCCGAACATGACGCTGGTGCAGTCGCTGCTGGACATCGTCGAGGCGAACGGCGAGCCGGTCGCGCTGGCGCACGCCATCGAGATCCTTGGCCTCCGGATGGAGTCAGCCGCGTCGCCCGCGCTGCGTACGCTCGGCGAGGAAGGGTCCCTGCCGGTCCGGCGCGCGGCGATCACGGCGCTCGGGCGTATCGGAGACCCCGATGCGATCGACGTCATCTTGCCGGCGCTCGACGTGCCGGAGCTGGCCGAGGTCGCGTCGGTGGCGCTGCTGCTGCTCGGTGAGTGGGAGGGCGTCGACTTCCACGGACAGGCGATGCACGCCGGCACGCCCAACCTCGCGTATTCACCGGGGGAGATGGTCGGGCGATTCGGGGGCATGAGCTACTTCTTGTTGTTGCACAACTGCTCCGAGAAGGAGGGTGCGATCGGCGCCGGGGCGATCCACGGGCTCGGGTTGCTCGGGAGCACTCGGGCCGTTCCGCGGTTGGTGGAGTACCTGACCGCGCGCGATCCGCAGCGCTCGAACCTGGCGGTCACTGCGCTCGAGCTGCTCACCGGGCACGTGGAGTCGCTGGAGGACGGACACCCGCGCCAGCGCTGGGAGGCGTGGTGGGAGGCGAACAAGCACCAGTTCGACGACCACCGCCGGTTCCGCTACGGCAAGCCCTTCGGCGTGCCGGAGATGCTGGAGCGACTCGGTCACGATGACGCCGGAGTTCGGACCGTTGGCTACGACGAACTGGTCATTTCGACCGGCGTTCGCCTTCCGTTCGACGTGGATGGCCCGTGGCGTTCTCAGCGGCACCATCGCGGGGCCTGGGAGCGTTGGTACGCGGACCACGGGCACGAGCTGCCGCGTACCGGCTGGCTGTTCCACGGCGAGAGCATCGGGTAGCTGCCAGTCGGCCCGCCTTCCGGCTATTCTGCGTCCATGTACTTGCTAATGGTCCTCTGCGGGGAGCCCGCGCTCGCCCGTCCCCAGCCAGCCGTCCCCCGACCCGAGCCGAGCGGCGCCGCGCCGAGCGGTACCTCGTACGTCAGCCCAGAATTCGTCACTGTCAACTCCAAGCAGACGCTGGAGTTCCATTACGTCGTCGGCGCGTCGGGCATGGCGGTCGGGGACCAGATCCGGATCGAGGATCCTCCTTTCCACGGCATGACCTGGGCAAAGTACGGCCAGCTGGTCACTGAGGCGTCGCTCTGCACTCGGCAGACCGACGCTCAGGCCTCGTCGAGCGGCCTGCTCACCGCGCACGCCTCGACGGGGGCTTCGGTGAGCGTGCGGCGCAGCGCGGAGTCGCCGATCGGGCTCAACGAATATGCCTACACCGACGTCACGCTCGACTCGGACGGCCTCGTACCCGGCGATGAGGTCGTGGTCGTCTACGGCGATCAGGGCTCGGGGGAGGACTGCGGCTTCGAGTTCAGCGACCGGGCGTGGCACAAGGTCCCGATGCTGGCCTGGGAGGCGCTCGACGGTGCCGCCTTCACCGAGCTCGCGACGCTCCCACTTTTTGACGTGGTCTCCTACGATGTCGTCACGACCCTGTTCGTGTCCTCCCCGTCTCAGGCCATCTTCGAGGACGGAGCGGACCTGCAGGTCGCGGTGGTGGACCGGCTAGGCAACCCTATCGAAAGCTGGACCGGCACGATCTCGGTCAACGAGGCCTACGGCGGGGGAGAGTACACGCTCACCGCCGCCGACGCGGGCGTCGGGCATCTCCACGTCGACCTCTCGGCCGCCGGTAGCGTCGATCGCATCCTCGTGGCCGCGGACGACGGCAGCACGGGAACCTCCAACCCCATCGTCGTCTACTCGGCGTTGTCTCCCCCGGAAAAGTATACCTATTGGGGGGACTTGCACACCCATCATGGCCACAGCTACACCACCGACGAAGGGCACTACGTTGACGAGAACGTGATCTACGCGCGCGACGTGGTCGGATTGGACTTCGAGGCCGAGTCGCAGAAGACCTACCCGATCGAGATCGACGGTGCTCAACTATGGAGTGAGCGACAGGACAACTGTGTTGGCGAGTCCACGGACGGCGAGTTCATCTCGATGCTCGGGTTCGAGTGGATGGGCGACCACGTCGGCGGGGCTAACCAGGGCCACCACAACTTCTACTTCGACACCTGCGACGCGCCGCTCGGCGCGCTCCTCAGCGACGACTACCCGGACGGCATCGGCGCGTTCAACTCCGGGCAGGGGCCCTACGAGTTCGCCACCAGCCTGCTCAGCGACAGCATCCACACCGTGATCGTGCCTCACGCCACGCTGTCCACCGGGTACCTCTACACGAACGAGGCGATCAACAACACGCTGCGAACCACCGCCGAAGTGTACTCCGAGTGGGGCTTCAACATGACGCCGGCCGACCGGAGCGGCAGCATCCCCGATGCGCTGCGTCAGGGCAACCGCATGGGCTTCATCGGGTCGAGCGACAACCACGACGGCTGGCTGGGGAACCCCTTCTCCAAGAAAAACGTGCAGTCCGGGTTCGCTGCCATTCAGGCTCCCGCGTTGACGCGCGCCGACCTGTTTGGCGGGCTGCAGCAGCGCTCCACCTACGCGACGACGGGCGAGCGCATCGTGCTCGACTACTCCGCGACGGACGGCGCGGAGATCGCCATGGGCCAGCAGTACGTCGCCCTGGAGCCCACCTTCAACTGGGCGGTCCACGGCACCCAGCCGGTCACCACGGTCACGCTGTTCAGCATCCGTATCGATCCGGGCGCCCGGGTGGAGACCCTGCAGACCTGGACGCCAAACGCGCTCGACGCCACCGGCAGCTTCAGCTACCCCTGGGATGGCGCGGACCGTGCCGTGTGGCTCGAGGTGGGTCAGGCCGCCGAGCCGCTGAACGGGGGCACCGATCAGGCATGGGGCAGCCCCATTTGGCTGACCGCGGACTGCGCGAAGGAGGACACCATCGACCCGGCGACCCGGTGCCCCGAGGACACGGATTCCCCGCCGAACGACAGCGACAGCCCGGTGGTGACGGACGACAGCGCAGCGGACACCGCAGATGCGGGCACCGAGCGCCGTTGCGGGTGCTCGACGGGGGCGGGCCCGGCTGAGGGGGGGCTGATCGGCATCGAGTTGGCCGTCGTCGGGATCGCCGCTGTCGCGGCGCGGAGGCGGAGGCAGGCGCGAGGGGATTGACGCTTTGCTCGGCGCGGAGGGCGCCCCTCGTGAGGTTTACCGTGACCTTCACGCTGCCCGCCGAGTTGGGCGGGAGCGCTGCGACCGGCGGCGGATCCCCCGCGAACACCGGGGAGAACTCTGGTCAGAGTTCTGCCCCGGGTTGCGAATGGTGGAGGCGAGGGGAGTCGAACCCCTGTCCGAAGCATCATCAAGCTCTAGAGATACGTGGCCTTCCGGAAACTGCCCGGCCAGTGTCGTCCCCTTTGGGGACCGTCAGAACCTCCTGCTTGATCTTCGCTCGCCCGGCGGGTGTTCAGCCCCGGGTCTGCTGCGTGCCTGAATTACACCCGATGACGGTCGGCCTGTCCGCCATCGAACGCCGGGTGGTCGCGATGCCTCCCGGACCTCAACTTACGCCGCGAGGCGCTCGCTGAAGTGGTTGCTGTTGTTGGCAGCTTGCATTTGGGCCGATTGAAGGAGCCCACCCTTGCCACGCCCTTCGGCGTTCAAATACCCCGTCGAAACCGGTACGCCCCCGGAAGGGAAAAGACGCCGGGGTTGGCGTCGCTGGTCTACACCAGTAGTATGCACGAAGACCACCGAACGTCAACATCCTTGACGATCGACCCGGACGGCACCACATTAAGCACCGTGACCTACGCAGAGGCCCCTGTAGCTGAGCTCCCCGAAGGCGAAGCCCGCATGGAGGCCCGCGTTCGCGAGGCGGGCCACTCCTGGACAGGCCCTCGGCGGGCCATAGCCAGGTTTCTATGTTCGACGGTCGCCCACCCCACGGCCCACGATGTGCTCGTGGCGGTGTCGGGTGTCGGCCCTGCTTCGAGCCGGGCGACGGTCTACAACACGTTGACGCTCCTTGAGCAGCTCGAGCTGATCCGGGTGGTTCGGATGACTCCGGGCGAGGCGCGCTACGATGCGAACATTCTTCCGCACCACCATCTCGTCTGCCAGCGCTGCGGCGCGGTGGAGGACATTCCGGCGCTCGACGTTCAGGTCTTGCGCCACGGGCAGGTCGCGTGCGCTGAAGTCCGGTTCGAGGGTCTTTGCCGTGGCTGTGTGGGCTCGCCTTGACACCGTGTGGGTGAGCACATAAACGCCAGCGGCTTTCCGCATCCCTCCAGAACTGGATTCAGGTCTTCATGCCCACCATCAATCAGCTCGTCCGTAAGGGTCGCGAGGCCGTCAAGTCCAAGACGAACTCGCCCGCACTCAAGTGTTGCCCGCAGAAGCGCGGGGTATGCACCCGCGTGTACACCACCACGCCGAAGAAGCCGAATTCGGCCCTTCGCAAGGTCGCTCGTGTGCGCCTCACCAACGGCATGGAGGTCACCTCCTACATCCCTGGCGAGGGCCACAACCTGCAGGAGCACTCCTCGGTGCTCATCCGCGGTGGTCGTGTCAAGGACCTTCCAGGCGTTCGTTACCACATCATCCGCGGCGTGCTCGACACTCAGGGCGTCAACAGCCGTCGCCAGAGCCGCTCCAAGTACGGCGCCAAGCGCCCGAAGAACAAGAAATAAAACCCGGCCGAAAGGCCGAACCAAAGGTCCAATAAGATGCCCCGTCGTCGTGTCGTAGCCAAGCGCGTAGTCCTCCCCGATCCTCTCTACGGAGACGAGATCGTCACCCGGTTCATGAATATCGTCATGGAGCACGGCAAGAAGGCCGTAGCCGAAGACATCGTTTACGGCGCGTTCAGCACCGTGGAAGAGCGCACCCGCGAGGAGCCACTGAAGGTCTTCCGTCGCGCGCTGGAGAATTGCCAGCCGCTCGTCGAGGTCAAGTCCCGCCGCGTCGGCGGCGCGAACTATCAGGTGCCGGTCGAGGTTCGCACCGAACGCCGAATGTCGCTCGCGATGCGCTGGCTCGTTGAGTACGCGGCCGATCGCTCGGGAAAGACGATGCGTGAGAAGCTCGCTAACGAGATCATCGAAGCCGCTCACAACCGCGGCAACGCGGTCAAGAAGCGCGACGACGTGCACCGCATGGCCGAAGCGAACAAGGCGTTCTCGCACTACCGCTGGTAGTCTCAGTCGGCGGGCCGGTAGCGACCGGGCCGCCAACGAACCCGCTCACCACAAACCGGAGCAATCGCCGAGCTTTCCGCCTTACTGATACCCGCCGAACCGGAGCCCAATACGGGCCCGCTCTAGCCCTCGCACACAGGAACCATGACTTGTTCCCGGGACAGGCAAGAGCACCGCAGAGGCAGGAACTATGTAGACGGCCTCTCGTCGGACCATTCCCATGGCCCCCGATCTCGCCATACTCCGCAACATCGGCATCATGGCCCACATTGATGCGGGGAAGACCACGCTCACCGAGCGCATCCTGTTCTACACCGGTGTTTCGCACCGCATGGGCGACGTGGACTCCGGTAATACCAGCACGGACTGGATGGTACAGGAACGTGAGCGCGGCATCACGATCCAGTCTGCGGCGGTGACCTGCCACTGGAAATCACACCGCATCAACCTCATCGACACCCCTGGACACGTCGACTTCACCATGGAGGTTGAACGCAGCCTCCGGGTGCTCGACGGCGCCGTCGCGGTCTTTACGGCAGTGGAGGGCGTGCAGTCGCAGTCGGAGACTGTCTGGAAGCAGGCCGAGCGCTACCATGTTCCTCGGCTCGCGTTCATCAACAAGATGGACCGGACCGGGGCCGACTTCATGGCGGCCGTAGGGACGATTCGGGACCGCCTCGGGGCCAATCCGATCCCATTTCAGCTGCCTCTCGGGGAAGCGGAGCACTTCGTCGGAGTCATCGATCTCGTTCGCGAGGTCGCTCTGACCTGGACACCCGGCGATGAGCTTGGGACAGCGTTCGTAGAGTCCGCGATCCCGGCCGACCGCGTCGACGACGCGGCGAGGGCGCGCGAAGTGTTGTTCGACGCCATCGCGGGCGAGGACGACGAGCTGATGCAGCTCTACATAGAGGGCAAGCTGGTTCCGGTTGAGATCGTGAAGCGGGCTGCTCGGCGGGCTGCCCTCTCGGGCCGCGTCGTGCCGGTGTTCTGCGGGACGGCAGCTCGGAAGCGCGGCGTGCAGCCGCTGCTCGATGCGGTCGTCGACTACCTCCCGTCACCGTTGGACCTGCCTGCCGTACAGGGGAAAGACCCTGACAACGTCGGGCAGACCTTGCTGCGAAAGGCGTCAGCAGAAGAACCTTTTTGCGCCCTCGCATTCAAGATCCAGACCGACACGTTCGTCGGATCCCTGACCTACCTTCGTGTCTACTCCGGGAGCCTGGAGGCCGGGACGGTGGCCTTGAACCCGCGCACGGGCAAGCGTGAGCGGGTCGGGCGCCTCCTCCAGATGCACGCGAATCAGCGCGAGGACATCACCCACGCGACTACAGGGAACATCGTGGCGGCGGCGGGGTTGCGCAGCGTCGCCACCGGTGACACGCTGTGCGACCAGAAGCACCCCATCGTCCTCGAATCGATGACCTTCCCCGAGCCGGTAATCTCGATGGCGATCGAGGCGATGACGAAGGCGGATGAGGACAAGCTGAACGCGTCCCTGCAGAAGTTGGCCGATGAGGACCCGACGTTTCGGGTGCGCGTCGACAAGGACAGTGGGCAGACTCTGATTTCGGGCATGGGCGAGCTTCATCTCGACATTATCCGGGACCGACTGGACCGCGAATTCAAGGTCGGCTGTCAGGTCGGCAAGCCGCAGGTGGCCTACCGCGAGGCGATCACCCGTCAGGCTGAAGCCGAAGGCATCTTCAAACGCCAGACCGGTGGGAAAGGCCAGTACGGCCATTGCAAGGTTCGCGTTCGGCCGAACGACATCGGTGCGGGGCATACCGTGCGCGACGTTACCCGCGGAGGTGTGATCCCGAAGGAGTTTATCAAGCCCGCGGTGGATGGTTGTCGCGAGGCCCTGGAGCGTGGCGTCCTCGTAGGCTTCCCCTGTACCGATGTGGACGTCGAGATCTACGACGGCTCGTTCCACGAAGTCGACAGCTCTGAGATTGCTTTTCGCATCGCGGGATCCCTTGCTGTGAGCGAGGCGCTGCGCGCTGCCGCACCAATTTTGCTCGAACCGATCATGAAGCTTGAAATTTCTGTCCCAGAGGAGTATACGGGCGCCGTCTTCGGTGACTTGTCTGGTCGCCGCGGGTCGATCACCCACATGGATGCCCGTACGGGTGTGCAGGTGATCGAGGCGGAGGTCCCCCTCTCCTCGATGTTCGGCTACGCAACCGACCTCCGGTCGGCCACCCAAGGGCGCGCCGACTTCACGATGCAGTTTCACCGCTACTCCCACGTCCCTCCGACGCTCTCCAACGAGATCGTCGTCAAGCTTCGCGGCTACTGAGTCTTCAGTTTCCTTCTCGCCGCTGGCGAACCCCGACTTCCCGTTTCTCGTAAGGAGCATCGCAATGGCCAAGGTTAAATTCGAGCGCAACAAGCCGCACGTCAACATCGGCACCATCGGCCACGTTGACCATGGCAAGACGTCACTCACCGCGGCCATCACCAAGGTGCTCGCGAAGAGCGGCGGCGCGACCTACACGGC
>SHYV01000019.1 GCA_009692605.1 Myxococcales bacterium
ATCGATGGTCCCGACGCTGGTGACGGTGAACAGCTGAGTGGCGGACGCGCCCATCTCCACGTCGGCGAAGCTGAGGCTCTCCGGCGAGACGTCGATCACCGGCTGGTTGGCGTCGGGATCCTGCTTGGTGATCAGCCCGTTGTCGATGCCACAGCCTGCGGCGAGGAGGAGAGGGAAAGAAGAGAGTGTGCTGATGCGCATAGAGGCTCCGATGATCGACCGCACCGTAGATGAAGTCTCCCGGAAATGCAAGCGGATCGCCACCTGAAATTCGTGTGAGTTACGTGACGGAGTCACCCATGTCCGCCCGTACCCGCTACTGCAGCCGCTGTCTCACGACCTTCACCATCGACGTTGATCGCTGCCCGAACCTGTCCTGTCGGACCGTGCGTCCGCAGTCCGGCTGGGGGGAGATCCTTGAGCCCGGCGAAACTATAGATCGCACCTATAGAATTCGCCAGCGATTGGCGATCGGCGGTGCGGGCGTGACGTACCTCACCCGGGAGATCGGTCCGCGGAATGAGGAGGTCGGGCCGCTGCTGGCGGTCAAGCTGCTCTACCAGCAGCGCGACCAAGGGCCTTACCTGCGTAGGCTGGCGACAGAGGCTCAGATCCTTCAGGGGCTGAACCACGCGCAGATCGTCGAGTGTAGGGGGTTCGTGCACCGGACCGGCCATTCGCCCTATCTGGTGACGCGCTTCGAGGCCGGCGGGAGCCTGCTTGACCACATTCGCCGTGTAGGGGCCCTGTCGATCCCGGTGACCGCCAACATCGGTCGGCAGATCTGTTGGGCGCTGGAGGTCGCCCACCGACAGCGGGTGGTCCACCGTGATCTGAAGCCGGAGAACGTGCTGCTGGTGAAGCAGGTCAGCGCTGACACCATCCCCGACCTCAAGGTGGCGGACTTTGGGATCGCCAAGGTCGCGGGCGGGGTCGGGGACAAGCTGACCAGGGTCGGCGTGTTTATCGGGACGCCGCAGTACGCCGCGCCTGAGCAGTTCGAGGGGCTCACGCCGGAGCCCGCCGCTGACATCTACGCGCTCGGGGCGGTGTTGTACTTCTGCATGACTACGCGCCCGGTCGCGGATTTCATGGGAGAACTCGACCCTGAGGGCATGCGGGAGCAGCTCATCCTGCACCTGCCCGTAAAGCTGGCCGAGCTCAACGCGCCGCCGCACCTGCGCCGCTGGATGGAGGACACCCTCGCGCTCGCTATGTCCGTGGAGCCAGGCGACCGCTGCGATCTCGCCAACTTTGACCGCCGGCTGGCCGACATCGCGGCCGAGCGTGACCCTAACCATATCCCAGTTGCCGCGCCGCGCGACCTGCCGACCAGCACTCCCACGATCTCCTCAGGGATGCTCGACCCATTCCCCCTCGATGTGGGACCGGGGGCCGTCGGCGCTCGTCAGGGCGCCGATGAGCGAGCCCGCGGTGGGCCGGCGTCGCCCGACGCTTTCGTACCCGATCCCGCAGCGGGGACCGCCGACCCGGGGGGTCCGCCGCCCCTGCCTGTCATCAATTTGCGCGACCCGGTGCTGGAGCGGCTGAACCGCCCGCCCGCTCCTGTGGTGGGGGCGCCCGTGGTGCTCGCGCCGGTCGTAGCCCAATCCCCGACCCGACCTGAGCCGTTCCGACCCCGTCAGGAGCTGCGGCTTGCGCCTGACCTGCGCTCGACTCCCTTTCCGGAGGAGCCGGCTCCGAGCCGGGGTGGCGCGCTCTTCGGCGTGGGTGTGGTCGGTGTGCTCGGCGGCGGAGGCTTGCTGGCGGTCGTTGGTGGGGGCATTGCGTGGGTCCTGCTCGGCGCCGGCCCCCCTTCGCTCACGGGTCAGGAGTCCGATCCGGTGGTTCACCGCGATTGGGAGATGGTCGCAGCTGCGCTCGGAGTATCGGGGGTGAAGGCCGAGCGCGTGTGCAAAACACCCCCCTACCTGGCCGTCGAGGCGACCGTCCAGCCAGACGGGGCGGTGAGCCACGTCGCGCTCCTGAACTACGACTTCGAGCCCGCGCGCATCTGCATGGAACGCGAGATCGCCCGGACCCGCCTTCCCCGCAACGTCGGGAACCTCGTCCGGGTGGCCGTCACCCTTCAGGAGTAGCGTGCACGTTGTCGTGGGATCTCAGTCCTGCTTCGGCCGCGCCGCCGTCGCCGCGCTGCGCGCCGCAGGGGAGGAGGTGCGCACCGTCGATGCCGACTGGGAGGACCCCTCCGCCGTGGCCAGAGCGGCTGCCGGCGGCCCGTGCGCCAGCATCACTGCGGGCCTTGAGCTGCCGATGCACCGCTGGCATCGCGATCTGGTGAAGCTGGCCGACAACATCTGCGCGGCAGCCGAACAGACCGGCGCGGCCGTGTTGTTTCCGAGCAACCTGTACGGGTTCAAGGTCATCTACGACGTCCCGCTGCCGGCGGATCCGCCGCTGGCCGACGTGAACGACAAGCGCTGCGAGCCGGGCCGGCTCCGCGACGCGATCGAGGCGACCTACTCTCAGCTGGCGGAGTTGTCGGGCAACCGCGTCATCGTGGTACGGGCGGGGGACACCTTCGGCCCGGGTGCGATCGCGTGGCCCGCAGCCCGAATGGTCTCTTGCGCCAAGGCGAAGGCGGCGATCCCCTGGCCAGGGAACCGGTCTGTGGGGCACAGCTTCACCTATCTCCCCGACCTCGCGCGTTTAGGCGTCCGGGCGCTCCTTGGGGCGCCTCTTCCAAAGCCGCTTCGGACCGCGGAGGAGCTCGCCGACCCCGATCTGGCGCCGCAATCCCCGCTGGAGGTTTACGCGCTGCACGGTCATTTGGTGGCCAATGCCGCAGAGTGGGCCAGGGCGCTGGGGAGTCCCGGTGCGCGCTGGCTCCCGCACGCTTTCATCCGGGCTCGGGCCCTCGTCGGGTCGGAGCACAGGTTGCTCGCCGAGGTGCTGTACACGTGGGAGGGAAGCTTGTTTCTCGACGAGCGCCAGACCCGCGCGTGGATGCCGGACTGGCAGGGCACCCCGTTGCCCGAGGCTGCGCGGGAGGCGGTCGGGTGGTCGGGTTGAGCGCAGCAGACCTTGCATGCGCCCGATGAGCGACTGGGAGCGGAATCTGGCCGTTGCGCGCGTGGGGTTGGCACCTGCGTTGGCCTGGGTGGGTGAGTGGCGGGGCGAGGGAACGGCTCATGGTGAGCCGGTTGAGGCGACGCTCCGGGTTCGCGCAGTGCTCGGCGACACGCAGATCGAGGTCTGGGAGCGGGTGGGCCCCGTGGCAGGCGCGGCCGGCGAGCCGCACGAAGATGTCTGTTTCTACCGCTTCGACGTCGCCACCGCGCAGGTGCGCGTCGTGCATCTGATGGCGCCCGCCCTGGTCGCCGAGTACGCGGTTGAGCTCTCGCTCGACGGTGTAGTTTGGGTGACCCCGCCCAACACCCCCGCCGTCGTGTGGTCACAGGTCGGGGAGACGCTGCAGAGCGAGGTTTACTGGCCCGATCAGCGTGTGCCGGAGGTGCGCATCGTGTACCGCCGGATGGTCTGATGACGAGACCACGGCCCGTGACAGATCGCTCGGGGCCCGGCAGCATCCCGGTCCAAGCCGGCCACCAAGTTCGTCACATTGGGGGTGGCTGGGAGCACCATGCCGTGAGCATCGCGAGCCATGCCGTCTGCCTCCACACCTGAGGGGCGGAGTGGGTGGGACGGGGCCCCGCTCAAGGTCCAAGCCGCGGTACCGCGGCTTGCGGAAGCTGGACGCAGGCGTTAGCCCGCGCACCTCCCAGAGTACTGCTTGGCAAGTGACGACCTCATCGAAATCGACGGCGTGATCAAAGAGGTGTTCCCCGGCGGAGCATTCCTCGTCCAGACCGACGCTGGCACCGAGGTGCACGCGCACCTTGCTGGCAAACTGCGGCGGTTCCGCATCCGCGTGGTGCTTGGAGATCGCGTCACGGTGGCGGTATCTCCGTACGATTTGAGCAAGGGTCGAATCACCTTCCGGCACAAGTAGCGCCTGCGCCTCTCCTGGCGGCGATCGCTCAGCCATCCTTGCCGACGACCCTCGACAGGAACAACCTACGGTCCGTCCGCTGGCTGCCGTCGTTCTTTCGGGACTTGACCTCCATGTACACGCCGGTGTCCTCGAACCCGAGCCGGAGGTACATCTCGTAGCTGGCGTTCCGGCTGGCGCTCGTCCGCAGCAGGACATGGTGGTACCGGGCCTTGTCCATGAGGTCGAGCCGCAGCTGCACCAGCTCCTGCCCGAGCCCGCTCCTCCGGTAGCTCTCAAGTACGCCAAGTTCGGCGAAGTAGAATGTATCTTCGACTGGAAGCAGGCCGCGAATGTCCCGCGCCACGTCGCTCTTGGCCTGGACAGGGTAGGCGATTCCGAACCCGGCGACGATGCCGCTCTCACGCACGGCGAGCAGCGTGACATGGTCGGGCAGGCGCACCGCACGCAAGAGGATGCCCTCAGCTTCGTCCGGAAAGAACCGCTCGTCGTACGGCGGCTCGCTCCAGATCGCCTGATAGGCGCCTGCGAAGGCCGCGCGCCAGGGCTCGGCGTCGGCGGGGCCCCGCAGCCGCAGGATTCGGATGCCGTCCTCCCGCACGCGCACCACCGGCGGCTCCGCGATTGACGTGGCCATGGCGCTGTAGAGGGAGGGCTCCATGTGTTGAATGTAGCCGGTCGGGGGGGCTCTACGGAGGCAACCCTGGCTCGCTGCGCTCAAAAACGCTCAGCGGTCACTTCCCAACGCAAAACCGTGCGAACAGACGGTTCAGGACCTCCTCGTCCGAGTCCTGTCCGGTGAGGGCGTCCGCGTGCCGGATCGCGGCCATCAACTCGGTCACCGCGACGGCGGGCCCAGCGGGTGGCAGCGCCCGGGCCGCGTTGCTGGCGGCATCGGCGATCGCCAGCAGCACGTCGCGTTGGCGCGCTGAGCTGACGATGCAGCCGGCGTCCACCTGTCCGGTGATCGCGGGGAGGATCGCGCCTCGCAGCGCGTCGATCCCCTCGCCCGTCACGCTGGACACCGCGTAGTCGTGGGCGAAGCCCGGCGTCCCTCGGTCCAGCTTGGTGGCGACCAGCAGCGTGCCTGGCCGGCTTGCTGGTACCCGTTCGGCCGGCTCCGCGTCTGTCGCCGCCACGCACACGATCCGCAGGTCCGCCCCCGCCGCGGCCTCGCTCCCGAGCACGATCCCCGCTCGCTCGATGTCGTCGGGGCGGACCGGGCCGTCATCGCCCCCCGCGGACGGCCGATCGCCAGCGGTGTCCATCAATACCACCCGCCCGCCCGGCAGGACCAGCACGCTCTCGACCACGTCGCGCGTCGTGCCCGCCACGGGCGATACGATGGCCCGCGTCTCCCCCAGCAGCGCGTTGAACAGGCTCGACTTGCCCGCGTTCACGCGCCCGACGAGCACCACGCGCGCGCCCTGAAGCGCCACGGCTCCCGCGCGCCATCCGGCCGCGATGGACCGGGCCTCCTGCGCCACCTGATCCAGATTCCAAACCAGCTGGGCGTCCGACGAGAACAAAAGGTCCTCTGCGGGGTAGTCGAGGATCGCCTCAAGCTCCGCGGCGACGTTGAGCAGGCGGTCCTTGAGCCCGTCCACAGCCGCACGGAGCTTGCCCGAGCTGCGGGCAACGAGCAGGCCCTCCGGGCTGGTCGCGTGCAGCGATGCCAACACGGCCTCGGCGCCGATCGTGTCCAGCCGCCCGTTCAGCAGCGCTCGCCGCGTGAACTCGCCGGGGGATGCCATGCGGGCGCCCACGGCGATGAACGCACCGAGCAGTCGCTCGACGATCAGCGGGTTCCCATGGCAGCTCACCTCGGCGACGTCCTCTCCGGTGTAGCTGTTCGGCCCGCTGAACAAGGTGAGGAGGGCCTCGTCGAACCTACCCTCGGCGTCGCGCACGGCCACCAGGCTGGCCCGCCTCGTCGTGGGTGTTCGGCCGCAGACCCGGCGGAGCGCCTCGGGCAGTCCGGCACCCGAGAGGCGCACCACCGCGATCGCGGAGTGCCCCAGCGGGGTGGCGAGCGCGACGATCAGCGGGTGCACAGCGTCCGGCTATCATCGGCGACCTTCGGGGCGGCTGCGCTGTGCTACCCTTCGCCGATGCCTCCTGCGTCCTCCTCCTCCCTGTCCTCGTCCCTCGGCTCACCCGGCTCCGGCGAGCGCGTCGTCGTCACCGGCGGCGCCGGCTACGTCGGCAGCGTCCTCGTCCCGCACCTGCTCTCCGAGGGCTACCGGGTGCACGTCGTCGACAACCTGCGGTTCGGTGGCGAGAGCATGTTTCAAAACTTCATCCACCCGAATTTCACATTCACGCAGGGCGACGTCACCGACGCGGCCACGATGAAGCTCGCGCTCGCCGGCGCCGACGCCGTGGTCCACCTCGCGGCGCTCGTGGGCTACCCGGTCTGCAAGAAGCTCCCCGACGAGGCCCGCCGCACGAACATCTTCGGCACTCGCATGGTGATCGAGCACGCGCCGCCCGACGCAAAGCTCATCAATTTCTCGACCGGCTCCAACTATGGCGAGGTGCTTGGCGTCTGTGATGAGGAGACCCCGCTCAACCCGCTCTCCTTGTACGGCGAGACCAAGACCGAGGCCGAGCGCATGGCGATGGCGCGCCCGAACACGGTCGCGTTGCGGTTCGCGACGGCGTTCGGCCTGTCGTCGCGCTTGCGGCTCGACCTGATGATCAACGACTTCACGTACCAGGCGCTGGTCAATCGCTACTTGCTGGTCTACGAGCGGCATTTCCGGCGCACGTTCATCCACGTCCACGACATGGCTCGCGTCGTCCCCCACCTGCTCCGGAATTGGGACGGGGCGCGGGGCATGACCCTCAACGTCGGGCACGAGTCGATGAACCTGACCAAGGAGGACATCACCCGGATCCTCCAGACCAAGCTCGACTTTCAATTTTACTTCGCGGACGTGGGGAAGGACGAGGACAAGCGCGACTACGAGGTCAACTACTCGCGTATCCGCGCGCTCGGTTTCGAGACTGCTGTCGACATCCACCGCGGTCTGGACGAGCTGATCGGGGGCTTGCGCCTCGTGCGCATCCGGAACCCGTACTCCAACGTGTAGTCCCCCTTCGCCCGCGCAATCAGGCGCTGACGGTCTTCCATGCCCGGCTCCGCGAGACCTCCTCTCGCCAGGCCTCGACCTCCGCGGTTTTACGCGCGTCGTCCCAACCGCACAGGGTTGCCATTCGGTCGGCGACGAGGTCCGTCGCTCCCAGGCCCTGATCATGGTCGCGGTAGTAGAGCTGGGTCCGGCGGATCAGGATGTCGCGGATGGTCTTGGCCAGCTCATGCTTCACCGCAAAGTCCACCTGCGCCAGCCGCTCGGGGCGGCCCTCGATGAGCGGCGTCCCCAGAGTGGGGTCCGCGTTGATCGTCGACGCAACGTCGATCCCGCGCATCCCGTAGGTCGCGGCGAACAGGCGGGCGGTCGCGTCGTCCACCGGCCCAGCCTCTCGGATCGACTTCACCACGCGCTCGACATCGTCGTCCTCAGGCCACCCTTGTGCTCCGGGCAGCGGCTTCCGGGCGGTGTGGGCTTCGCGGTACTCCGGCGCCCCCTTGCCGGCTGACCCGCGGGTCGCCCCCGTTGTCAGGCGAAGGAGCGCCACTGCGCGGTCGACCACCTCCTTGGACATCTTGCGAAACGTGGTGAGCTTGCCGCCCGCGATGGTGATCAGCCCATCGCTTCCCACGAGGATCTCGTGTTCGCGCGAGACGGAGCTCTCGGAGCCCTCGCTGGAGATCAGCGGTCGCAGGCCGGCCCATGTGGACAGCACGTCGGCCTCGGTGAGCGTCGACGCCGGAAAATATGAGTTTGCAGCGTCCAGCAGGTAGCGGACGTCGGCGGCGTCTGCCGCCACCAGCGCGGGGTCGCCGGTGTAATCCGTGTCGGTGGTCCCGATGTACGTCCGATCGTCCCAGGGAATGGCGAACAACACCCGGCCGTCGGTCGGGTGGGAGCAGACGACCGCGTTGTTCACCGGCAGGCGGGTGCGCTCCACGACGATGTGCACCCCCTTTGTGGGGCGCAGGAGGGGCTTCGGCCCTTGGCGCACGCTGTCGGACCAGGGGCCCGTCGCGTTCACCACGACGCGCGCGTCGATGTCGCGCTCCTCGCCCGACAGGGTGTCGCGAACGCGCGCCCCGTGGACGCGACCGGATTCGTCTCGGCGCAGCCCGACCATCTTGGTCCAGGTGTGGATCTCCGCCCCCTCAGCTCGGGCGTCCAGCGCGTTCTCGAGGGTGAGGCGGGCGTCGTCCGTCGAGCAGTCGTAGTAGAGCGGCGCGCCCTTGAGCTCCTTTTGGTCAAGCGCCGGCTCTTCCTTGGCGACCTCCGCGGTCGAGAGGTTTCGGTGGATCTTGGGCGATCGGAAGAGGGACAGCCCGTCGTAGAGCCACATGCCGAGGTTGACGGTGAATACGCCGTGGCGGGAGCGCTTGTAGACGGGGAAGACGAACCCGAGCGGGTGGACGAGGTGGGGCGCGATGTCCATGAGCACACGGCGCTCGCTCACCGCCTCGAAGACGAGCGAGAACTCGCCCTGCTCGAGGTAGCGAAGCCCGCCGTGGACCAGCTTGGACGAGCGCGACGAGGTGCCCGAGGCGATGTCGCTGGCGTCCACCAGCACGACCTTGAGGCCGCGCATGGCGGCGTCGCGCGCCGCGCCGCAACCGACGATGCCGCCGCCGATGATCAGGACGTCGACGGGCTGCGGGGGACGGGGCTGCGGGGGACGGGGCTGCGGGGTCGGTCATCGGGGAGATTTATCCTCGTGCGCCCCGGAGGAAGCGCAGTCGCGGGAATTTGCGGTTTTGCTCGTCACTACAAATCGGGTAGATGGCGGACCATGATCCCGGCCAAAGCTCCGCATTCGTCCTCCCACACCGCATCACTCGAAGCCTACCACGAGCGCTACGCGCGCAGCGTCGAGGACCCTGCCGCGTTCTGGGCCGACGAATCCGCTGCGCTCGACTGGTTTCGGCCGGCCGACCAGATCATGCGGTTCGACCCAATCACCGCTGAAATCGCCTGGTTCACCGGCGGCAAGCTGAACGTCAGCTACAACTGCGTTGATCGCCATGCGGCCGTTGATCCGACCCGCACCGCCTTGATCTTCGCCGCCAATGCGCCCGGTGAGTACCGGCACATCCCGTTCGGCGAGCTGCTGCGCGAGGTGTGCCGGTTCGCCAACCTGTTGCGTGAGCTCGGCGTCAAGAAGGGCGACCGTGTCTGCCTCTACCTTCCGATGATCCCCGAGCTGGCGTTCGCGATGCTCGCCTGCGCCCGCGTGGGCGCCGTGCACTCCGTGGTCTTCGCCGGCTTTTCGGCTGAAGCCCTGCGCGACCGTATCTTGGACGCCGGCTCTGCCGTCGTCGTCACCGCCAACGAAGGCCTGCGCGGTGACAAGGCGATCGCGCTGAAGGCCATCGTGGACAAGGCCGTGCTCGGGCTCGACGTGGTGAAGCACGTGCTCGTCGCGCGCCACACGCCGGCGGAGCCGCACATGGTCCCCGGGCGGGATCAATGGCTCGCCGACGGCCTCGGCCGCCAGCGCCCGTACTGTCCGGTCGAGTGGATGGACGCCGAGGACCCGCTGTTCATCCTCTACACCTCCGGCTCCACCGGAAAGCCCAAAGGCGTCCTGCATACCACCGCGGGGTACCTGCTCTACGCGGCGCGGACCTTCCACTACGTGTTCGACGCTCAGCCGACCGACATCCACTTCTGCACCGCCGACATTGGCTGGGTCACCGGCCACAGCTACATCCTGTACGGCCCACTCTGCAACGCCGTCCCCAGCGTCATGTTCGAGTCTACGCCGCTCTACCCGGACGCCTCTCGCTACTGGCAGGTCGTTGACGATCTGGGCGCGACCATCCTGTACACCGCCCCGACCGCGTTGCGCGCGCTCATGCGCTTCGGCGACGAGCCGGTCACCCGCACCTCGCGCCGGTCGCTCCGCATCCTCGGATCGGTCGGCGAGCCGATCAACCCTGGGGTCTGGCGCTGGTTCCACGACGTGTGTGGCGACGGGCGCTGCACCGTGGTCGATACCTGGTGGCAGACGGAGACGGGCGGCATCCTGATCTCCGGGCTCCCCGGAGCCACGCCGATGGAGCCCGGGTCGGCCACGCTGCCGTTCTTCGGCGTCCGGCCGCTGCTCATGGACGCCGACGGTCGGGAGGTCCACGGGAACAGCTCCCCGGGCCATCCGGTGTCGGGGAACCTGTGCCTCGCGGGCACCTGGCCCGGGCAGGCCCGCACGATCTTCGGTGACCACGCGAGGTTCGTTCAGACGTACTTTTCGGCCTACCCCGGGTACTACTTCACCGGAGATGGATGCCGGCGCGACGAGAACGGAAACTACTGGATCACCGGCCGGGTGGATGACGTGCTCAACGTGTCCGGGCACCGCATTGGCACCGCAGAGGTGGAGAGCGCGCTCATCGAGCATGCCGCGGTCGTTGAGGCCGCGGTCGTCGGCTACCCGCATGAGCTCAAGGGCACCGGCATCCGGGCGTACGTCGTCACCCGGGCGGACATGAACGCCTCGGCAGCGGACCTCCAGGCCCAGGTGCGGATCGCCATCGGCGCGTTCGCGATGCCGGATCAGGTCATCCTGGTTCCTGGCCTCCCGAAGACCCGGTCCGGCAAGATCATGCGGCGGATCCTCCGCAAGATCGCGGAGGGTGAACGTGAGCAGTTCGGGGATCTCGCCACCCTCGCCGATCCCGGCGTCGTCGCGGAGATCCTGGATCTCTGCGTGGGCCTGTAGTGGGTAGGATCGGCGGAGGGCGGATCCTACCCACTCGGCTCGGCCACCGTGGCGGTGCCGCAGCGCGCCTTCCGTAGTCCTGCCGGCATTGCCTGCCGCCCGGGTCGCGTTACCAGTTGTGGGTTCTTTCCCCAACTTACGTGACGTCCAGGTGCCGCGCAGCGCGCGGTGAAACGGGAAGCTGGTTTAAATCCAGCACGGCCCCCGCCACTGTCATCGGGTACGCGTCTCTCCTTGTTGCAAGTCCAAAAGACCAGCAACACGCCACTGGGGTTTCCTGGGAAGGCGGAGAGGTCGCGGACGATCCGAGAGTCAGGAGACCGGCCTCGACGTTCTTTAGCCGCCGTCCTTCGGGGTGCGTGATGGGGCGTGCTGTGCGGTAGCGTGTTTTCACGAACCTCCGGTGACGTCCCTCTCCACAGGGATGGCCGGATGGTTCGTGGTCCCTTTTGCCCTCATCGCCGCTCTCATCGCCCACCGGGTGTTCGCGCTTGCGCCGGACGCTTTCGGGGAGGACGTTGGTGATCGGCCCGACGAGGCGGATGCCACCGTCGACGTCCAAGCCGCCCCGCCCGGCTCGGCGTCCGCGACGGTGACCTCGGTCCCGCTCGGGCCGGACGTCGCCGGCGTCACGAGCCTCGCAGGCGTTCTGGACCGGGTGCCGGGCACGACCGTTCGCAAGATGGGTGGTTTGGGGGACTTTTCGGCGGTGCGCCTGCGTGGTTCGACGTTTCAACAGGTCGAGATCTTCCTCGACGGTGTCCCGCTCAACCCGAACGGCGACAGCGTGGTCGATCTCGCGTCCCTCCCCGTCGCTACGTTCTCCCGCATGCTGGTGTACCGCGGCTTCGCGCCTGCGCGGTACGGCTCCGCCGCGATGGGGGGTGTAGTGGACCTGCTCACGGCATCCGGCTCCGCGACGGCATCGCCGGCCGCCCTCGGGATCTCGGCCGGCTCGTGGGGAACCCTGCACTCGTGGGGCGCGACCCGGCGGGCCGTTGGGATGACCGACGTCCTGCTCACCTTCGATCAGCTCCACACCGACGGCAACTGGCCGTACTTTGACGATCAGGGCACGGAGTACAACCGGCTCGACGACCGCACGCCGCGGCGCGAGCACAACCGGATCGACCGTGCGAGCGGGGTCGCGAGGGTGCGCACTCGGCTCGGCACAGCGTCGTTCACGCTGTTGGACACGCCGACCTGGACCGACGAGGAGCTCACCGGGACCATCTCCAACCCGGCCTCGGCCGCCATCTGGGCGGGGGCCCGGAACCTGCTGGTGTTCGACGCGGACTTCGTTGGCGCGGTGGCCGCGGTGCGCCGCACCTCGGTCACCGGGCCACAGGTGCTCTGGCGTGTTCGGCCCCGACTGTGGTGGCTCCACCGGGACGAGACGCTGAATGATCCGCTCGCGGAGCTGGGGGTCGGGGGTGCGTGGACCCGCGGCGTCTGGAACACCGGCGGCGCGCAGGTGGACACCGTGCTGGCTCCGGCGCGATGGTTGACCGCGAGTCTGCTGGTCCGCGCCCGCGACGATGTCTACACCGGCTTCGATCTGACCCAGGCCGACGAGAACGGCGGGGCTACGGGTGCGACGGACGGCGAGCGCAGCCGGCAGGCCCTGACACTGGCGCTGTCGGGCGACGCAGTCCTCCCGGTGGGCATCGGGTCCATCACCCTCTCGCCGATCCTCCAGCTTGACGTGCTCGACAATCACCTGCTGGGTGAGGTGCCGTTTGGCGATCTTGCCGTGTCGCCGGGCACCGAGGACCTGGACGTTCACCTGCTCCCGCGCGGCGCGGCCAGCTGGACCCCCTGGGGCCCGTTGACCTTCCGTGGCAGCGCCGGACTCTATAAGCGCGCGCCGGACCTGAACGAGCTGTTCGGGGATCAGGGCCTGCTCGTGGGGAACACGGATCTGGTGGCCGAGAGCGGGTTCGGGCTGGAGGCGGGTGCCCGCGTCGCGGACACCCGGGTGGGCCCGCTCACCGTCGGCACGGACCTCGCGTACGCGCGGCAGCGGGTCCACGACCTCATCACCTACGTGCCAAACTCCCAGCAGACGGAGCACGCCGTCAACCTCGACGAAGCCTACTTTCGGTCGCTCGAGGGAGGGCTGTCGTTGGGTCTGGATGGACACCTCGGCGGCTTGGGCCTCGCGCTCCGATCGGACTCCGCTGTGACCCAGATCCTCGCCAGAAACCTCGATTCAAGCCCGACCTACAGCAACAATGCGCTCCCGAATGTCGCGCCGCTGGACGTGTCACAGACCACATCGTTGTCCATGTCTGCGAGATGGTTGGACCGCCTGTCCTTGTCCCACTCGTGGTCCTATACGTCGGC
Source organism: Myxococcales bacterium (assembly GCA_009692605.1). Taxonomy (GTDB): domain Bacteria; phylum Myxococcota_A; class UBA796; order UBA796; family SXON01; genus CAIUMM01. The sequence goes on from SHYV01000019.1 coordinate 13,130, forward strand.
TACCTTTCAGGACGAGGCCAACCAGATTCCGACGGCACCGCGGGACCTGCATTCGGTCGCGGCCTCGGTGCGGGTCTCCCGTGCGCTGCCCACTGTTGAGGCCTCCATCCTGAACCTTTTTAATGTCCGCGGCATGGCCGTCGACCGGAATCCCCTCGATCCCGGCGATGACACGCTCGTCGTCAAGCCCCTGACCGACTTTGTCGGCTACCCCCTCCCCGGTCGCACCGTGATGGTCACGGCGCGATGGGAAGGCTCTGTAATCCCATGAAGGAGTATTTCAATGCGACGCTTTAGTTCCAAAACCTCGTTGATCACCGACCTGCTTTCCTCTTCCGTCCTGCTGTTCGTCGCGGCCGGTCTTAGCGGCTGTGATCCGCGGGTCGGCGACGACACCGCTGGGCCGCCCGCGGACACCGACACGGACACCGACACGGACACCGACACGGACACCGACACGGACACGGACTCGGACACCGACACCGACACGGACGCCGACGTCAACTACACCGTCGTGGCCACGACCACCGACTACACGACGGGCGCCCTGGTCACGCTCTCGAAGGACGGTGTCTTGACCGACAGCGTCCTCCCGGTCTCGTCCGATGCTGCGGTGCGCACGATCGGGAACTCGGTTTACGTGCTCAACCGGTCCACTGAAAACACCGTTCAACGGTTCGACAACCTTAACTTCTCCGCGCCCGGTCCGGGTGGCGAGTTCTCCACCGGGGACAGCTCAAACCCGGTCGACGTGGTGGAGTGCAACGGGTCCGTCGTGGTCTCGCTCTACGCGACCGACGGCCTCGGGGTCTACGACCGCTCTACCGGCCTTCAGACCGGCTCGGTAGACCTGTCCGCGTTCGCCGACCGCGACGGCAGCCCCGAGCCGGACTCGATGTTCGTCGCCCCGAACGGCTACCTCTACGTGGCCATGAACCAGCTTGAATTCTACGTCTCCGCGGACGGCAGCGGCACACTCGCGAAGGTCGACTGCAGCACCTGGCAGGTGGTGGACTCCTGGGACGTCGGCCCGAACCCTTTGATGCAGGCCGACCCGTTCAACGCGGACGGTGTGGTGCTTACCGGCGGGAATTTCTTCAACGCCGACTACAGTGGCCCCGATCTGGACGGCGGACTCTACACCTTCGATACCAGCGACGACATCCTGACCGGCCCTCTGCTGACCGAAGCGGACCTCGGGTACAACCTCGGCGGAATCGTCGGAAGCGACGGTTACCTCGTCTCTTCGATCAACGACGGCTCAGTCTGGTCGCTGCTCTGCATCGATGTCAGCGACTGGTCGATGGTGACGAAGGACCTTGGCAACGCCTACATTGGCTCGATGGCGGCCACGCCGGAAGGGAGCATCTGGGCCGCTGTGGGGTATGGCTACGGGTCCAGCGGGGCAACCCCCGATGTCGGCTTCGTACCTGTCGACGCCGCTGGCTGCACGACGGGAGCAGCGGTGCTCTCAGCGCTGGCCCCGAGCTCCATCGCGGTCTCCGTGCAGCCGTGACGGCGTGCAGGTCTCCGTCGTGCAGCCCGCAACGTTGGGGCTGGCTGTTGGTCGGGGTCTGCGCCGTCGTGGCGACACCGGCCTGCGCGCTGCTCGCGCCGACGGACGCCTGCGATACGCTCTGTGTACACGCTCAGTCCAAATTCGAGAGTTGTCTTGAGGACAACGGCCTCGAATGGGGGACCTCGGTGGGCTTCACCTCCGAGCTGGACTTCGTGGACTGGTGTGCCACCTACGCCTGGGAGGAGCGCCAACTCGACGGCGGTGCGCAATGCGCCGCCCGACAGGCGATCATCGACGGGGGCGATTGCGCCGCCTGGTACACCGCATGGGGTGACCTCGAGTGAGTGGGGCTCAACACATATCGAGGTGTGTCAGTGGGCTTGGCGTCCTACTGGCGGTGATGATGTTGGGCGTACTCAGCTGTGGGGGGCCTCAGCCGGACCCTTCAACCGCGCACTTTCTGCGCGGCGCCGTGTTGCGCTCCGATGGTTCGATTGAGGTTCGCGCGTGGACCCCGGGTGAGGTGGTGGACGGCGCGGTCGCTCCGCGCATGCCGGAGTGTCGGCCGGTCATGCATGTCCTTCTGGAGGACCGCCGCTCGGACGCGGAGCAGGGAGTCCCGCCCGCGGGGGTCTCGATGGAGTTTTCACCCGACGGCTCGCTCCTCGCGCTTGGCACGGTCGAAGGGAGGGTGGATGTGATCCGCGTGCCGCGTGGCGAGGTCGTGGCGTCACGGAGGCTGGCGGAGGGCGCGGTGAAGCAGGTCGCGTTCAGCGCCGATGGAGACACGCTGTTCGTTGGGGAGCAGTCGCCGGACGCGTTCCTCTACGCTCTCGACCCCGCTACCCTCAACGAGCGTTGGAAGGTGCGGCTCGCGGACGACATCGACGCGAGCACCTTGCCGGCGACGGATACCATGTACGGCCGGTACTCGTTGCCTGGGGCTTACGCCGTCAAGCCGCTCGTGGGTGGCGGCCTGATCGTGGCGGGGGCGCACGGATGGACGGTGGACGGCGTGCGGCGGAACCGTTCGCGCATTTGGCGGCTGTCGGGCGATGGGGCGGTCGTGGCTGCGTTCCCAGTGGGCGGTGCGGCGGACGCCGTGTTCCTTTTCCCGTCCGTGTCCGAGGAGGGAGCCGGTGACGTGCTGGTCGGAGTCTCACGGTCCGCCGACGGGCCCGCTCCGGCAGAGCTACCGGTGGGTGGGCTTGTGGACCTCGATCTGGAGACGCTCACGCCGCGCTGGACTCGGACGTTTTCGCCCCTCTCGCCCTGGTTCTCTGAGGTGTTCTTCTGGGAGGCGGTTGTTCGGGGGCCTGACTACGCCTTCGCGGGGCTCGGGGACGGTCGTGGGTTCTTGCTCGCCGACGACGGCTCAAGCCGAGCGGAGATCGGGCCTGGGGTGCCGGTGGACACCGCCGGGGTTCCGGTTGGGGTTGGGGTCGGCTACGCGGTCGCGGGTCCCGAAGGGGTCTGGTATCTTACGACCGGGACGAACATCCCGTGGGGGAGCGCCGATCCCGCGGCCCGCCCTCCGGCAGCTCACCCGGCAGAAAATACCGTGCATGCTGTATTTCCAGACGGTAAGCCGCGCTGGGATCGCTCCGTTCGTCACTCCGTGGGGGGCATTGTGCTCTCGCCTGACCGCGCGGAGCTGCTGGTGGCCGCCGGGCCGCGGGACTCGGACAGCCGTACCGACCTCTTCGGCGCGATCGTGCTCGCCGCGGACACCGGGGACTGGATCACGACCTGCTCCACGTCCGGTCCGGCGGATTTCCGGCCGGTCTTCGGGCCGGACGGCGGCTGGATTGCCATCGCTGAGGCGCCCTACCGTAGGGGCGATGGCACGGTCGCCGGTGCTTACCAGGTCACGGTGTTTCGGTGAAGCCCGCGGGTTGGATCGCTGCTGCCGGCGTGCTGTTCGGGGTGGGGTGCTCTCAGCCTGGGCCACTCGTGGTCGGGGTGGAGTGGGTCGGGGACGGGGTCGAGCTTCGCGCCTCGAGTCCTGTGTCGATCGTTCGGATTGAGACGGTGGATGGCGAGCTTCTCGTGGTGAACGCGCTTGCTACGCCAGCATCAGAGGTCTTCGTCGGTGTGGTGGAGCCCCGAGGCGACGTCGTCGTCCATGTAGTTGGCTGGGTGGGCGACGAGGAGCAGCGTGTCTCGGTCACGGTGGCGGTCCCGGAGCCGGGGGCCTGGACCGCCGAGGTGCAGCCGGCCCCGGGCGCCGAGTGGGCTCCAGCGGCAGGTCGCATGGAGGTTCCGCTGTGGGGGCCTTCCGCGACGATCTTCGTCCGGCTCACGGCTGGGGCTGCTGCGGTGGACGTTCCGACTGGACTGGGTGCGGTCCACCTCCCGGCGCCGGGGAGCCGCGCGTTGCTCGCTGTGCCGGTGACCGGTGACCGTGTGCTTCACATCGGGGATCTGGAGCTTACGCTGGTGGCGGTTCACCGTGACGTGTCTGGGGCGGGCGCCGCGCTCACGCTCGATCCCCTCGTCTTCCCGGCGGAGCAGAACGGTACGCGGGACCTGGGGCGCCCAACGGACGCTGTGGCCCTGCCGTCCCCGGTGTGGGAGCGCGTGCTGGCGCAGACGGGCAGCGGTGTGCGTGGGCGGGCGGTGGAGGAGCCCTGGTCGTTTGTCGCGGTGCCCGTCCGAAATGAGGGGCCGGTGCCGATCGATCTCGTCGTCGCTACCTGGGTGACCGACGGCGCAGAGCCGGCTGCGACGTTTCGACCGCGGCTCCGCTCGGCTGACGGGGGCACGGGACGAACCACCGCGCTCCTGCGGGTGCCGGCCGGTGGGGAGTCGCGCGCGGTCCTCCCGGTCTTCGTCGACACCATCGGAGTCGAGTCCGGTGTCTACGACCTGCATGCGGAGGTGACGCCGCTCGGCAGCCCCACCGTGCTGGCCTCCACGGTCCTGCCCCTGGCGGTGCGCCGGGGGGACGCTGTCTCATCGGGCGGCTTTGTGGCCACGCTCATCCTGAGTGTCGCCGGGCTGGCGTGGACCGCGTGGACCCTTCCGGGGTGGCTGCGCCGGGCGTCCACGACGGACCTCATGGTCAACGCGCTGTTCGGGACTGCGCTGTTTGTGGTCTCGACCGCTACGGACGTGGTCTCTATGTCCGCGGGGGCGGTCCTCGGGCCGTTCGCGACCTTGTTCACAGGGATCCTCTACGATGCTGGTCGCACCGTGCTCATCGCCACGCTGCTGCAGCTCCAACCTCGACCGGGCGCGTTGGCCTTGTCGGTGCTGTGCGGTTGGATGGGACGGGGTGTGCTCACCGGTGCGATCAGCGCCCCCGATCTGCTCTACACCGGGGTCGCCATCGCGCTCGGAGAGGGCTTCGCGTGGATCTCGGGGCTGACACGCGGCCAGCCGCTCACCGTGCTTCGCCTGTCCATCGCGCTGGGGCTGTCGAACGCCTTGCTGACGCTGTGCGGGCTCTGGCTCCACACCGTGATGTACCGGCTCACGTTCGCGAGCTGGTACATCGCGCTCCAGGTCGGGCTTCCTGGCTTCTTGTACGTCCTGCTCGCCTGTAGGTTGGCGGTGCCCTTCGCTGAGAGCCTGAGGGAGGTGGATGCATGACACATCTGATATGTGTTGATGCGGCCGTGTACCAGTTCCCGAGCGGCGGCGGCGTGGGTCCGTTCAGCCTCCGGGTGGCGGGCGGTGAGCTGGTGGTTCTGGCCGGCGCGACTGGTTCCGGAAAGTCCACCGTGGTTCGGATGATCGCGGGGCTGGTCCAACGTCACGGGCACGGGCGTATGACAGGCTCGGTCACCGTCTGTGGTCGGGACCCAGGCGCCCTGAGCGGCGGAGAGCGCGTGCGGGTGCTCGGGTTTGTGGGTCAGGAGGTGGACGACTGCATTCTCGCGGGCACTTGCGCTGGAGAGGTCGCGTTTGCGCTGGAGAGCGCAGGGCTCCCAGCGGACCGGGTGGGCCCGGCTCTGGCGCGCGTGGGGTTGGCGGGGTTCGAGGATCGTGACCCACGGGAGATCAGCGGGGGTGAGCGGCAACGCCTGATTCTGGCTGCCGCGCTCGCGGCCGAGCCTTCAGTGCTGCTGCTGGACGAGCCGCTCAGCCAGCTCGATCCCGAGGGTGCGCGGGCCGTGGTCCGGGTGCTGCGGGCGGTGGCCGACGAGGGCGTGGCCGTGGTGCTCGTCGAGCACCGGCTCGGACTACTGGCCTGCGCGGATCGGGTCGTTACGATGGGGGGGCGGCCACCTGACCGCGCAGTGTTCCACGTGGAACGTCCCGCGCCCGCTCCAGCTGGAGATCCGGTCGTTCACGCAGCCCGGCCGCTGCTGGACCTCCGGCAAGTGACGTTCCTGTACGACGGAGCGCGCGGGGTTCACGGCGTCGATTTCTTGGTCCGTGAGGGCGAGAGGGTCGCGATTGTGGGTGGAAATGGAGCGGGCAAGTCGACATTGATCGGTCTCCTTTCGGAGCGGTTCAGCCCGATGTTGGGGGCCATTCTTCGCGTCGGGTCGGTCATCGAGGTGCCGCAGAACGCTGACCTTGTCCTGTTCTCCCGGACCGTGGCTGCGGAGCTGGCGTACGCTCCAGAAGAGTGGGGGGCTGCAGCGGATCTCACGATCCTCGCGGACTTTGGCCTCGCTGGGCTGGGCACCCGCGCCCCTCAGGCGCTCTCGCGGGGGCAGCGCCTGCGCCTTGCGGTCGCGTCGACGGTCGCGGCGTCTCCCGACGTGCTGGTGCTGGATGAGGCCGGCAGCGGTCAGGACCCCGCCAGCCTCGCCGGACTTTTCGAGGCCATCCGAAGGCGCTCGACCACCACGGTGTTTTCAAGTCATGATCCCGAGCTTGTCGCCGCCATCGCCACCCGCGTCGTGTGGCTTGATGGCGGGCGCGTAGTGGACGATCAGCCCGTCGCGGCGAGCCGCTGGCTGGGGCTGGCCGGGCAGGTTCGCGTGGCACCCGCGGCCGCGCTCCTGCCCCTGCCCTTGCCCACGTCGCCGCCCCCGTCGACCGCGGCGAGGGTGGGCCCCGAGCACCGTGGGCTGGATGCCCGGCTCCGGATCCTGCTGGTTGGTATACTCGGGGTACTTGTGGTGTTGTTCGAGGGGGTTGTCCCGCTCTCTGGCCTCGCCTGCGGCTGCCTCGTGGCTGCGCTCGCCCACCCCCGGGCCGTCGGTTGGCGTCGGGGGCTCGTCGTTGCTTCCGCGCTTTTGGCCTGGTCCACGGCGCTGTCGCAGGGGCTCTTCTGGGCCGCCTGGCCAAGGACGCCGGTGGTCCAGCTCGGCGGGCTCACGCTTTGGAAGGAGGGGGCGCTCCACGGGTTGGCGCAATCGACGCGGTTCATCGCGCTCGGCGCGGGGGGCCTCCTGCTCGCGCTCTCCACCCCGAGTGACGAGCTGATCACGGCGCTCCGAGCGCGGGTCGGGCGGTTCAGCCTGCCCTTCGCCCTCGTCATTATGGTCGCTGCGATGGTTCGATTCGTGCCGGTCGTGGCGGTCGAATGGGCGCAGGTCCGACGGGCCCGCAGGGCGCGCGGTCGACCCATCTGGCGCAGATCACCGTCGGCATGGCTCGCGGTCGAGGTCGCCCTGCTTCGGCCGGTGGTCGCGCGATGTGTCCGTCGCGCACGGATGCTAGCCGAGTCGCTCGACACCCGCGGGTTCGACCCCGCGTCGCCACGGGGTATCGCTCGACCGCTCATCTGGCGGACCTCCGACAGCGTCCTCCTCCTGGGGGCGCTGGCCGGTCTGGTTGGCGTCAGCGGGTGCCGCGTCCTGTACGGGTTGTACACCGCGGACGTCTGGTATCACTCGCGCCTTCGGCCGCTCTACGCCTTCGTGCGTGCGGCGTTTTGAGCTACCCGCTGCCGAGCAGCGCGTCGACGGTCTGTTGGTCTGCCCCGGGAAACTGGTATTGGCCGAATTCATCCGGCCTGACCCAGCGGAACTCGTTCACCCGGGCGGGGCGGGGCGCTCCGATCAGCGCACATCGGTAGACCACCATGTCGAGCGCGTAGGCTTCGTAGGAGTGCGTCACGTGCAGGACGCGATGGCCGATCTGGGCACCCGCATCCAGCCGGTCCCGAATGGTCCGTCGAAGGGCGTCCGAGTCGCTCTCGCCCTCCTGCACGCGCCCTCCGGGGAACTCCCAGAGCATCGGCAACGCGGCCTCCTGCCTCCGCTGGGTGATGAGGTAGCGGCCGTCCCGCTCAATCTCGGCGGCGACGATGCGGATGTGGGGTAGGTTGGACACGAAGGCTCCCGGGCTGGCGTGCTCACGCGGACCTCAAGGGTGTATCCCGGCGACCGCAGTGACCCGTTCACCCGCCCCCGCGTGGGCTGCACTACGGTGCGGGCGGCCGGCGACGGTGGCCGTGCTCCTGCGCGGGGGTACACTGTCAGCAGTTCGACCCCCGGTCAACATGGAGGCAGCGGTGATTCGTTCAGCGTTCAAGAGTGGCATCAAGCGTGTCTTCGGGATGGATGCCGCGCCGGTCGCTGCGCCGGTCCCGGCTCCGGTCTGGAAGACCCCGGTCACGGCCGCGCCTCCCGTGCCCGCCGGTCCGCCAGCGGCCGTTGTGGAGCTGAAACCCGTCCTCCCTGTGGCGGTGGTCACAGAGGCGCCGGCTGACGCTGCGCCCGATGCTGCGCCGGTTGCCGCGGTGCTCGATGTTGCGTCCGAGGCGGGGCCCGAAGCTGGGCCCCAAGCCGCGCCCGATGCCGCGGTGCTCGATACCGACGACACCGCGGGGTCTGCGTTCACGCTTGCCGCGGTCCAAGAGATCATGGACGAGATGGTACGCCCGGCGCTTCAGGGCGATGGAGGGGACATCACCCTCCTCCGCATTGAGAACAATGACATCTACGTCAAGCTGGTCGGGTCGTGCTCTACGTGCCCGTCGTCGATCATGACCATGAAGATGGGGGTCGAGGCGTTGCTAAAGGAGGAGTTCCCGGCGATGAACAACCTCATTCAGGTCGACTAGGCGCGAACGAACTCGTCTGCGGTCAGGCGGTTCAGGCTGGTACCGGTGGGCCACATCCCGGGGACCGGGCCCGGGGTCACCAGGCCGGCTTCCAACCACTCCCCCACCGGGTGGTGAACGCCCACCTTGCCGATGTACAGGTGCTCGATGCGGCCGCCGGCGTCGAGCCAGCGTTCGACCCGTTGGCGACCCACGCCGTAGACGGCGTCCTTTGCGTAGACTCCAGGCGCACCCGGGACTGCCAGCCCGCGCTTGAGGCGCAGCGAAACCGTGAAGGCGGCTTTGGCGCTGTATCCGGGCTGCAGGCTCTCCCACAGCTCTCGAAAACCCATGACGCGCGCGCGGCCAATCGCGCCCTGTACCCGGGCCTGATGGTGCGAACTGCCGGGCCGCGGGCCTCCTACCAGCGTCTCGGCGGTCACGGCCAGCCCCTCTTCGGTCTGCAGGCTACCGGGCAGGCCGAGCTCAAACAGGAGCAGGGACTGCCCGGCTCCGTTCGCTGCCCGCGTCACGTGCACGTCGATCTCGTGGGCGATCAGGCGTCCCACATCGCTGGCCTTGAAGACGGCGCGCGGGTTGACGCGGATCTCACGGCGTGACGACTCCACCAGAATTCGGGCGCTCATCACGCTGTCGGCTCGGACCACCCAGCCAGCGAGCTCGCGCTCGGCGAGGGCGGCTTCCAGCGCCCGGCGCATGGTGCTCGCCGAGACCGCAGGCTCTGGAGCCGGTTCGGTCTCCGCGCTGTGAGCCTCCCGACCGGGGGTGGCCTGCGCGCCGTGGGCCTGCGCGCTGTGGGGCTCCGGGCCGGGTGCGGTTTCCCAGCCCTCAAGGTCCGCCCAACGCTCGAAGCTCTCGGCATCGCGGTAGCGCAGGGCCTCCGCCATCGCCACGAACGAGCGCACCGCTTCGGCGAGGAGCCCCCCGAACGCGTGTGATCGGGGCACCGGCAGCCGGCCTAGTCGCTCTGCCCATTCCAGCAGCTCGGTTGACGCTGCGTAGCGAAACGGCGGGGCAGATGCGCCTGCGAAGAAGGCTGCCTGTGCCTCGGGCACGTTCAGCGGGTTGAGGAGGCGAGCGGGGTCAACCGCTCGCCAGGCCTCGAACAACGCGTTGTCGAGCGCGTGCACCTCGGCCGGCGGCGGGCCTGTCAGTTGTGGTGCTGCTTGCGGATTTCTTCCATGGAGGGCGAACGCTTGGTGCGGTCGGGGGTCTCGGCGGGGTGGGCCGACGAGGGGGCAGGCGCCGCAGGGGTGGTCGCCGCGGGAGCGACCGCCGTCGCTGCGGGCGTGCCAGCCGCTGCGGGCGCGGAGCAGGTCGCGGGGATGCCGGCCAGCGCGGCTGCGCAGCTGATCTTAAGGCCATCCTTTCCCTGAGGGGTGGCGGCGGCCAGAATCCACATGTCCTTCGCGGACTTGAAGGCACCCTCAGACGCGGTCCGGGTGGCCGCATCCATGGTGGTGAGACAGGCCTCCATCTTGGTGATGTAGTCGTCGCACTCGGCGACACCGACCGAGCCGGCCGCGGCGGGGGGCGCGGGGGGCGCGGGCGGGGGCGCGGTGCTGGACGAACCGCCACATGCGAGGGCGAAGCCGACGGCCAGCGCGACAGTGACCAGTAGGGGGGAGCGGGCAGAACGGGAGGAACGGGCGGATGGGAGCGACATGGGGCCTCGGTGAGGGCGTGTTTGGGCGTTGAGCGCCCGAAGGCACCCTCGACAGGCTAAGCGGTTTTCCCCGCATGGGTCAAGGGCCTCGGGACGGTTAGCCGAGCATATGAAGTCGATCCTGCCGCTCAAGCTCAACGGTTCCGAGGTCGAGTTGGCCGTCCCGGAGCACTGGACGTTGCTCGAAGCCATCCGTTACGAGGCGCGGCTCACTGGATCCAAACAGGGCTGCGACAAGGGGGATTGCGGCGCATGCACGGTGCTGATCGACGGCAAGCCTGCGTTGTCGTGTATCACATTGGCGCACTCGTGCGTTGGTCGGGAGGTCACGACCATCGAGGGGGTCGCCGGCTGCTCCGGGCCCGATCCGCTACAGCGGGCCTTCGACGTCTGCGGGGCCTTGCAGTGCGGATTTTGTCAGCCGGGGATGATCCTCTCCGCGAAGGCGCTGCTGGCACGGGATCCCGATCCCGACGATGCCGCGATTCGCGACGCGTTGTCCGGGAATCTCTGTAGGTGCACCGGCTACACCAAGATCATTGAGGCGGTCAAGCTCGCGGCGCGGGGCTTGGGCGCGCTGGAGACGGACGGACAGGTCGCCATCCGATACGGGAACCCGGCCCCCGGCTTCAACGTAGTGGGGGCCCGGATGCGAAAGGCCGACAGCATCCAGAAGGCGACGGGAGAGGCCATTTACACGGACGATCTGCTGCCAGCGCGCCTCGCGCACGGCAAGATCCTCAGGTCACCCCACGCGCATGCGCGAATTGTGTCGATTGATACATCTGCGGCATTGACGCTGGACGGCGTGTATGCAGTGATGACCGGCCGGGATCTCCCGACCGCTTACTGTGTCATCCCGTGGACGCCTGATGAGACCGCTCTGGCGGTGGACAAGGTGCGATACATCGGGGAAGGTGTCGCGGCGGTGGCGGCGGTGGACGAGGATACGGCGATCAAGGCCACGGACCTCATTCAGGTGATCTGGGAGGTGCTGCCGGCGGTCATCGAGCCGGCGGCGGCCATGGCCGAGGGCGCACCGCTGGTGCACGATCTGGATTGGAAGGGGCGGCCGTGGGAGTCCAACGTCTGCAAGGAGGTGGACCTCCGCTTCGGAGATGTCGAGGCTGGTTTTGCGGCGTCGGTGGCGGTCACCGACGAGACCTGGCACTACGAGGGCTCCAACCACGCTGCCATCGAGCCCCACTGCGCGGTCGCGTCATGGTCGGCGGACGGTCAGCTCACGGTGTGGTCGGCGAGCCAAGTGACGCACTACTTGCATCGCGAGCTAGCGAAGGTCTTGGGAGTAGGTCAGGAGAAAGTCCGCGTCATCCAGCCCGCGATCGGCGGTGCGTTCGGCGGCAAGTCCGAGCCCTTCGATCTGGAGTTCTGTGTCGCGTTGCTGTCGCGTCGGGCTGGCCGTCCGGTCAAGATCCTCTACACCCGCGAGGAGGTCTTCTACAGCCACCGTGGGCGGCACCCGATGGAGATGCGGTTCAAGGTGGGCTGCGACGCGGAAGGCCGAGTCAAAGCCGTAGAGAGCGACATCGTGATCGACGGGGGTGCTTACCACTCGTTCGGGCTGGTCACCGCCTACTACTCGGGACAGCTGCTCACCGGCCCGGTCGCCTTCGGGAGCTACCATTTTCGGTCCCGCCGGGTGTACACCAACAAGCCCTGCTGCGGGCCGAAGCGCGGCCACGGCTCGGTCCAGCCGCGCTTCGCCTTCGAGTGCGCCCTGGACGATGTCGCCCACACCCTCGGGATCGATCCCATCGAGATCCGGCGGCGGAACGCCATGGTGCCTGGTGATGTGACGGTGAACGGGCTTGTCCTGCCGTCCACGGGCCTCGTAGCTTGCCTCGACTCGGTGGAGCTCGCCTCCGGTTGGGCGAGCCGCCGGGGCACGCTCGGTCCCGGGCGAGGGCTCGGCGTGGCGTGCTCGATGTACATTTCCGGCACCGCCTACCCAATCTATCCCAACGACATGCCGCAGTCCGGCGTGGTTCTGCGGGCCGACCGCAGCGGAAAGATCACGGTGTTTTGCGGCGCCAACGACATCGGGCAGGGCTCCAATGGGGTGCTGGCTACCATCGTGGCGGAGGAGACTGGGGTCCTGCCCGATGACATCATCGTGGTCTCGGGAGACACCGACCTCACTCCTGTCGACCTGGGTAGCTACAGCTCGCGGGTCACCTACATGGGTGGCATCGCGGCCCAGGAGGCCGGTCGCGCGATGGCGCTGCAGATGACGGCCGCGGTGGCAGTGAGCTGGGGTATTCCCGCGGACCGTGTGGGCGTCGCCTACGGGTTCCTCTACGACAAGGCCGATGGCGGCAGGCAGGTGTCCGCGCGCGCGGCGCTCATCTTGGCCGAGGCCAGCGCCGGCGTACCCCTGGCGACCGCCGGAGGATACCGCACCCGGAAGGTGGGAGGGAACTACCGTGGAGGGACGATCGGGGCCTCGCCCGCGTACTCGACGACCGCGCATGTGGCCGAGGTGACCGTGGACCGCGAGACCGGCGTCGTGCGGGTCGAGCGGGTGTGGGCGGCGCATGACTGCGGCCGAGCGTTGAACCCACAGCTGGTGGAGGGGCAGATCGAGGGCAGCGTATACATGGGCTACGCTGAGGCGCTGATGGAGGCCCACACCTTCGACGAGCGGGGGCTGCATCGCGGCCCCAACCTCCTGGACTACCGGATTCCGACGAGCCTGGAGTGTCCTGAGTTCTTCGCGTCGATCATAGAGACGCTCGATCCCGGCGGCCCGTATGGGGCGAAAGAGGCTGGCGAGGGGCCGCTGCACCCGATCATCCCGGCGATCGGGAACGCCATCTTCGACGCGGTCGGCGTGCGTTTGAGGCGGATGCCATTCACGCCGGAGCGGGTGCTGGAGGCCATTGCGGGCGTCAGGGGGGCTCGCGTAGCGGCTCGCGTCGGGGCTTGAGCGGGGATCGTAGGACATCTGGTTCCACTGCACGATGACCGACGCCAGCTTTCACCCGCGTGCGTGCACGAAGCGACCTTGTCCGAGCTGAACCTGCCCGCCCGCCGCAGGGGGAGGTGATCGCGAGCCAGATCGCCGTCGTGCCTGGCTTTTCCCCAGACGAGTCGGCTATCCGGCGAGGGTGAACCGAGAACCCGGCGCAGGGCTCCGGCCGTGTGGACTGGTGAGGAGTGAAGGGGGAGCGGGCGTCGCTTGGGCACGCTCATGGCGGCGCGGTGACGCTGGTGCAGACTCATGGGGGTCGCCGTGACGCTGGTGCGGACTCATGGGGTCGCGGTGTCGTTCGCGTGCCGATGCGCGGCATCTCGTCAGCCAGACACAATGAAAACGCATGTTTAACTGTCATTTACTCTACAAAACGCGCGCTCGGATCCACCGAAGACGAGGTGGATCTCGTGGAAACGACACGCCGAGGGGCATGAGTCGCTCACTGCGACACGCCGAGGGGCATGAGTCGCTCGCTGCGACATGGCGGAGTTCCACTGCCTCCACTTCCCAGGAGCGAACGCGCTGCTTGACGAGGTGGTTCCTGACGCCAGCGACGCGACCAGCTCGCCGTGGTCACCCTCCACCCGACCACGCCGCCGCGACGCGAGCCGGACCGACCGCAGCGGGCGATCTGCCGGTTGCCAGCGCACGTGGCCGGGCTGACGATCGCAGAGTTGGCTTGCGACACAGCCATTGACCCATGGGTGGCCTGACCGGTCCGGCGCCGATCTCTCGGTGACCGGGCAGGCGCCGGCTACCGACGCCGCAACTCACGTATTCAGGATGTGAACCGCCTCCCCCAGCGCTGCTTTCGCGGCCTCCATGATGCCCTCGCTCAGCGTCGGGTGCGGGTGGATCGAAAGCGCGATGTCACGCAGCTCGCACTCCATCTCCACCGCCAGCACACACTCGCTGATCAGGTCGGACGCATGCGGGCCGACGATGGTGACGCCGAGCACGCGCCCATCGACACGGTTGGCGATGACCTTGATAAATCCATCTGTGTCGTTTGTCGTCAGCGCCCGGCCGATGGCGGCGAACGGGACCTTGCCGACACGGACGTCGAAGCCGGCCGCTCGCGCCTCGTGCTCCTGCAGCCCGGCGGTCGCGATCTCCGGGTCGGTGAACACGACGGCGGGCACTGTTTTTGCGTCGTTGAACGCCTTGTGGCCGGCGATGACCTCGGCGCAGATCTCCCCGTCGTGCGTCGCCTTGTGCGCTAGCATCAGGCCTGTGGTGCAGTCGCCGATCGCGTAGAGCCCGGCCACGCTCGTCTTGAGCTGCTTGTCCGTTTCGATGAAACGGCCGGCCATCTTTACGCCGGTCTTCTCAAGATCCAGCTGATCGGTGTTCGGGCGGCGCCCGACCGTCACCAGGATGGCGTCTACCGTGAGGGTCTGCTCCCCGTCCGGCGTCTTGTAGGTCAGCGCTGCGCCGTCGTCGGTCTCTTCCCAGCCGCGGGCCTGCGCGTGCGTGTGAACGACGACCCCCGACTTCTTCAACTTGCGCGCGATCAGCTTGACCACGTCGGGGTCGAAGCCAGGCAGGACCTGATCCGCCATCTCGATGACCGTGACTTCGCTGCCGAGCTTTCGATACATGCTGCCCATTTCGAGCCCGATGTAGCCCCCTCCGATCACTGCCAGGCGCTTCGGCAGCTGGGGCAGCGCGAGCGCCTTGGTGGAGTCGAGGATCCGGGCGTCCTTGAACGAGAACCCAGGCACCTCGATCGGCCGGGATCCGGTGGCGATCACGATGTGGTCGGCGGTGAAGCGTTTCGGCCCGTCCTTGGTCGTCACCTCAAGCTCGTGCGGGCCGATGAACCTCGCGCTCCCCTCCAACATCTCGACCTTGTTGCCCTTCAGCAGCGTACGCACGCCGCCGGACAGCTTGCCGGTCACGGTGCTCTTCCAGGCCTGCAGCTTGGTCATGTTCACCGAGAGCGATCCCGTGAACTCGATGCCCATCGCGTCGGCGTGCTGGAACTCCTCGAGCCGCTTGCCCGCGGTGATCAGCGCTTTGGACGGGATGCAGCCCACGTTGAGGCATACGCCCCCCCAGTATTCGCGCTCGACCACGAGCGTCTTCACACCGAGCTGGCCGAGCCGGATGGCGCAGGGGTATCCGCCGGGGCCGGCACCGAGGACGATCGCCGTGTAATGAGTCGAGGACATGCGCAATCCGGGTCAGGGGGATGGGCGGCTATCAAGAAACCGCGCCCGGTGGCGCACCTCCGAGGCTGATTCAGCCCAACTCGTGCATCGCGACGGCGTCTCGCAGCTTCGGCTCGAACCAGGTCGATTTCGGCGGCATGACCTCCCCAGCGTCAGCGACGTCGAGGAGCTGCTCCATCGACGTCGGGTGTAGGTGAAAGGCGACCGCGTGCGTGCCACTGTCCACCAGCTTCTTCAGCTCTTGCCAGCCGCGGATGCCTCCGATGAAGTCGATGCGCTTGTCGGTGCGGGGGTTCTCGATCCCCAGCAGGGGTTGGAGCACCCGGTCCTGGAGCATCGAAACATCGAGCCGTGCGACAGGATCAGAGGGGATGTTCCTCGCGGATAGGCTGTACCACTGCTCATCCAGATACATGGTGTATCGGTTTGGGCCGCTGGGCACGGGGGCGACAGTGGGCGCGACGTCGAAGTGTGCGCGGATCGCCGCGAGCAGTGAGGCGGCGGTGTGGCCGAACAGGTCTTTCACGGCTCGGTTGTAGGCCAGGATCTGCAGCGACGACGCGGGGAACAGGCCGGCAAGGAACCACGCGTGCCGACCTGGAGTGCCGGCGCGCATCCGGTGTACGATGGAGGCGGCGGCCGAGCGGTGGTGTCCGTCCGCCACATAGGTGGCGGGGAGCTCTGCTCCCGCCGTGGTGATCGCCGCGACGTCGGCAGTGTCGGCTACCCGCCACAGCGTGTGTCCGACGCCGTCCTCGGTGGTGACGGTCCACTCGGGCGGGCGCGCACTGAACTCGGCCAGCAGCGCGTTCAGGCGCGGCGTGTCGCGGTAGGCCAAGAACACCATGCCGGTCTGGGCGTTCGCGCCGTCGATGTGTTCGACGCGGTCCTTCTCCTTGTCTGGCCGGGTGTGCTCGTGCTTCTTGATGCGGCCCTGATCGTACTCCTCACACGAGAAGCAGGCGACTAGCCCGACCTGGACGTGGTCGCCCATCTTCTGTCCGTACAGGTAGTAGCCTTCCCCGGGGTCCTGCATCAGCAACCCGCTCGCTTTCATGGCGTCGTACTCGGTGCGGACTGTGTCGTAGGCGAGCCGGCTGTGGGAGTCAGTGCCCTCGGGCAGCACCGCCTCCGGGCGGCTGACCCGGATGAAGGAGCGGGGGTTGGCGGCTACGATCGCGCGGGCCTCTTCCGCGCTCATGACGTCGTAGGGCAGCGCGATCACGGCGCTTGCGAGGGCGTTCGGCGCGCGGACGGCTGCGAAGGGACGAATCTCAGACAAGGAGGCTCCTAGGTCCTCGGGTTATATTCTATCGATGCTCTCTCTGGCCGATGAACTGCGGATGCTGCCGCTCTTTCAGCGGGTGCCCGCCTCAGCCGTCAGCAGCGCCGCAGCGCTCTGGTCGGTGCGCACGCTCCATGTCGGCGAGGTCCTGTGGCGAGCCGGGGCTCCGGTGGAGGAGATCGGAATCGTGCTCGCGGGCGACCTCCGCGCGATGCTCAACGAGGGGGAGGTGGGCCGGGTCCTTCCCGGCGAGGTGGTCGGTGAGGCCTCGGGGTTCTTCCCTGGGAGCCTGCGCTCGGCGTCGCTGGTCGCGAAGTCTCCGTCCACGGTCGCGCTCTTGCCGGTCAGCGGTCTGCGCACGCTTCGCTGGCAACGCAGCCCGATGCATGGCGCGCTGCTGGACGCTGCGCTGTCCACGCTCGCGCGGCGGATCCAGTTCGCGAACCAGCGCGTCGCGTCTCTTGCTCAGGGGCGGGAGGCCGCGCCGGTGCGCTCCGAGCCTGCGCTGCTCGCGAGGCTCTGGCGCTCGCTGGTGCCGGGGCAGCCGAAGGAGCCTTGTCCGGAGCTCCTCCCGTTGATTCAGGGCCTACCCGGCCTCGGAGACGCTGCTCCGGACGTGCTCAAACCGCTGGAGGCCGCGTTTGTCGCGGAGCCGATGGAGGAGGGGAAGCCGCTTTTTCTTGAGGGCGAGACGGCGTCGAGCGCCTTCCTCGTCGCGCTCGGGACCGTGGACGTCCTTCGGCATGTCCGGGGCGATCGGGCCGAGCGCCTCGCGACGCTGAAGCCCGGCGACCTGCTCGGCATCAATACGCTGATTCAGGTCGGACCGCGCACGGCGAGCTGTGTTTCTGTTGGTCGCGGCTGGCTCTACAGGCTCGACGCCACCGCCTACGAGGGGCTGACGGGGGATACCCGGTTGTGGTGGCGGGAGAGCATGCTCGGCGCCCTGGCGATCCAGCTACGGCTCTCGAATCAGGCGTTGCGGCGTGATCTGGCCCAGAGGCAGCAGGCCGTTGCGGGGGATGGGTTCAAGGAGCTGCTCGCGGCCTCGGGGTTCCTGGAGGGCCTCCCGGTGGGCGAAGACGCGCTGGCCCAGATCGAGGTCGTGCTGACCGAGGATACGAAGAGGAACCGCCGGCCCCCGGGCAGGTGAGATCCTACAGGATCCAGACGGTGCCTGACCGACCGTCCAGCTCGATCTCGGCGCCATCCGGGATGTTCTGGGTCGCCCCGCTGATGTTGGCCACCGCCGGTAGGCCGTATTCGCGGGCCACCACCGCTCCATGGGAGAGTTGGCTCCCCAGCTCGAGGACCAGACCCGCGGCGCGGGAGAACACCGGCGTCCACGCCGGGTCGGTGGACCGCGTCACGAGGATCTCGCCGGTGCGGAGCGCGGGCGCCTCCTCTACGCGCCGAAGCACCCGGGCGGTGCCTCGTGCGGTGCCGGGCGAGACACCGAGACCTTGCAGCCGGCGACCACCTTGGGACGGGGGCAGCGGGGCATCTCCGCTCAAAAAGTCGGGCGGCTCGGCCGATGGGGCGATCGCCCTCCGGCGTTCGGCGCGCCGCGCTGCGTCTTCGGGGAGGTCCAGAAGCTCGGGGATGGTGAGCCACGGCAACGCCTCCGCGGGTAGACCCAGGCTCGGGGCGAGCTCGGTCAGGCGTGTTCGGAGCTCCCAGAGGATCTTGTCGAGGGTGTAGCGCTGCTCTTCTCGGAGTCGCAGGTACTCGCTCGCCAGACGCGCGAACTTTCGGAGCAGGGGTGGAAGCGCGCCAACGGCCTTTTGGGTCTCGGCTGCCTCCTCCGCCAGCCGGGCGGTGATCCCGGCCGGCTGGCTCTCGGCGAGGACGCGCGCGGTGGCCCAGGTGCCGGCGAGGTCCTCTCGCAGCCGGGGCGCCCACACCTCCCAGCTGGCCGTCGAGCGGTGGCCGTGCAGCGCGAGGAATTCATCCATGTCCATCAGCCCGCGACCCACGTCACCGAGCGCAGCGTCCACGCGCCGGGTGATCGAGCCCCCCCACGGGCGGAGGATCAGCGGGCGGGCTTGCTCCGACAGCGCGGGGGAGAGGAGCTCCCACGCCATGTTCGCGAACAGCAGGGACGTGACGTGAATCTTGATGTAATCCCGGACGAGGGCGTCTCCGTCCCGCAGCGCCTCGCCGAGCGGAGCGGTCCGCAGCGCTGTGAACCGGGTCTCCAGAGTGTCCCGAAAGGTGTCCCACGCCCGTACGTTGGTCGCCGGGTTCCAGCGGAAGCGCTCCCAGCGGCCCTCCTCCAACGTCGTCCGGAGGATGCTGGCGTAGACCGCGAAATCCGGCGGCGCCGCGTGGCGACGGATCCACGCGGCCTCCTCGGCGGGCGGGAAGAAGTCGAGCATGAAGCGGGGTGGTGGGGCGCCCGGCACCTTGAACGCGAGGTGGCGGAAGACGGTCACATTGACGTAGGGGTGTCCGTGGACGACGCGGAGCGCCGGCTCGCCGCCGAGGTAGCGCCGGGCCGTCTCCGGGTAGGCGATGAAGTGATCGAGCGCCGGACCGATGAGCGACCAGGTGAATGGAGTCACGCCGGTGGGGAAGCGCTCGCCGATGAACCGGCGGGTCCACAGCGTGGCGTCGCCGCGAGGGAGGCGGTGCTGGGTGGTGATGGGCCGGGACTGGAGGATGTGGATCGCGCCGGCCCTGTCCATCGCCCATTCCACGTCCTGCGGCCGACCGTGGGCGCGCTCGAGAGCGAGCCCGAGCTTGCCCAACGCCACGAGGTCTTCACGGAGCAGCTTGCGAGCGTGGGGGGCATCGGTCGGTCGGGTCACCAGCCCCCCGGGTCCCCGCTGCGCTAACGCCCGGCCAAGCACCAGCTCGGTGTCCTGAGTGCGGATCTCCTCCAGCACCACGCGGGGCGCGCTTCGAGCACCGAGCCTCCGCCCCCGGCTCAACACATATCGGTCGGGGATGGTCGTGCCGTCAACCAGCGGGGCTCCAAGCCCGCACACCGCCTCCACCACCATCTCCGCCCAGCTGCCGGTCACCGGATTGGTGGTGAACAGGACCCCCGCTACCCGGGCGTCCACCATCTGTTGGATCAGCACGGTCATCCCGTCCAGCGGCGCTCCTCGGGGACGCCCAGCGATCCAGCTCGACCAGACCTTCCGGACGGCGTCCTCAAAGCCGGCCGGGGTCACCCCGAGCACGGTCTGGTAGCGCCCTGCGTTGGAGGTGTCGTCGCCGTCTTCTCCCTGACCGCTGGACCGGACGGCGACGCAGGGCGCGGGGCTCACGAGGCGGCAGGGCATCTGCCCGACGAGCACTGCGTCCGCGAGGGCGGTCGTGCTTGGCGACAGCCCGTTGTGGAGCAGGTAGGCCCGAAATACCGACCGCCGGATGATCCACGCCGGCGGAACCGCGAATCCCGCACGCTGGAGGTCCGCGAGCGCTTTGGCCTTGCCGCCGAGCTCGTCGTACCGCCCGGCCTGAGCGAGCGGGATGATCATGGGACCGGAGGCGCCCCGGCCAGCCCGAGGCTGTCCGCGACCCCTGTGTAGGGGCGTGCCTCGGCCGCCCGCGCAGCGCTCCGGTTGAGCGCCTTGTCACCGACCATTTCGTAAAGTAGGCCTGCGGACGAGTACAGTCCGGCGCGGACGGCACGATGCGGGCTGCGTTGCAGAGCCTCCGGCGCGCTGTACGAAAGGCTTCGGTTCACGGTGCCTCTTGCCCTGCCCCGCGGCTGGGCCCGCCCAGAAGCTCCCAGCCTGCCCCGACCAGGCAAAGCAGCTCATGTGCCCCGAACCAGATCCACCCGCGCCAGCCCAGCGAGGGGCCGATGAGCACGGCCAGACCCACACCGATCAGCAACCAGGCGGCAGCGAGCACCTTCATCGGACGAAAGC
>SHYV01000020.1 GCA_009692605.1 Myxococcales bacterium
CGGCTCCGTGGGGGTCTCCTCCACGCGGCTCTCTGACTGCTTCGCGGCCAGCCGTTCGGCTGCGTAGGCGTTACCACCTGCTGCGGACAAGCGCGGGTCGATGGATTGGGCCGCGGCGCCGGACGCCTCAATTGAGGTCGAACTCTGGGCTGCGCCCTGGGCGCCGGGTGGCGGGCGGTGGGTCTTGTCAGCCATTCCCGCAGTGTACCACTAGTAGCCCTTGTGGCCCGGTTTACTCGCGCCCGCGTGCGACTACGTTAGAGCGCGCGCGCCCCGCAGCGCCCTCCGCAGCCCTGCTCACCCGGAGTCCAGCATGTCCACTCGTCGCGTCTTCATCCTCGGTGGTGCCAACACCTCGTTCCTCGGCAAGGGTAGCCCGGACTTCATCTGGAAGAACCACCCGGACTTCGGGAAGCGCGAGAACCCTACTCTGGAGGAGCAACTCAAGGCGGCGGTCGACCTGTGCTTCGCCGCCACCGGCATCGACCCGACGCTGATTCAGCGTGGCTACGTCGGTAATTTCGTCGGGGAGCTCTTCTCCAGACAGGGGCATCTCGGCGCTGCGCTCGCCGGTAGCCATCCAGCCCTCGCGATGAAGCCGATGACGCGCACGGAGGGGGCTTGCGCCTCCGGCGGACTCGCGATGCTGTGCGGCGTGGACGCGATCCGCGCCGGCTCCGACGTCGTGCTGGTCGCTGGGGTCGAGGTGCAGTCCAACGAGAGCGCGCGCACCGGCGCCGATTACCTCGCCCGCGCGGCCCACTACGCTCGGCAGCGCGGCATCGACGACTTCACCTTTCCCGCCCTGTTCGGCCGGCGCACCAAGCACTACCGTGCGGCCTACGGGGTCTCGGAAGAGTCGATCGGCCGAGCGGCGGTAAAGGCCTACGCCAACGCCAACAAGAACCCGCTCGCCCACATGCGGGCCCGGAAGATGGACCTCGATACGGCCGCAGCGTCGTCTGAGAAGAACCCGACCTTCCTTCAGAACGCCGAGTACGCCGCCTTCATCAAGATGAGCGACTGCTCGCAGGTCTCCGACGGCGGCAGCGCCATGGTGCTGGTCAGTGAGGCCGGACTCAAGAAGCTGGGGTGCTCGGTGCAGGACTGCATCGAGATCGTGGGGACCGGGCATGCGACGGCTTCGCTGTACGAGGACAGCGATCCCACTGTCCTCTCCACCACCGCGCACGCCGTTCAACAGGGGTATGCCGCCGCGGGGATCGGCTCGAAGGACGTCCACATCGCGGAGGTTCACGACTGCTTCACGGTCACCGAGTTGATGATGTACGAAGCGATGGACCTTTGCCCGCTCGGGGGCGGTGGCGAGCTGCTCCGCGACGGGGTCACCGAGATCGACGGGCGTGTCCCCGTGAACACCGGGGGCGGGCTCGTGGGCTTTGGGCACCCGGTGGGCGCTACTGGCGTGAAGCAGGCGGTAGAGATCTGGCGCCAGATGAAGGGGAAGGCGGGCGGCTATCAGGTGCCCCGCGTGCCCCAAGTTGGCGTGACCGTGAACATGGGCGGTGACGACCGCACCACGGTCGTCGGCGTGTACCGGAACGTGGGCTAACCCATGAAGAAGTGGCTCCCGTACATCGTGGCCGCGGTGCTTGGGGTTGGAGTGGCCGTGCTCATGTTCCTCCCTGACACGTCGACCGGAAACAAGTCGTCGTCGGATCCCGCGGAGAAGCCGCGGATGGTCACCAAGGTCGTGGACGGAAAGATGACCATGAACGGCGGCACGCCGGACGCCCCGTCGGACGCTGAGCGCATCTCGGCCGACCGGGCGAAGGGCGTGCTCGCGCCGGAGCCCGGCTCGCTGCGCCCTCTGAACGAAGGAGAGCTCGCGCGTGCCGACCGGGCCGCTCGCCCGTTCAACAAGCACTACAAGCTGGTTGCGCCGTTCTGGAGCATCATGGGGACCATGGTCGGCCCGACCGACCCGGAGGTCGCCCGGGAGTGCGCCGCGATGGACCTGTACCTGCGCGACCAGAGTAAGCTCGCCGATGACGACCTGAACGCCGAGGAGGCCCTCCAGAACGAGCTCGCGCTCGAGAAAAAGGTCCGTACGCTCGGGATCGCGAACGACAAGCTCAACAGCTACCTCGACTACATCAACAACTCGGCACACACCACCATTCAGGGCGGCGACCCGTCCACGATCGTGAAGCCGGGCAAGGGCTGAACATGGCACTCGAACCCCAAGGTCAGGGCGCTCGCCACCTTCACGGAGCGCTCACCGCGCTTCAGCAGCACGCCCTGCCGCAGGCAGCCGGGGCAGCGGCGGACGCCCTGGACGCGTTCACCCGCGAGGGGGACGCGACCGGCGCCGCCGCCGCGCATCAGGTGCTCGCGATGGTCGCAGCGGGGCGTGGGGACCTTCGCGCTGCGGTGGCCCACGTCGATGCGGCGATCCCGCTGCGCGAGCAGACGGGCGATCAGGAAGGGCTGGCGTCGCTCTTTCAGGAGCGCTTCGAGCTCTCGCTCGCCGGGGGTGACCTGCCGGGAGCGAGGCAGGCGCTGGTTCGGCAGAAGGCGGCTCACGAGAAGGCTGGAGACCGTGAGGGGGTGGCGCACGCCAGTCACCAGCTTGCGCAAATCCTGCTTCAGGAGGGGCAGATCGACGCCGCGGAGGCCCTCGCGCAAGAGGCCATCTTCGCGCTGGAAGGCCCGCAGGGAGCTCGTGGACGCTCCGCGCTGCACCTGCTGCTCGCGAACGTGGAGGTCGCGAGGGGATCCGCCAAGAAGGGGGTCCGGCACGCGCTCGAGGCCTTGGAGCTTGCGCGCTCGGC
This sequence comes from Myxococcales bacterium, assembly GCA_009692605.1. GTDB lineage: Bacteria > Myxococcota_A > UBA796 > UBA796 > SXON01 > CAIUMM01. The sequence goes on from SHYV01000020.1 coordinate 2,796, forward strand.
GCGGTTCCGCCCGGGCGAGATCGACGCATTGCAGCAGCTTGGCACGCTGCACGCCGCCATGGGCGAATTTGCCGCTGGCCGGCGGGCGCTTGAGGAGGCGTTGGTCGGGCGGGAGTTGCTCAAGGATCTGGAGGGGCGCGCGCAGGCGCTTCGGGAGCTCGCCACACTAGAATTCGCCGATGGCGAGCACGACGCGGGCTTCGGCCGGCTCGACTACGCGGTTCGGACCCTGCGCGAGGCGCAGAACTTCGTGGGCGAGGTCACGATCCTGCAGCTCGTGCAGGCGTTCGCCGACGAGCACGGCCGTACCGGGCTCGGCGATCAGGCGGCGCGAGAGATGGTGGAGGCCGCCGCGCGTACGGGGGACGGCGAGGCGGTGGCCGCCGCGCACTTTGCGATGGCGACGCGGCTCGCAGGGGCGGGCGATCTGGCCGGTGCGCGCAACAGCTTCTCAGCGGCGCACGGGCTTCAGAATCAGGCGGGCCGGATCCACGAGGCCGCGGTGAGCCTGGGCATGATGGGGCAGGTCGCGGCCGCGATGGGCGACCCCGTAGGGGTAGAGATGATGCGTGAGAGCCTCTCCGCGCTGGAAGGCCTCGGCAGCGAGGCGGCGGACGCGCTCCGGCCCATCCTCGCCGAGCTCGGCTGATGCGCGCACGCGGCTATTCCCCCTTCGAATGCTCATCCGCGAACGACGCCCTGCTCGATCGGGTGGTCGCTGACTCCGGGCCGGGCACCGTGGCGGTGTTCGATCTGGATGGGTGTGTATTCGACACCCGGCCGAGGCAGGTCAGGATCTTCCGAGAGCTCGCCGCGCAGCGCGGCTGGCGGCAATTGTGCGCCGTGCGCGAGGAGCATTTTTTGGACTGGTCGCTTGCCAGAACGATGCTGAACGCGGGCATCGAGGCGGACTGGGTGCGGGAGAACGAGCCGACGGTCCGGGGTTGGTGGAACCGCTGCTTCTTCAGCTCAGAGTATGTCATGTTCGACCATGCGATGCCGGGTGCGGCCGAGCTGTGTCGGCGGGTCTGGGCGACCGGAGCTCACCTCGTTTACCTCACCGGGCGGGATGTCTCGATGGCACCCGGCACCGAGTCCTCCCTCCGGTCCTTCGGGTTCCCCTACAACGCCGTCCGGAGCACGCTCCTGGTGAAGCCGAGCGTTGACCTAGACGACACCGAGTTCAAGGCCGGCGCGCTCGACAGCATCGCCTCGCTGGGCCGCACAACCGTCTACCTCGACAACGAGCCGGCGAACGTGAACCTCTACGCGCAACGGTACCCGGACGCGTTCGTCGTTTTCGTCGAGACCGACCACAGCCCGCGCGAGGATGAGCCCGCACCCTCGATCCCGTGGCTACGCAGCTTCTGGCGCACCGGATGATGGACGACACAGCCGGGCCCTCGGTCCCAACGCGGGTGCCCGGCCGATTCGCGGTCGCTCTGACCTTGAATGGGCACGCCCGGGTGATGGTCGCGACGGTCGCCGAGCAGGCGGACGAGGTCCGGGAGCGCCACCGCCTGGATCGGGCGGCGACGGTCCTTGCGGCTGAGGGCCTCGTCGCCGCGGTCCTGCTCTCCGCTCACATCAAGGGCGAAGAGCGGATGACCCTGCAGGTAGCCAGCGAGCGCCCTGCCTTCGCGTTTGTCGCTGACATCGACGCCGTCGGCGTCCTTCGGGCCCGCTTCACACCCCCGTCAGGGCTGATGCCGGTGAAGACGTTCAGCGGGATGCTGTCCGCGATGAAGTCGCTCGGGCAGAAGGAGCTGTATCGGGGGGTCTCGCCGGTCATCGACGAGACGTTCGAACAAGCGCTGCACCGCTTCCTCAAGCAGAGCCAACAGTCCGACGCCCGGGTGAGGATCCTCTGCAGGCTCGATGCCCACGCCCACGTTCGGTTCGCGGCCGGCATGCTGGTCGAGCGGCTGCCTGGCATTTCGCCGGAGGCCTTCGCCGAGCATTTCGACGCGCCGATGGCCGGAAGCAAGTTTGAGGACCTGATGTCAGGGTTCGCGATGGGGGAGCTTGCTGGCTCGCCGGTGGAGCTGCTTGGGTTTCAGGACTTCGTCTTTCGGTGCTCCTGCAGCCGGTCGAGGGTGGCGAGCATGCTGCGCGCGCTCGGGAAAGACGAGCTGCTCGCCATCAAGTCCGAGCAGGGTCAGGCCGAGATCATCTGCCATTACTGCAATTCGAAGCAGACCTTCGACCCTGCGGCCCTCGATGATCTACTGGTCGGCCTGCCGCCCGTGGCCTGAGCTGTGACCGTCCTGCGGCTCGGCGAGGTCACGTCAACTCAGGATGTCGCGAAGCAGTTGGCCGCCGACGGCGCCGAGCACGGCACGGTGGTGCGGGCGGAGCGCCAAACCGCGGGGAGGGGCCGGCTCGGGCGCCGGTGGGCCTCTGCTCCCGGTGACGGACTGCTGTTCTCGATCGTCTTGCGTCCCGGTGGCCTGCTCCGCGACGCGCCGCTGCTCACCCTCGGCGCGGCGGCTGGGTTGGCGCTGGCGCTGGACGTACAAGTCAAGTGGCCAAACGATCTGGTCGTGGACGCGGGCCCGGAGCGCCCACCCCTGAAGCTCGGTGGGATCCTAGGAGAGCTTGAAGCCGAGCCAGGCGGCGCGGTTCGGCACGTGGTCCTCGGCGTGGGCCTGAACGTGCTCCAACGGGCGTTCCCCGAGGAGCTGCCCTGGGCGACGTCGTTGTGGATCCAGCGCGGTGTCCGGCATCCCGCCCGGAGCGTCGAAGTGGATCGCGAGGAGGTCTTCGAGCGCGCTGTTGCCGCGATCCTCGAGTGGCAGGGGCACGCAGAGCGCCTGAATTTGTGGCGCAGCCGGGCGCATACCCTCGGGCGGCGGGTGGAGATCACCACCGGGGAGGGGGACGACCGGTCGACGGTCGCTGGGCTGGCCACGGGTCTGGCGGACGATGGTGCGCTGATCGTGGACGGCCGACCCGTATACGTGGGGGAGGTAGGGGCTTCGCAGGGCGCGGCGAGCGGCTAAAACAGGTACGCCTTGCCCGAGAACGCGCCGCCATCGTCGTTGTAGATCGCACCAAGGAGCACATCGTCGTCGCCGTCGCCATCGACGTCCGAGCCCGCCGCCAGGCACCGTCCGAAGGCATCTGCGTCTCTCTCGCCGGAGTCGATGCGATCGACCTCACCGAGCGTGTGCGTGCCGACTGACCAGGGCCCGAAGACCGTGTAAATCGTACCGGCGTCGGTTCCGGCACGATCGTTCCCGGGTGCGCCGACGATGAGGTCGAGCACGCCATCGCCGTTCACGTCGCCGGTGGCGCTGGCGAATCCGGCCTGATCCTCGGGCTCTTCACCCTCCCAGCGGGTCACTTCGTCGTCGAGGGCGCGTGTCTCCGTGGCGGCTCCGGCCACCCCGCCATGCACCAGATAGATAGTGCCATCGTTGACGCCGTCCGCGGAGATGATCAGGTCGGAAAAGCCGTCGTCGTCCACGTCGCCGGGGGCGTGGAGCGGGCTGCCGGTGTAGCTGTACTGCGCCGGTCCGAGCAGGGTGAGGTCGGCGTCGGTGATCTCGTGCTGGATCGCGGCGATCGGACCGTAGTATACGACCACCTTGCCCGAAGATGGCCCGTTCTCGTCCGCCCCGCTGGCCCCGAGCGCAACATCTGGGACTCCGTCGCCATCGAAGTCACCGGCCAGAGCCAGGGCATTTCCTACCGCGTCGCCGCCGCCGTACCCGCCGTGCGCGAGGACCGATGACGAGACCGGCAACCCGAGGAACTGCGTAGTCGCGGCGGACAGCTGCACGTCGCCCGCGACCGGCCCAGGCACAAGGTACGCCTTGCCCCCGCCCGCCCCGCCCGCGTCGTTGCCGCTGGCGCCCACGAGGTAGTCCACCTCACCATCTCCGGTGAGGTCGGCTCCGCCTGTGACGGCGACCCCTGCATAGTCGTTCCCGTACTCCCCAAGCAGGCTGCCGGTGGCGGCCGCTGAGAGCTGCGTCTCCCCTGGTGAACCGAGGTCGGCGCCCGGAAGGATCCAGACGCGACCGGCGTTGCTGCCCATCGTCCCATCCCCGATGGCTCCGACCATCACGTCCGCACGGCCGTCGCCGTCCGCATCCCCGGCGCCGTGTACGTCATACCCTGAGAAATCGTAAGAACCGGCACCTGCCCAGCAGAGATCGGCGTCGTCGAGCGTTCGCCGAAGCGCTCCCGCAGCGAGCTTCGCTCCCGAGTATACGCAGACCCGGTTTCCGTAGTAGGCGGCTACGACCACGTCCGGCGAGCCGTCCCCATCGAGATCGCCGGGCAGGGCGACCGCGTTGCCGGCTGCGTCGGACGGGCTCCCGACGAAGGCGTAGACACCGGGTTCTTCGCCGGTGTCGGCGCCACCGGTGTCCACGATGTGCGTGTCGCCTTGAGCTGTGTCGCTGCTGTCGGGTTGGCCGGAGCAACCCACTCCGGCCCAGTACAAGCAAGCGCCCGCGAGCGCGGGGACCCCGGAGCACCTCAGGCGCGTCGTCATGTTGATTCCGTGCGTTGGAGGAGCTCTTCGACGACTTCGCGGTCGGTCGCCCCTGGCGCTATTTTAAGGTACCTCCGAAGGTCGCGCGCTGCCTCCGTCGGACGGCGGAGGTGTAGCAGCACCAGCGCTCGATCCCGAACTTCGGCCGCCTGTTCGCCGCCGACCAGCAGGATGCGGTCGATGGCCGCAAGCGCTCTGGTGTGATCGTCTGCCTCGATCCAGAAGTTCTTCAGATTGGTGAGCATGCGCGTGAGCAGCGCGCGTTCGGTGGTGGGGTCGAGCACGCGCCGGGCGCTCTCGGCGTCGGTGCCCCGGCCGGGGAGGCGCGCCATGAGATCCCGCGCCTCACGCACGACGCCACGGTGGAAGGGGTCGATGTAGATCCGCGCCCCGGGTTGGTCGAGGCATACCATGAAGTGGCCTGGGAAGCCGACTCCCACGATGGGGACGCCAAGGCGCTTGCCAAGGAGGATCCACACCACGCCGAGCAAGATGGGCAGTCCTCGCCGGGCGGCGACCACGACGTCAAGGAAGGACGAGTTCGCGGTGGCGTAGACGTCGGCGTCCCCGTGAAAGCCGAGCCGACCTCCGATCGCGGCGGCCAGCTGGGAGGCGACGCGGTCCGGAGGGTCCGACGGGCGGATGTCGTCGCGGATCTCGTCAGCGAGGCGGTCGAGCTGCGCGGACACAGCGGCGTAATCGATCGACGGCTCGCCCATTGCCGCGATGCCGATCACCAGCTCTTCGAGATCGAGCACTTCGTCGGGGGCACGGGCAGCCAGCGCGAACCTCGCCGCGGCCGAGAGCTTCACGGTCCGGCCACGTTGGACCGACGCGGCGCGAAGCTCGCGAACGAACCTCGGCCCACCTCGATCGCCGTGCCATCGAGATCCACCAGCGACCGAACCCAGACCCTCGGTGGGGCCGAAAGATCCGCCTGACCGTCGCCCGCAGGGTACCCGGACCACGTGAGCCACTCGCCGTCCGCCGAGACCTGCGGGTGGCTGTCGACGAACTGGTCGAAAAAGTGCAGCCAGAAGAAGAAGTCCCGTGTGGGCCAGAAGGTGCCCAGCGTTCGCTCCTCACCGGTCACAGCGTCCACCAGCAGCGCGAACATGCAGTTGGCCGGCGCGTCCACGCGGAAGACGATCAACGATGCTCCGCCTGGCACCCACTCGAACGCCAAGAGTGGACCCTCGCTGATCCGTCGCGTCTCGCCGCTCGCTACGTCCACGATGTCAATGCCATAGTAGGGGGCGCCTTCTCCCCCGGTCGCGGAGCTAAGCGCGGCCCTTTCGCGGTCTACCGCCAGCGCGATCAGCCCCGGCCGGGTTGTGATCTCTCGTTCGCCTTCGCCGAGCAGGTCGCAGCTCACCAGCAGCGACGATTGGACTGGACGGGGCGCGTCTTCGGTGTCGCCGTCTTCGGTGTCCTCGTCCAGCTCCGGGGGCGCAACCGCGCTGGGCGGTGCGTCGACCTCCACCGCCGGTCCAGCGGCGAGCTGGAGGGCCTCTTCGAGGTCGTTGGCGGCGTCGTCGAGGTCGTCGAGGTCGTCGAGGTCGTGGGCAGCGTCGGGGTCATCGATGTCGGCGATGTTGTCGGCGAGGTCCTGAGCGTCGATGTCGGGATCGGCGGCGCGGGGCGGCCGGAGGGCGATCAGGGTGCGGCCTGCGCAGAACACGGGCGCGCAAAAGCTGCCGGGCGAACGCGCGTAGAGCCTGTCCTCGTCGTCCCCGAGCGGGTCGCGGATCAACACCGAGCCGCCCGCCTTACCGCGCTCCCCGTGGTGTACCCACAGCCGACTCCCGTCCGGCGTCCAATTGAAGAAGAGAGGCACCCCCTGAGCGAGCGATTTCACGGTGCCGAGCGCGTCAGCGTGGATGAGCCCTAGTCGCAAGTCATCATCGACCTGAGTGAGGGCGCACAGGGCGTGGCCGGAGGGATGCCACTGCAGGTAGAGCGGCGCGGCGTCCGGAAGGTCAGCCCACTCGGTCTGTCGGACGCCGTCAACGGAGGTCGTGACGACCCGGGCTGGGCCCGACTCGTCGTCGCGGGCCAGCACAGCGAAGGCGGCGATCCACTGTCCGTCGGGTGACCACGTCGGCCAGCTCCATGACTCCGGGGGCGACGGGACCAGGGTGAAGCTTGGCGGGGTCGTCAGGTGGACGATGCGCGGCGCACCGCCCTCCCAGTCAGAGATGAGGTGCAGCTGCCGGTCGATACCAACGTATACGAGCTTCATCCCGGCGTACCAGCTCGGTAGTACAGCCACGCGACCGCACAGGCCGCGAGCAGCGGAAAGACCAGCGCGGCCTTCACCGAAGCGTGCACGTCCACGAGCTCTTTAGGGCGAAACCGCCGCTCTTCGGCGAGCTCATCGCGAAATGCGCCGGGTAAGGCGCCGACGTCGGCGAGCTCGCGCATCGCGTGGACCGCAGTGTCGTTGTTGGTGCCAAACGCTCCGAGCGACACCCCGAGCGCCATCACGCAGGCGAGCAGGTGCGACGCCGGCGACGTGCCCTGAATGACGTGGTGGATGAGCAGCCCGACGCCCGGCAGCGCGGCGAGGAAGAGCACGACGCCGCTCCAACGCAGCACGGAATGAACCCGGAGCCGGCTGGACAAGTGCATGACGCTCATCAAGGCCGCCCAGGGAGCAGGCCGAACAGGAGGAGTCGGATGCCATCGCTGGTCAGGCGCTCTACGTCCGGCCGAGCGCCGACCGCGCTCTGGCCAGCCAGGCCGTCGATGATGGCCTTCATCATCTGGGCCACGGCGAGCGGATCGTACACCGCAAAGCTGCCATCATCCATGCCCTGCTTCACGACTGCGGCGATGCGCTCCACGAAGCGGCCGTGAATCCCGTTGACGCGCTTGCGGATGCTCTCATCGCGAATCGCCATCTCGCTCATGAGCAGGAAAAAGCGGGGAGGGGACTTCAGCCCAGCAAAGTAGTCCAGGTACTTCTTGCCAAGATCGATGAGCTTGATCTCGGCGGGGCGGGAGTCTCGGTCGGCTTGTTCGAGGAAGCTCACCGTGATCGCGTGCTCCTCTTCAACGATGGCGTCGAAGATCGCGCGCTTCGAGTCGAAGTAGAAATAGACCGCGCCCTTGGACAGGTGAGCGCGCTTGGCGACGTCCTCTACCCGGGCGGCGAGGTAGCCGAATTCGATGAACACGGCCCGGGCCGCCCTGAGGATCTGGGCGCGGCGTTCGGCCTCGGACTGGTGGCGAGTCACGCTGGCCACGTATCTCGCTCGGGGTGTCCCCGGCCTACTCCCCGCGGCCCTCAGCGCGGAACCGGTACCCCATGCCTCGGGCGGTCAGGAAGTGCACCGGTTTGTCCACGTCATCCAGCTTTTGACGCAGTCGCGTGATGAAGTTGTCGACCGTCCGCTCCGTCCCGAAGTAGTGCTCACCCCAAACGGCGTCGAGGATGGCTTGTCGGGTCACCACGCGCCCCTCTCGCGACGCCAGAAATTCGAGCAGCTTGAGCTCTCTCGCCGTGGTCTCGATCAGGACGTTGGCGCGCCGGATCTCTCCGGAAGTGAAGTCCGCTTCGACGTCCCCGAAGCGCAGGACGCGGGTCGGCTCCGCTCCCTTGACGCGCCTGAGCAACGCCTTGATGCGGGCCAGCAGCTCGTGCAGCCCGAAGGGCTTGGAGATGTAGTCGTCCGCCCCAAGATCGAGCCCCTTCACCTTGTCCATTTCGGCTCCCCTCGCAGAGAGCATGAGGATCGGCAGGGTCGAGGACTGTCGGCGTAGCTCCTTGCAGACGTCGTAGCCGGACAGCACCGGCAGCATCACGTCAAGCAACACAAGGTCCGGCTTCCAGGCGGCAGCGGTCTTCAAGCCAGAGGCGCCATCGGCCTCTACCTTGACCTGATACCCGTCGAGCTTCAGATTGAGCTCAAGCCCGCGCTGAATTGACGGGTCGTCTTCGATCAGCAGGATGCGCTCTGGCAGGGTTCCGGGCATGTCAGGCTCGTATCTCGCGCCCGGCGGCGAAGACGCCGATTGTTGATACTCCCCCGGGTGCACCTTTCCCTGACGCAACGCATGATCACCCTGTCCGTTACCGGCGCCATCCTAATCCCCACCTACGCAGCGGTCGGGGTCTACATGGCAGCGCACCGGGGACAAGAGCACTCGCTTCCCAGCTTCCTCGATCGCAGCGTGGCGCTGTCCGCTCCTTGGGTGGTGGTGTACGCGATGGTCTTCCTGCAATGCCTCGCCCCGCTTTTTACCATCACTGACGCCCGGGCGCTGAACCGCACGGTCGCCTCCTACTTCACCCTGTACGCGTTTGGAGTGCCGGTCTGGATTCTCTACCCGGTGGCCGTGCAACGCGATCCCGTGCCGATCGTCGACGTGTGGACCTACGGGGTTGGCATCGTGCGGTACCTCGACCCGCCGGGAAACTGCATGCCGTCGATGCACGTCGCGCTCGCGGTGATGGCGACGCTGGTCGTCTTCCGGCATGACCGGATCGCCGGGTGGGCGCTCGCTGTCTCGGCGGGCCTGATCTGGTGGTCCACGCTGGCGGTCCGCCAACACTACGCGGTGGACGGGCTCGTCGGGGCGGGCATGGCCGTGGTGGCGGACCGGATCTGGTTCGCAGCGCGCCCGCTCCCGGCCGAGGCGTACGCGCGCTTGCCGCGGGTGTGGCATACCGTCTGGGTCGGTGCGTTCGTGGCGGCCGTGTTGTTCCTGATGTCGGGGTGGTGGTTCGGCTGGGTGCCGGTGCACCTGCTGCCGCCGAACGCCGAGCGATGGTGACGAGCCGTCAGGTCTGCTGCTCGTTGATGCTCCTCGGCGTTTCGGGGTGTTGGGGGGCGCAGCCGGGGGCCTGCGAGGGTCGAGGCGGGCAAGGTCCCAGCCGACATCATCCTGATGCTCGTCAAATGGCTTGCGGAGTGATTCAGGGCCGCCCGGTGGCCGGGGCGGTGCCGAGGCGGCGCTGTTCACCGCGGTCAACAACGCGCTGAACCATCAGGGAGTCGACGGCTATCCGCCCCTCTTGCGGTTCACACAGGCGAGCGTGCAGTCCGTGCATCCTTTCCTGAGCATCGGCCCGATGCTGACTGGGCGGTACCCCTGCGCGGTCCCGCTGTGCAGCGTCCCGAGGGGGCCCCAAGCCGGCGCTCACCCCTGGTGTGCAGCCTTCCCAACAGCGGTGCCCACGATCCCCGAGGTCCTGTCAATCTACGGGTACCGGACGGCGCCTGCTGGTCCTGATCGACGATCTCTCGGGCGCGGTGACCCAGAGCGCCCCGCGGCAGCCACCGGGACCGCTTGCAGTGGACATCGTGGACCAGCTGCAGGCAGCGTACGCTGATGCCGCGTCGAAGCAGGGTGCGGAGCTGGCGTGGCTGATCGTCGGGGCAGTGGCGCCGGCGCGGGGAACTCCGACGGGCGCCGTCCACCGAGCCGTCCGGACGATCGTCACCTCCGCGCGACCTGCTCGACGCGGGTCCGCCGCCAGTGGAGCGGATCGCATACGCTGCGTTCGGGGACATGCTGGCGGCCCGAGCACCGTCACGCTGCACGACATCGTCGCCGACCCCTTGCAGGCCACCAATCTGGTCACCGACCGCGTGTCCGAGGCCGCGGCGCTGTACGACGCCCTGCTCGCGTTGAGAACGGGGCCTGGTGCCCCGCCGGCCGGTACGCTGACGGCCGAGCAGGTCGCGAAGCTGCTGGCGTCCGGAACGCTGGGTTACTGATACCCCGGCAGGCCTGCGGGCCGCGGCGAGGTCACCGCCCGCGACGCCGATTGCGCCGGTCTGCGCCTCGTCGCCCCCCAGCGACGGTGCGCACCACGCCGATGCCGAGCGCCATCAGAACCCCACCCTCCACGATGGCCCAGAACCACGTGTCGGAGAACGGTGGCAGCCCGAGGGCCCCCGTCGCGCGGCCGAGGGGCGTTTCAAGCATCCACGCCGGGATGTCTCCCCCGGCCCCGCCGATCACGTTCACCGCGTCCGCGAGGCTCTCGCTGGGCAACACCCGCGACCCGAGCGGAATCTGCTTATCGAAGTCCGGTCGGCCGACGCTGCGCCAGGGCGGGATGCGGTGCTGTTCCTCGACGGTCTCCCCGCCGAGGTTCGCGCCGCGGGTAGGTCCACCCAGATCCGCCTCGACCACCAAGTGGTCGACAACCGGCCCTGGGGTGCCGCCGGGGTGAGACAGCAGGATGCTTCCTCGCTCCTCCAACGCCCACAGCAGTCCGCCCCGACCAGAGCCTGAGCTGAGCTGCCCGATCGCCCGGACCGGACCGGGAAGCCGCTTCGTCGCCTCGACGCAGGTGCCGGTTGCACAACTCAGCACTGCCCCGCTGCTCAGCGCGACGTGTACAGTGGCGCTGCCGTCCTCAGCCGCCCCCTCGAGCACCGAGAGCGCCTGAACGGCCTCGTTGGGAAGCGTGGCCACTGCCTCTCCGTCCCGCCAGAGCCCACCCGGCGCCGCGAGCCAGTGTCCATCGGAGCGCGTCGCCGCCGGTCCAGAGGTGACGCTCGTCGGCAGGTCCGGCCAGACCGGCGTACCGGCAGCGGCGCAGTCCGCGACGCTCAGCAGCGAGGTCGCCGTGACCACCACGAGGTGGTCACCCTCGCCGTCTAGCCGCAGCACGTCGCCGGTCGCACACCGGGTCCAGATCTCACCGTCCTGCTCCCAGAGGTTGCCATCGAAATCGCGCCCCCAGAGTTGACCTTCTGCGTCGTCCGAGATCTCCAACAGGCCGTTCTTGCGCCCCCCGCCAGCGGTGTACACGCCATTCGTACGGGACCACTGGTCGCGCTTGCCGATGGTGACGCCTTCAAAGTCGACGACGGTGACGCGGTCGGCCGCGTAGTGGAGGTCTGTCGCGTCGGTGACCGGGCCAATCTGGGCGCGCCTCGGCATCCAGCTCCACCAGATCGGCGACAAGGTCCAGCGCCTCCGCGTCGCCGAGTGCGGCTCGCTCGCCCGCGCCGCGATCGGGGTCCACGTTTCGGTGCCGTCGCGGCTCTCGTACACGCCAGTGCTCATGAGGACGACGCCCAGTCGTCCGTCAGGGCCGGGCTTGGCCGCCTCTCCGAGCGTTGCATGGAAGCCCGCGCGAGCGGTCTGGAGACCCGTCGCATCCACGAGGAGCGGTCCGGATCGGAATGTCCCAAGGATGGCCCGCGCTGCATCCAGCGCCCACAGGCCGGTGGGCTGGAGCGGGGTTGGATCGTCGTCCACGCGAGGGGAGGGGACCATCACGGCGTCGCCGGGGGGCCCCACGGTCGGGCACTCGTAGAGGTCGGACAGTGGCCCCGTGGCAGCGTCGACTACGGTGAGCACGCGCTCCCCGACCTTCGCCATGGCGATGGGCGGCCCTACCCGGACCGTGCATACCAGCCGCGGAGCGCTGGGGCCCGCGTCCGGTCCGGTCGTCACCCGCCCGTCCGGCCCGGTCGTCACCCGTCCATCCGACCATCCCGTCCACACCGACCCGTCGATCACCGCGACCGCGCTCACCGCGCCTTCGTCCCCGCCCGGCACGGATGCGAAGCTCTTGCCACCATCGCGCGAGACCATCAGCCCCTTGTCCAGCGTGCCGAGCCAAATCGTGGCGCCGTCCACGGCCATCTGCCACGGGTCGATCCCCGAGACGGTGCGCACGAGGACCGCTGCATCCCCCCCGCTCGCCCCCGATTCGACGCGCCAGACACCCGGGTCATCTCCACGCAGCGCCACTACCACCACGCCGACCGCCGGACTCACGACGTCCACGACCGCGGTGCGCCCACCGGCGGCCCCGGGCAACGGGGCGACCAGCCTGGCGCTCGAGTCCACCCGCCAGATCCCCGCCCGGCTCACCCCCCAGACCGCCGACCCCGGCTCGGCGGCGAGCAGCTTGAGGGCGGCAGGGAAGCGTGCGTCGCGACGCCAGCGGCTGAGGCTCAAGTCGGTGGCGAGCACGCCCACCCGCGTCAGGGCCAGCACCGACTCGCCGCTCAGGGCGATGTCCATGACGTGGCCGCGCTCCGGCCCGACCTCAATCCAGCCGGGCAGGTCAGCCGCCTGGCCCGTGGCGCCAGCAGCTATTCCGCCAGCGAGCAGGGTCGCGCACATAGCGGTTCGGGTGGCGTTCAACGTTGTATTCCTCAGACAGCGTATCTCTCGGCGCGCTGCACGCGCGAGCGCAGCTTAACGGTCGGCCAGATTTCGCCCGAGCTGAAGCCGCTCCTGCACCGGGTCGAAGTTGTGCGGGTCCCAATGCAACCGGCATCGGGCTTCATAGGCGTCCGCTTCGCCTACCAAGACACGGGCATCCCGATTGACCACACGCTGGCTTCGGTCGGCGGGGTTTCCGCAGACTACACAAATAGCAAGGTTTTTGGTGATGTATTCGGCGACGGCCAGCAGCTGCGGGATGGGCTCGAAGGGCCTACCCATGTAGTCTTGGTCGAGACCAGCGACGATGACGCGCCTGCCTTCGTTTGCGAGTTGCTCGCATACCCCCACCAGCTCCATGCCGAGGAACTGCCCCTCGTCGATGCCGACCACCCGGGCGTCTTCCACCAGGGCGGGGATCTCGAGCGGGCTGTCCACCCGGTAGCTCTTGATGTGCATGCCGGAGTGCGAGTCCACCCGGTCATCAGAGTAACGCTGGTCCAACGATGGCTTAAATACGACGACGCTCTGGCGGGCGTACTGAGCGCGACGCAGGCGCCGGATCATCTCCTCGGTCTTCCCCGAGAACATGCACCCGGTGATCACCTCGATCCAACCTACGTCACGTGGGGTCAGGTGCGGCGGGTTCATCCGATCTCCATCGACGCGCGGTCACCCTGCCAGGTCATCGCTCGCAGAGGCTCGTGCCACGCGGAGGATAGCACAGAACTCGCCACTTTATCCTCTGCGAAACACTTGAATCCTATTTCAGACGGGGTGGACGGGCGCTCTGCCCAAGGGTTGAGCCACGCGCGTATGTTCACTACCGGCGCACCAGCTGGGTTGCGATCAAGCAGCACGACCCCGCCTACGTTGCGGTACGTCGGGTCGCGAAAAACCGCAATGGAGCCGGTGGGCGAGAACAGGGTCACCGTTTCACCCGGCGCGCCGCCGAGGATCGCCCGGGGGCGACCGTAGAGGAAGTCGCGCGCGTATCCGGGAGACAGCGCCCAGGGCTGGTCAGCGCCGCAAACAAGCAGCATCGGCGTGTCGCGTAGCGGCCCCGCGTTGTGCCGGTCGAGCTCACGCACCACCCGCGGCTCGATCGCCTCCAGCGTGCGATTGGCCAGAAAAGGGCCAATAACCATGGCAAGCAGGGGTTCCCCGCGACGCACCTTCTCACCGGTCAGGCAGAATTCAAGGGAGATCCGGTCGTCATCATAGGCGGCGTACCGGCCCTCCCAGCGGTCCCGGGCAACCTGGGTCAGCCAGGCCTCAATGGCGCGCCGGACCGGGGCGACATCAAAATCGTGCGGAAGCCATCTCCGAATAAGTACGATAAACCTATGTTTACCTGAGACTCCCTTCAGCGCCGTTGCGAGCATCTCACGGCTAGACTCTTCGCCGCCCGGGCGGGTCTGGTGCAAGAACGCCAGCACCCCGATGGTCCACGGTCGGCCAGCGGGCGACTTCATCTCCAGGCTGGGCCCGGGGTGCTGCATCCTGGTGAGGGCCCAGCCGGCGTCCTGCAGCGCGGCCAACGTGACGACCTCGGCAAACCCCTGAAAGAACCTCTTGTTGTCAAGGGATGAAAGGAGCTCGACTGCCCGGTCGCGATGCAGATCGCTCCCCTTCGCGACGACGGACCTGAGCCGGTTGCGGACGTCCACGGCGTCGGGACCACACACCTGTTTCAGGTATGTGTGGTTCGCGCCTGGCAGACGTTCCAGGTCGCTGACGAGCCGCGGTGGGAAAAGCTCCATCAGACCAAGCTTCCGGGAAGCTGCGGCGGCTAACCCGCTGGAGGGGCCGTGGCCATGGAGCAGCGTGCGGTTGTCGCTGATTTTGGTATTTTGCGACCTGTAACCTGGCCAGAGGACCGGTTCAGAACGCTTCGTCGTCGGTCGGCTGGGCCCCTATCGAGTAGGTCTCAACCTGGTACTGCACGCCGCCCTCGACCTCCACCGGGCGCCAGAGCGTGGCGACCTCACCGGGCGACCCTGTGTAGAAGGTTGGCTCCTGACCCTCGATCCACACGTTGAGCTGTGCCTGTCCGAGCCCAAGCTGCGTGGCGTTGGGGTCGTCGATGTCGGTGTTGTCGAGCGCGCTGAGCCGGATCTCCCCGGTGTCCGGTGCCGACTGCACGACGAGGCTCTCGGGCCCGTTGGGGTCGCTGTCCGCGCGGACCAACTCCGCCTCTGCTTCGGCGACGTCGTTCTCCGGGTGCCGCGGGTCACCCGACCACACGTGGTACTCCGTCGCGCCGTTGGTGCCCTTCTGCGGTGCCATCAGGTGCAAATCGAGGTCCGTGGGGGACGACCACGTCAGGGCCGCGGACAGCCAGGGTGGGGGCACGGACGGGACTACGCCCACCGTGCTCTCGGTCTCCCCGCTCCGCAGGAAGACGCCGAAACGGCTCTCTCCCCAGGTGGCGCCGGGCTGAACGGTGGCTGTCCACCACCCGGGGGCCCCGTCGAACGAGAACGCGCCGGTCGAGTCGGTCGTCGCCGCGGCCCCAACCGGGTCCTTGCTTGCCGCGTTCCACCCTCGGCGCATTTCAACCGTCGCCCCGGTGATGTGCTCGCCCAGTATCGAGACGACCACCCCCTCGCCGTGGGCGGTAGCCGCTTCGTCGGCCAGCTCCATGGTCGGGAGTCGGCGCGATGTGGACTCCCAGGTCTGGACCGGCCCGGGGTCGAGCGCGGCGATGCTGGGGCTCCGCAGGTTGAGCACGTACCGGGCCCAGGCCTGAGTGCGGCCAGGCGCGTCGTAGAGCGCCCGGAGCTCGCCACCCACCAGCTCGGTGCCGAAGAACGGCAACGTCCAGTTGCCGTCGGGGTCAGCCTGCGAGACCGCAACCTCCTCGAATTCGGGGTTGCCGATCGGGGATGAGCCCAACGTCACGGTCGCCCCGCCTATCCCCACGCCATCGTTATCCACCACACGCCCGGTCACGATCACGATGAAGCCGTACGGTGCGCGGTCGGCGCATCCGGCGAGGAGCAGGAGCAGCATGGGGTGGAACGCCGCACGGCCCGGTCTCATGCGGACGTTGTAATGTCGGGCGCGACGCCGCACCAACCACGCCAGCGGGCCGACGATCGCCACCAGCGTTGGTGCTACACCGGGTCGGGTGCTGCAGCCGCACCCAACCCGCTCGGGGAGCTCGTCTGCGTGCAGGCCTCCCGCCCCGGAGGCGAGATCCACTCCGGCAGGTGTGACGTCGATGGCCTGCTCGGCGGCCCATACCCGGAACGCTTCGGGTTCACCCCATCGGTGGGTCGCGTCCAGCCAGAGCGCTGCCAGACCGCTGGCGTGGGCGGCCGACGCGCTGGTGCCGCTGAACAGGTCGCCGGCCTGGCTCGCGGTGGTCACCCCGGAGGGCCCGACCAGATCGGGTTTGGCCCGCCCGTCGTCGGTGGGGCCCCGGCTCGACCAGGCCGGGACCGCGCCATCGGCGTCCCACGCGCCCACGCTGAACGCCCCGTCAGCGTCCGCTGGGAGCGTGAGGTTGTTCGCCCCAGCGCGGTCGAACTCATCCACCCCGTAGCTCCCGTACATCCACGCGATGAGCCCGCCCACTTCCTGCTGCGGGTGGCGTCGTGTCACGACGGCGTAGACCTGGCCAGCCTCGTCGCCGAGGCAGTCCATGGTGCTGACCGACTCCACGGGGTCCCCGTCGCCGTCCTGCGGGTTCGCAGACTGCCCACAGACGCCGTTGGCGTCGTGCAGCGCCAGATCGAGATCCACGGCGGCGGCGCCAAACGCCTCATCCCAGCGGAGGCGCACCGAGGCGAGATTCCCTCCCAGCGCCACTCGTTGGCCCCAGCGCCGGTTCAGCAGCGCGACATTGCCTACGCCCGCCGTGAGCGGTCCAATCGCATACTTGTCGTTCTCGTTTCCCGCGGCCGCCACGTAGATCACGCCCGCGTCACGGGCTGCGTCTACCGCCTGGCTCATCAGCGAGGTGCCGTCCGCCGGCCACACGTTGTCGAAGCCAACGCTTCCATTGACCACGTTCGCGCCTGCGTCGACGAGGGCTCGCAGCGCCGACGCGAACTCGACGTCGGTCGTAAAGCTGGCGAGGATCAGGGATGCGTCCGGAGCGAAGTCGTGAACGATCTCTGCAACGGCGGTGCCGTGGGCGGAGCTGTCCGCGGAGCCGAGGGTGAAGTCGGTGGCGACGTCCGAGGGCAGTTCGGTACCCTGAAGCTCCTCCCAGCCCGAGTAGCCCACGTCGAGGATGCCTACGGTGACGTGCTTCCCGGTGACCCCGTCGGCGTGCCAGTCCCTCGCCATGGTCTGCGCGTACCCTTCGCTGGTCGTGGCGTCGCCCTGGTCGTCGCTCTTGGCGGAGGCGTAGAGCGGGGCGCGGACCCGGACCAGCCCGGGAGCCCCGGGGAGACGAGGGAGGGCATCCCGAGGACAGGACGCCTGAACGGCGATCGCCGGGTTCACGGTCTTGGGGGTGGGGATCGAGTAGCGCGCTGTGGCCTCGATCGTGCAGCCATTTAGCGCCATCCAGCCGGGCGCGTCTGCGCTGGTGGACTCAATCACGACCTGTGTGGCCTCAGCTGAGTGGGGGAAGGGGGGCACCGCCAGACCGTATCTCCGTTTCTTGATACCTCCCGGCGTGTCCCTGACCCCGCTCGTCCTGCTGTTCTTGCTGTCCTGTACGCGGGAACCGGACCACGCCCGATACGCGCGGGCGCTGCACGCCTCCAGCGGACAGGCCGGGTGGGCCATCTGCCTGACCGTGGCGGACACCGCGCTGCGTGGGGACTGCCAGGCCAGCGTGGCGGCCCAGGCCGGCTGGTTCGAGCGCTGCGGCCAGATCGAAGCGACGAAGTGGAAGGACGAATGTTGGTTTGAGGCTGCGGAGCTCCGCAGTCGCGCTGGCGATGCGACGGGAGCGCTGGCGGCGTGCGGCCTGGGGGGCTTCGCCATGCAGTGTCAGGACCACGTTCTGGGAATGGTCGCGATGAAGTGGCTCGACCTGCCAGTCGCCGAGATCGGGGTGAAGTTCGCCGCGTTGCATGTGAACACACCGGGCACTCCCCTCGGCTTCTTGTTCTGGCGGCACCTGTTTCGCAATCGGATCGCCCAGGGTAAGGCCGCTACGCGCGTTGGGTGTCAGGATCGGGACTGCCGGGGAGCCGCCGAGACTGAGGTCGCGGCGGCGCTGTCCACCGCGGTCGCCTCGTCCCGTCGAACGTGTCTGGCCCTGCCCGCGTTCGCCTGGGATACCGACGCGGACGGGCACCGGATGGCCGAGCGCGCCTGGGCCGACGCCTGCGCGGAGAAGCCCCGCGGCCGGTTCAAGGGCCAGTAGGGGCGGCGCGGTGGGATGGCCGGGGGGGCCGAGGCCGATTAAGCGGGGACATCTTCGCCAGCGTCTGGCACCGTGAGGTTGGATGTTTGAACTACCCGACGACGTACTGCAGATCCAGCAACTTGCCCGGGACTTTGCCCGCAAGGAGATCCTGCCTGGGGCGCAGGCCCGGGACCACTCGCACACGTTTCCAGCGGCGCTCGTCACCCAGCTTGCGGAGATGGGCTTCATGGGCATGGTCGTCCCCGAGCAGTACGGTGGCGCCGGGATGTCGACGCTCGCGTACGTCGTCGCGCTGGAGGAGATTTGCTACGCCGACGCGTCGGTCGGGGTCACGATGTCGGTCAACAACTCGCTGGTGTGTTGGCCCATTCTGGCCCACGGCACCGAAGCGCAGAAGCAGACCTGGCTCCCCGATCTGGCGTCCGGTCGGAAGTTGGGATGCTACGCGCTCACCGAGCCCGATGCCGGCAGCGACGCCGGCGCCCAGCGCACCAAGGCCGTCCTCGATGGGGACGCCTACGTCTTGAACGGCACGAAGATCTGGATCACCAACGCTCCCTACGCGCAGGTCTGTGTCGGGTACGCCAACCTGGCCCCCGAGGAGCGCCACAAGGGCGTGTGCGCGTTCATCATCGACGCTTCGTCCCGAGGGTTCAACGTTGGAAAGCTCGAGGAGAAGCTCGGGATCACCTCCAGCGCGACCTCCGAGCTCAGCTTTGAGAACCTCCGGGTGCCGCGCGACAACCTGCTCGGGGCTGAGAGGCGCGGTTTCGGGATCGCCATGGCTACGTTGGACGGTGGCCGCATCGGCATCGCCGCGCAGGCGCTGGGGATCGCCCAACGGGCCTTCGACCTCGCCGTCGCCCATGCACGGCAGCGAATGGCGTTCGGGAAGCCCATCGGCGCCAATCAGGCGATCCAATGGATGATCGCCGACATGGCCACACGCATCGAGTCTGCCCGGCTGCTGACCTGGCGCGCGGCGGTCTTCAAGGATGGCGCCGACGCTACGCGTGCCTCGCACTACTGTTCGATGGCCAAGCTCGCCGCTTCCGAGACCGCCAACTTCTGCGCAGACAAGGCACTGCAGATCCACGGTGGGTACGGCTACTCCAAGGAGTACGAGGTCGAGCGGCTATTCCGCGACGCCCGAATCACCACGTTGTACGAGGGCACGAGCGAGATCCAGCGCATCGTGATCTCTCGTAGCTACTTGGGATAATAAGGTGCCCGTGCGCGTGCTGATCGGCAAGCCCGGCCTCGATGGCCATGACCGCGGGGCCAAGGTGGTAGCGCGCGGGCTCCGCGACGCGGGGTTCGAGGTCATCTACACCGGCCTTCACCAGACGCCCCAGCAGATCGTTCGGGCTGCGGTGGACGAGGATGTTCAGGTAGTCGGGCTGTCTGTGTTGTCCGGGGCGCACAACCACCTGCTGCCCGAGGTGATCCGACTGCTCCGAGAAGCCGACCGGGCTGACGTGATCGTGATAGCCGGCGGGATCATCCCCGACGCAGATATTCCCGGGCTACTGCAAGCGGGGGTGGCTATGGTCTTCCAGCCCGGCACCTCGATCGGGGAGATTGTCACCGCGATCCAGACTCGGCTCACGCCCGCGCCCTGATCCGGACCGGCGGGCCCTAGCCGCCGTGCAAACGCCGCCGCTGTCCGCCCCACCTGCCCGAACCTGCCCGAACCTTCACAAACCAGCAATCCTGCGAGCCCACCCCGATGTTCGAGCCCGCCCCTACCGATTGCTTCCCGGCGCACCTGACGCGCACGGCGGGGGAGTTTCTGGGTCGGCGTCCTCTGCCGTGGACGATCGTGGGGCGCAGCGTGGTATTTTTGCTCGGGCCGTCCGGGTCGGGGAAGTCGACCGTCGCTCTGCGGCTCGCCAACGCAGGGCCCCGCGGAGTCGGGCCTGGAGCCGCGTGCGACGCTACATCCGCGGCGGTCGGCGTGGTCACGGCGGACGGGGCGATGGTCCGCGCACATCTGGTCTCACGCGCGCGGAACGGCCGATTCCCGACGCTCGTGGAGCAAGCGCCGGTGCTGATCCTTGATGGAGTGGACTGCCTGTTCGGCAGGGAAGGAGCGGTGCGTCTGCTCGGCGCGCTGCTCGGGGCGAGGAGCGTCGCCGGACGACGCACGGTGCTCGTTCAGGGCTGCGCGGACGACTCCCTCGTGTTGTTGTACCCGAGCGTGCCGCCCGAGGCCCGGGCCTCCGTGCTCCTCCGCTTTCCGGTGGGTCGTGGGCGTCGCCGATTCGTTCAGCAGGAGTGCAAGCGGGTCGGGTTGCCCTTCGCACGGGCGCGGGAGTTGGTCGAGCGCGACCCCTGGACCTACGCGACGGTGCGCGAGGCTGTCGGCGAGCTTGCTGCGCTGTCAGCTGGTCCCACCCCATAGCAGGCGCATCCGCTCGGCAGGCCAGCGCCCCAGGTGCCACGGCACCCGTGCAGCCCCCCGCCACGTCGGCTTTGCGGCGAATCGGGCGAGGGCGTGCTCGGCGCGCATGACCTCACGCGCGGCGTCGTAGCAGCCCTGGTTGAGCGGCGAGGCGAAGAGCACGCGGTTCTCCATCGACCCCGCCCATCTCGCCGACGCCGCATCGGCCGCTGATCGGCCCGCCATTACCCGATCCCAGAACACCGTTCCCGGCAGCGGGTAGCTGACCGAGACGCCGATCTCGTCCGGGCGGAGGTCTCGGACCATCCGCACGGTGGACATGACGTCCTCGTAGCGCTCGCCAGGGTAACCGAGCTGTAGGAAGAAGCCGGTGCGGATCCCGTTTTTGCGTAACAGACGGGTTGCTGTGCGGATCTCGTCCACCGTGCCGTCCTTGTCCATCGCGTTGAGGACCGCGTCGCTGCCGCTTTCGGCGCCGAGCCAGACCTCGACCGCGCCGGCGCGAGCGAGCTCCTTGACCGCTTCCGGGTCGGTGAGCAAGTCCGCCCTCGACAGGCACCGGAAGGGCATCGGGTCGGACGCCGCGAGCTCGGCATAGCGGGCGAGCCAGGGGCGCTGGATCGCGAAGATGTCGTCGGTGAACCAAAGACGATCCGGGCGATACCGCTCCCGAAGCTCCATGATCTCGGCCCAGACCTCGTCCGCCGGTCGCACGGTGTACCGTCGTCCCCACGTTGGCTTCGCGCACCAGTTGCAGCGATACGGGCAGCCTCGCGCGGTCGATACGTTCAGCTCCCAATGGCCATGCGCTGCGCGCCAGGCCGCTGCATATCGGTCCATCGGCGCCCTGGACCATGCTGGAAACGGGAGCCCGGCGAGGTTGGAGCGCACCCGGCGCCCGGGGCTCACCGGGTCACCCTTCGCCCACGCAGCGACGGCCGTGTCGTGCTCTCCCTCGACGACTGTGATGCCTGGGTCGGCTTCATCCCGGCCGACCCCTCCCCGGTACAGGTCGGGGTGGTCGGAGACGTCGGGTCCGGCGACGAGCACGTCTGCGCCCATGCCCCTCGCCGCGCCGACCATCACCAGCGCCGCTTCGCGCCAGACCGACAGGCACATCTTCTGGGAGATGTTGTGCGGGTCGGCGAGGATCGCGACCTTCCTGGGGCGGTGCCCGGCCAACGCCTGCTCGAAGTCTTCCGGACGGCCGAAGGTGCCGTCATACACCGCCACGTCGTGACCCTCGCGCTCGAGCTCGGCCGCGGTCACCAGCGTGCCCAGCGGCGGGTGCGGCTTTCGCTCAGCGGCCGCTTGCGGGTCGAGCGCGAGGTGCAGGCTGTGCGCTACCAGCAGGTCGGCCATCTCCCCCGGGTAACCTGAGAGTGGGTAGGATCCGCCCTCCGGGGTTCCTACCCAGAATGGGTAGGAACCCCGGAGGGCGGATCCTACCCAGGTCCACGCAGCAGCCGAGGATACGCCCCGTGCACATGGTCTTTTAGCAGCGGCAGGATGTGCGGGGTGTCTCCCGGCCCGGTGGGCAGCGTGAGGAGCGGGACGGGGCGGGCGCTCCGGGTCAAGGCCCGAAGCGCGTGAACCTCCGAGGGGTCAACTCGTCCGCGCGGCAGGTACTGCCGGTGGCAGGCGTGGAAGAGCCTCGGGAACGCCGCCGCGAGCCACGGTGGCAGCGCGGCCTCGCCCTCGTGGCCGAGCCAGCGGACGATGGGCATCAGCGGGATGGCGACCCACGGAGCGCCGTCCGGAAGTTCGCGGAAGTCGGGCTGGGAGTAGGGCAGGCGCAGCGGGTCGATGGCCTGAAACCCGGACCGACCGTAGGCGATCAGTCGGATGATCGACGCGATGTCGTCGGGATCGATGGGCTCCATCTCGGCAGCGAGGAGGATCTCGGGCGGCCGGGGCCCGTCGGGACCTTCAGCCGGGGCAGGGTGTTCGCTGGCGACCAATCGTGCGATGGTGACCGGAGCCGCGCGGAACAGCGCCGCCAGCCCCGATCGTCGGCAGGTCGGCACGATGTAGGAGTGTGAGAGCGCGACGATGCACACCCCCTCTTGAAGGTCGAGGTCCACGTACAAGTCGCGGACCCCCACTAGCTCGTCCCCGTCCCACGCCACGAGCAGCCGGTAGTGGCCCTCCATGCCGTCGCCGTAGGGCAGGCCGCGGCTCTCCACGAAGCCCGCGAGCACGTCCCGGGCCTCCAGCTCACCCTTCGGCCCGAAGTAGGAGTCCAGCAGCGCGTACGCGCGCTCGAAGGTGTCGCCAGTCTCTCTGACCGCTTCGATGCGGAAGCGCTCAACGGCCGACGCCACCTTTTCCCGGTCCCCCGGGGCCACGTCAGACAGGTCGATGAGCATACCCGCCGGTTAACTCACCCGATCGAGAGGATCTCGACGATCGGCCCCTCCGGGTTTGTATCGGACCGCAGGTCGATCCGGGCGTCGAGGGCCCAGCTCTCCTCGTCCATGTCGACGCCCTCCCGCGCCGATGCCCGCTCTTCGAAACGGTCCGCCTCAGAAGGAGCGCGGGCCGGCACCGGCAGCACCTGCCGTACGGTCCACTGGTGGGGGCCCGTCTGTCGAAGGGTCGTCAGGTTCGCTGCCCGCGCGCGGTGGTCGAAGAGCACATCCCCATGGGCCTCAAGGAAGGGCTGCAGTGCCCGTTCGAGGTCCGCGCCTCCCCAAGGATCGTCCTCGGCACGGCGGATCAGCAGCGCGGCGTCCTCCCACTCGCGGCGAGATAGCGCCTTGATCAGGTGGTGCAGCTCCGCCCGGACCCGGGCGTTGAAGAGTCGGCGGTCGGCCGAAATATCAGGCTTTACCGTAGAGACATCGGGCGCGTCGCCGCCAGAGAGCAGGGTCTCCCACTCGGTCAGCAAGCTCGAATCCACCACGGCGAGCATCGAGCGGAGGTAGGCCAGAATGTCGAGCAGCTCGTCGGTGCGGGACTCCACCGGCACGTTCTGCACCAACGCCTTGTAGCCCTCGGTCAGGTAGCGCAGGAGTACACCCTCCGACCGCTGCAGCCCAAGCTCTTTCACGTAGTCTGCGAAGCTGGTGTAGAGCTCCGCCATCTCCCGCAGGATCGACTTGGGCCGGATCGACTCGCCGGTCAGCCAAGGGTGCGAACCCTTGTAGTCGTTGAAAAAAGTGTAGATCGCCTCCGCGTTCGGCTTGGGCCAGGAGATGTCTTCGAGCGCCGCGATGCGCTCCTCATAGGGTACACCAGCGGCTTTAAGCTCTTGCAGGATCTGAAATCGGACCCGGTCCTGCTGCTTAAGAAGGATGTGCCTCGGGTTCTCAAGGATTGACTCGACCCACGTAACCACCTGCATGCCGTGCCCAACGGCCGCCATGTCGACGGTGACCAGCGCATCCAGCAGGAACAAGGAGAGAGAGTGATGCAGGCTGAAGTCGTGCTGCAAGGTTGGGTCCAGAATCAAGACCTCACCGTCCTGACCGACCAGACGCGCCTCGCGCAGTTGGGAGAGCAGCGCGGCCGTCGCGATGCGCAGCTTCTCCTTCTCTCCGGCCCCAGCGTGGCTCCTCGCGATCAGCTCCAGCATCGCGTCGTAGCCGCGGCCGGCGTCACCGTGGGTCTCCTGAGCGTGCTGCATCAGGGCGAGGAGCCGGCCGTGATCGACCGAAAACGTGCTCTCCAGCGGCTCAGGCGGGCGCTCGACGAGCTGCATGAAGGTGGTTTCGTCCCAGTGTTTGTAGCCCTTTTGGGGCGGCTGGGCCTTCACGATCTTGCGGCGCTTCTTGGCGTCGGTCACCCGGATGTCGGTCATCGCGTTCTCGATGATGTGAGCGGGGGCCTGCGCGACCACGTACCCGACCGTGTCGTAGCCAGCCCTCCCAGCCCGACCGCCGATTTGCTTGAATTCCCGGACCTTGAGTATGCCGGTCTTCTCGCCGTCAAACTTGCAGAGCTGCGTGAACAGCACCGTCCGGATGGGCACATTGATGCCGACCCCGAGCGTATCGGTGCCGCAGATGAGCTTGAGCAGGCCCTGTTGGGCCAGCCGCTCCACGAGCAGGCGGTATCGGGGCAGCAGGCCCGCATGGTGGAGACCTACCCCGTGTGCCACGAGGCGCCGGAGCGCCGGCCCAAATGGGCTCGCGAACCGGAAGCCCTGGAGCGCGGCGGAGATCGCCTTTTTCTCCTCCTTGGAGCACCAGTCGGTGCTCATCATGGCCTGCGCCTGCTCGGTTGCATCGTTCTGGGTGAAGTGGACGACATAGACCGGCGCCTTGCCTTCGCGTGTCAGGTGGTTGAGGGCCTCGGTGAACGGCCGCATCGAGTAGGCAAACTCGAGCGGCACGGGTCGATGGGCTCCGTAGACCTCCACAGCCTTTCGCCCGGTGCGAGCCTCCAGGTCGTCCCGAATCGCCCGGGTGTCGCCGAGCGTGGCGGACATCAGCAGGAACGTGGTGGATGGAAGTGTCAGCAGCGGGATCTGCCAGGCCATGCCGCGGTCCCGGTCGGCGTAGTAGTGGAATTCGTCCATGACCACGCTGGTGACCCGGGCCTCGGGGCCTTCGCGCAAGGCGAGGTTCGCCAAGATCTCGGCGGTGCAGCAGAGGATGGGGGCGTCGCGGTTGATGGCCCCGTCTCCGGTCATCATCCCCACGTGCTCGGCGCCGAAGGTGCGACACAGCTCGAAGAACTTTTCGCTCACCAACGCCTTGATCGGGGCGGTGTACCAGGCCCGACCGAGCTCACAGAAGGTCTTGAAGTGCAAGGCGGTCGCCACCAGCGATTTGCCGGAGCCGGTAGGCGCGTCCAGGACCACGTGGTTTCCGGAGAAGAGCTCCAGCAGCGCCTCCTCCTGATGAGTGTAGAGCGTCACCCCGAGGTCACCAACCCAGCCGAGGAACGCCTCCAGCATGGCGTCGGCGTTGGCGAACCCGGCCTCCGGGATTCGCTGATCCAGCCGCAATGGCGGCGGAGACTCGTTGGATGTGGTCATCCGGCCCGCATACCATCATCAGGGGTTACCATGGCGGACCAACGGCCCATGCAGCGTCCTCCGCCCCGCCCCGCAGCCTCCCCATTCGGCCCTCGCCATCGGCGTCCGAGGCAGGTTCCTTGCTCCTGTAGCGGGTGCGGGGGGCTTGTGGATGCGTCCGATGTCAGCTGCCTGAAGTGCTCCACCGAGCGCCCCGCTGCGGGCTGGGCGGTGATGACCATCCCCGGCGTCGCTATGCTCTCTGCCGAGAGACACACCGCCGCCACTGCCGCCGCGGAGAGGCCGGATGCCGCCATTGCCGCCGCGGATAGGCCGGCTGCCGCGGTTGCGCCCCCTGCCGCTGTTTCGCTCCCTGTCGGTGTTCCGGCCGCCGCCACTGCCGCCGAGGACGGTCCGAGTCCCGCCGCGCCCGTCGCCGCGGGCGCTCCGCCCGGCGCCTCTCTCCCCGCTTTCGCCGTTTCGCCGGCTGCCGCTGTTCCGCCCGGCGCCTCTCTCCCCGCTTTCGCCGTTTCGTCGGCTGCCGCTGTTCCGCCCGGCGCCGTCGCCGCCGAGGGCGGTCACAGTCCCGCCGCGCCCGCCGCCGCTGTTCCGCCCGTTGCCGCGCCCGAGGGCGCTCCGCCCGGCGCGTCTCTCCCCCCTTTCGCCTTTCCGCCTGCTGCCGTCGAGCCCCTCCTGCTCATGTCCAGCTTTGCTATGCCCGGGTTCAACATGCCGCGGGTGCAGCTTGGCGACGTGCAGATGCCGCGCATCCCGACGGGGGTGGTCGTGGCCTTGCCTGTCGCGGTTGCTCGAGCGCCCAGCCCCCCGCGCGACGAGCCGGCCGGCGCCGACGCTGCGCGCGAGCCGCTGCGCATCCGGGTCTCCCCATCGGTGCCGGGCGAAAGGGACGAGCCTCTCGGTGAGTCCGACGAGGACACCGAGTCCGGAGAGGAAGGAGAGCGCACCGAGCGAGGCAGCACCTACGCCACGCGGTACTCCATCGAGGAGGCGCTCGGCGCTGCACCTGGCCTGTCGCGTTATCTCGCGGTCCAGGAGCCGTCGGTACGCCGGGTCGTGCTCACGGTGCTCCGTTCGGGCGACCGCAGCCGTGAGGTGCAAGAGGCCCTTGAATCACGCTTCCTTCGGGATGCGCGGCTTCTGGCGCGGCTGAAGTGCCCAAGTCTGGCTTCGACCTATGATGCGGGGAGGGCCGCCGACCGGACGGTCTTTCAAACCGAGGACGTGCCCTACGGACCCTCGCTGCGACATCTCTCCGACACCGGAAGCCTGACATCCGAACAGCTTCATGCGGTCGTCCGGGCAGTGGCAACCGGCCTGGCGGCGATGCACGAGGCCGGGGTGCCCCACCGTTGTCTGCGTGGGGCTGCCGTCTCGGTGCCCGGGCCGGCGGATACCGCCGGGGCGGCGGCGGTCATCGGTCGGTACGGCCTGCACGTGCTGCCCGAGGACATCGCCTCGTCCATCGACGCCGAGTCGGTCATGGTCTGGCCCCCCGAATCGTTAGGAGGCCTCGAGCCCGATGAAGCGGCGGACGTCTACGCCTTTGGTGTGTTGCTCTACCACGCGCTGGCCAAGCGACCGCCCTATGCCGGCACTGCCGCCGAGGTCCGGACCGCCCGGTTGGCCGGGCCACCCGCGCCGCTCCCCCGTGTCGCTGGGCTCGCCGGCCAGCTGACCCTGATCGCCGACCGCTGCTTGCTGGAGTCCGCGGACGCGCGGTACCCCACCGCCCGCGCGTTGATTGAGGCGCTCGACAACGCCGTTCGAGTGAGTGCGCCGCCGCCGCCACCGCCCGTCCCGCCGGCTGTCGCCTCCGCGCACCTCCGCCGGACGATTCGCGGAACGATGGGGGTGCTCGCGGCGGGAGCGGCGATCCCGTCGGTGGTATTGCTCGGGCTCTTCGCTCGACAGTTCACCCAACCCCAGCCGCCGCCCTCCGCTGCCGTGTCTGTCGACGTTACCGACCCGGCAGCGGCCGCCGCAGAGCCGGCGGAGCCGGTCTCGCCGATCGTCCCTGCCGCGGCGACGGGAGTGGTCCCCGGCGCGCCCGTCTCGCAGGCGCCCGTCTCGCAGGCGCCCGTCTCGCAGGCGCCCGTCTCGCAGGCGCCCGTCTCGCAGGCGACGGGCGCTTCGCCGGTGGTGGCCGTACCCGGCGAGGTCAAGCCCGCAGCGGCGACGCTACGCCCCCCCGTGGTCGCAGCGAAGCCGTCCGTTCCCGCGCCGGCTGCTGCACCGGTGGTCGTGCCGGTCACTCCTCCTCTGGTCGCCGAGCCGAGCCCGCCCCAACCTGAGCCGGTCGCAGTCGTAGCCCCGGCGCCGGCAGCGCCGGCAGCGCCCGCCAAACCCATGATGGCCGGTGCAAGCGAGTTGACCGGGCTGTGGTTGGGCAAGATGACTGGCGGCACCCTCGCGCTGGACCTTCGGGTGAGCAGCGACGGTCGCGTTCAGGGCCGCGCCCGGCGCAGCGATCGGGCCGGCGAGGCTGTGGTCTCCGGCCGGGTCAGCGTGACCGCGGAGGGGCTGCAGATCGACTTCTCGGTGGTCTCAAACGGCACGACCGACACCTACAGCGCGGTGATCGTCGACGGCGCGCTGCAGGGGCGGATGTCCGAGGAAGGGAAGGGCTCGAAGAAGTTCAGCGCGCGGCGGTAATCCGTTCTGTACCCCGGATCGCTGGACCGGCACGTCATCGTTCACGAAGCTGGCCCCGCGGAACGGCGGCGGTAAGGTCCGGCGATGTCCGACTACCGGCCCGATCCGCGCATCCTTGCTCTTTCGCCCGCCTCGAATGGGGGTTCCTGGGGTGAGCTGTGGGACGAGGCCGGGCCCGCCCGCTTTCCCATGCGCAGGCTGCGCTTCCGGAACCAACGCAAAGCCGAGACCGTTGGGCTCGCCTCTCTCTCCGACGCTGACTGGGAGCGCCACTTCGCGTGCTTCGAACCGCTGCCGGACAACCTGCCCCATCCGCTGGCGCTCCGCTACCACGGGCACCAGTTCCGACACTACAACCCCCAGCTCGGTGACGGTCGTGGCTTCTTGTACGCCCAGCTCCGCGAGGTCGGCACCGGCGCTACCGGACGAGGACTGCCCGGGACTACACCCGCCGGCCGCCTTCTCGACCTCGGGACCAAGGGCAGCGGGACCACTCTCTGGTCGCGCGGTGGGGATGGCCGGCTCACGTTGAAGGGCGGGGTGCGGGAGATCCTCGCCACTGAGATGCTGGAGGCGCTCGGCGTCGACACGTCCAAGACCTTCAGCCTCTACGAGACCGGTGAGGAGCTGTACCGGGGCGACGAGCCCTCGCCGACCCGGTCTTCCGTGCTGGTGCGTCTGTCACATTCTCACGTTCGATTTGGCAGCTTCCAGCGGTTGGCGTACGTTCGTGACCGGGCGGGGCTGGAGCGACTTTTGGCTTATGCGATCGAGCACTACCATCCGACCGCGACCGGCCCGGCTGACTTCCTGCGCGCGGTGTGTCAGGCGGCGGCCGAGACCTGCGGCCGGTGGATGGCTGCCGGCTTTGTGCACGGTGTATTGAACACCGACAACATGAACATCACCGGCGAGAGCTTCGATTACGGCCCCTGGAGGTTTGTCCCGACCTTTGACGGCTCCTTCACGGCCGCCTACTTCGATCACGAGGGGCTCTACGCCTACGGGCGGCAGCCGTCGGCGGTGCGGTGGAACCTGCAGCAGCTCGCGTCTGCGCTCTCCGGATTGGGAGCTGCGGCGACGGCGTCGGGCAGCCCCAGCGAGCCGGAGATCGAGGCGGAGCTCGCGGCCGCGCTGGAGGGGTTTCCGGGGGCTTACTTTGGTGGGCTTCGCAGCGGACTGCTGCGACGTCTGGGGCTCCGGTCGGCGGGCGAGGGGGCCGACACAGCTCTGGTGCACGCGCTTCTGGAGTGGATGCAGGCCACGAAGGTCCCCTTTGACCAGGCGCTCTTTGATCTGTACGGGGGCACCGCCGGCGAGGGCGGGAGACGGTCGAGGTCGCCTGTGCGGGAGGCGTACGCCGCGGGGGGGGGGAGGGCGTTCGGGGATCTCGCTGCGGTGCTGGACGCGTTCGAGCCGAGCCATCCCGAGCGTCTGGCATCGCCGTATTTGGAGCGAGACCGGCCAGTGGCGATGGGGGTCGGGCAGGTGGAAGCGGTGTGGGACGCGATCAGCCTGAAGGACGACTGGGCGCCGCTGGAACAGCTGGTGGCGGAGGTGAGGGAGCTGGGGGCGCTCTTAGAGGGGTGAGCCGGGACGGATGGTCAGGCGTCGCGAACCGCCCAGACGTGCACGGGGCCGGGGATGCCCTTGAGCTGGTGCTCGCCTGTATCCTCCAGCCGGTGCGCGGCGAGCACTTCGGCGTCGAGCCGGCGGGCGACGTCGTCGCTCACTACCATCGCGGCGTTGAGCGTCCGGCACATGCCTTCCAGGCGGCTCGCGAGGTTCACGGCTGCGCCGATCACCGTGAAGTCCAGCCGGGAGGCCCCGCCGATGTTGCCGTAGGCGACCCGGCCGAGGTGCAGCGAGAGTCCGACCGAGAGGGGCGCCTTGCCGGCAGCGCGACGCTCTGCGTCCACTGCCCGGGTGCGTTGGATCACAGCGTGCCCGGCCCGGAACGCGCGCGCGACCGCGTCTCGACGGGCCTCCTCGCCACCCTCCAGCCGGAACACGGCCAGCACCGCGTCGCCGATAAACTTGAGCACCTCACCGCGCTCGGCCTCGACCGCGCCGACGACGGCCTCGAAGGCGTCGTCCAACAAGTTCAGCAACTCTGGCTGTGTGAGCTGCTGCGAGAGCAGGGTGAAGTCTCGCAGATCGCAAAAGCACACCGCCGCCTCGATGTCGAAGCTCTCGCCCCGACGCACGTGTCCGTCGAGCACGCGGGAGGCGGCATCCTCACCGAGGTAGGTGGTGAGCAGCGCGCGCTTCGAGGCCCGCTGCGCTGCGATCGTGACCTGCAACGACCAGAGTGGCATGACCGCCAGAAGCTGTTCGATGTGGGCGTCAGAGAACCCCCCGGGGGTGCGCGTGGCCCAGCTCACCGTCGCGCGCTCCCACAGTTTGTCTGCGCGGGTCACCGTGGCGAAGTAGTCGGTGAAGCCGTCAACTGCGAGCTCATCGAGGACGTCGTAGGCCCGCGGGCCATCATCGGGGGAGATGCGGTGGCGAATGATCACCTGCTCGCCGGTCACCAACGGCCGCATGGGGCTGCGCTCGAAGGTCACCGGCGCGGTGCCGGACCAGCCCCGCGCGAGGGCCCGGATGCCGCCGTCTCTGGTCCAGATCAGCTGCGTGCTGCGCTGCTCGGGGTGCAGGAGCGGCACCACGCAGCTGGCGCGGTCGAGAGGGATGCCGTCGAGCTCGCGAAGCGCGCAGGTGAACGCCTCGAACAGGGCGGCGATCGGCATGTGCAACGCGTCAGGCGCGAGAAGTACGGAGGCCGCTCCTGCGGGGA
>SHYV01000021.1 GCA_009692605.1 Myxococcales bacterium
GCGGGCTTTCCGATGATGCCGAACGTCGTTGGAGATGTCGCCACGCGCCGGCAGTCGATGGTCTACACCCTACTTACGGTCATCACCACGCTGGCTCCGGTGCCCCTCGGCCTCCTGAGCCCACTCTACGGGGTGGCCGCTCTCGCGCTGGGTGGCTGGTTCCTCGGGGCGGTCGCGCGGTCGATGGTCGCCGACGACCCCAGGCTGGACTGGCGGGTCTTCAAGGTCTCCATCGGGTACCTCACACTGCTCTTCGTGGCGATGCTGCTGGACCTTTTGACGGGCGCCATCGCCGGCCCGTTCGCCGAGCCCTATTCCCTGCTGATCTACGGGCTGAACTGGTCACCCGTGTTATGAACCGGCCCGGTTTTCAGCCGTCCGTCGTTTGGCTGACCCTCTCTACCGTCCCTGCCTTGCCGAGGTTCCTGAGAATGCTCGTCCCCCGTTTCTTCTTCGCCAGGCTGGTCCCGTTGATCGGGCTCTGCCTGTTAGCCGGCTGCGGCGGCAGCACCATGAGCACCTTCGAGGGTCACTCCGACCTTACGAAGGAGATTCTGGACATCTACGGTGTCATCTTCTGGATTGACCTCGCGCTGTTCCTTCTGGTGCAGGGAATCCTGATCGTGGCAGTGGTGAAGTTCCGTGCGACCGGAAAGGAGACGACGCTGCCCGAACAGGTCCACGGCAACCTGCCCATGGAGATTGGGTGGACCGTGGCCCCCGTCGTCTTGCTGGTGATCATCACCGTCCCGACCGTGAGCTTGATCTTCGAGTCGCAGGCGCAGGCCAAGGACGATGCCCTGGTCGTGAACGCCGTGGGCAAGCAGTGGTGGTTCCAGTTCGGGTACCCCGAGTACGACTTCGAGACCGCCAACGAGATGCACGTCCCGCTCGGCCGGCAGGTGGACGTTCGGCTGCAGAGCGACAACGTCATCCACGCATTCTGGGCCCCGCAGATCGCCGCGAAGCGCGACATGATGCCCGGGCGCGTGAACCACATCACGTTCACGGCCGACAAGGTCGGGGAATACATGGGGCAATGCGCGGAATACTGCGCAGATAGCCACGCGTTGATGAAGTTCCGCATCTTTGTGGACACGGCGGAAGACTTCGACAAGTGGGCGAAGCATCAGGCGTCGGCGCAAGCCGAACCTGTGGCCGCGTCCGCTGGCTTCCAGGCGTTTCAGGGGGCGACTTGCGTTGCCTGCCACGCTATCGAGGGCACCAGCTCCCAGTCTCGGATCGGTCCTGATTTGACTCACGTCGGCTCCCGGGGCCTGATCGCCTCGGGCATCCTTGAGAACAATGAGGCGAACCTTCGCCTCTGGCTCAAGGATCCGGCGGCGATCAAGCCGGGGTCCAAGATGCCGAACCTGAACCTCACGGACGAGCAGATCAACACGATCGTGCCCTTCCTCTCCTCTCTTAAGTAGTCCCACCTAGTAGCGAGCGAGCGCACATGGCCACCCCCGCACACGCCGACCCCGCCGTCCACCCCGCCAGCACCGCCGCGGGCTCCGAGAACCAGAGCTACGGCGCATGGTTGCTCTCGTGGATCATGACGTCCGACCACAAGCGCATCGGCATTCTTTACGGGCTCTCCGCGCTCTTCTTCTTCGTCCTTGGGGGCATTGAGGCGCTGATCATTCGTACGCAGCTGGCCCGCCCAGGCCTGCACGTGGTGGACCCCGCGACGTACAACGCGCTGTTCACGATGCATGGCACCACCATGATCTTCCTTGGGGTGATGCCTTTCTCAGCGGCGTTCTTCAATTACCTAGTGCCCCTGCAGATCGGCGCGCGCGACGTCATCTTTCCGCGCCTGAACGCGTTCAGCTTCTGGCTGTTCCTGTGTGGCGGGATCATCCTGAACGTGCCCTTCGTGCTCACGCCGTTCGTGGACATGCGGGTCATTCCCGATGGTGGGTGGTTCGGCTACGCCACGCTGACCGAGAAGGAGTACAGTCCTGGCGCGTCGATTGACTTCTGGGTCTGCGGCCTGCAGATCCTCGGTATCGCCTCGATGGCGGCCGGTTTCAACTTCATCGTCACGATTTTCAACCTGCGCGCCCCCGGAATGACGCTCCTGCGCATGCCGGTGTTCACGTGGATGACCCTGGTCGTCCAGTTTCTGGTCGTGTTGTCTTTCCCGTGCATCACGATCGCGTTGGTCCTGCTTCTGTTCGACCGGCAGTTCGGCACGCATTTCTACATCCCCGAGGGCGGCGGCGACCCGTTGCTGTGGCAGCACCTTTTCTGGCTGTTCGGGCACCCCGAGGTGTACATCCTGATCCTGCCGGCGATGGGGATCGTCTCGGAGGTTCTTCCGACCTTCTCCCGGAAGCCGCTCTTCGGCGCGCCGTTCGTCATCTTCTCGGGGATCACGATCGGGCTGCTCGGGTTCGGCGTGTGGTCGCACCACATGTTCACCACCGGCCTCGGGGCAGCGGCTGACGCGTCGTTCGCGGTCACGACCATGCTGATCGCCATCCCCACCGGCGTGAAGATCTTCAACTGGCTCGCGACGATCTGGGGTGGACAGCTTCGGCTGACGACCGCGATGTTGTTCGCGCTCGGCTTCGTCTGCATGTTCACCATGGGCGGGCTCTCGGGCATCATGCATGCCTCCCCTCCGGTCGACTTGCAGCAGCAGGACAGCTACTTCGTTGTAGCTCACTTCCACTACGTACTGTTCGGCGGGGCGGTCTTCGGGTTGCTTGCCGGCATTTACTACTGGTTCCCCAAGATGAGCGGGCGGTTCTTGTCCGAGTCCTGGGGCCGGGTGATCTTCGGTCTGGTGTTCGTCGGCTTCAATACGACGTTCTTCCCGATGCACATCGTCGGAGCCGCCGGTATGCCTCGCCGGATCTTCACCTACGAGGCCGGGCTTGGTTGGGAGATCCCCAACATGATTGAGACGGCGGGCGCCTTCATCATCGCGTTCGGCGTGCTGTTCTTCATCATCGATTTGATCCGGTGCATGATGGCGAAAGAGATGACCGCCGGCCCGAACCCCTGGGACGCGTCGAGCCTCGAGTGGGTGTGCGATTCCCCGCCCAAGGTGCACAACTTTGACATCACGCCGGTGGTGTACAGCGATCGACCGGTCTTCGACAAGACCCACGGGCTGGGTCCCGGGTACTCGCTCCCGGTTGGCCATGAGCACATCCACATTCCGCCGCCGTCCCTCCGACCGCTGTTTCTGGCCATCGCGGTGGCGTGGTTTTTGGCCTCTTGGCTGATCGCCGGACAGGCGATGATGTTGGGCGTTGTCTCTGCGCTGCTCGCTACTGCGTTCATGCTCTACTCCTGCTTCTCCTGGTTCCTCGAGCCCGGGCACTAGGCCCTTCGGCTTTCGTCTCTGGCTGCGGCCCCGCCCCCCGGCCCCCCGTTCCCGGCCCCCGTTCCCGCCCCCCGGCCCCCCGTTCCCGCCCCCCGCCCCCTGGAGCGCCGCGTGTCTACTGCCACCGCTGACCTCACGTCCCCACACGGACATGAGCCCGCCCCCGAGTACTCCGTCACCGGTGTGCCGGCCTACAAGCTCGCGATGTGGACCTTTCTCGGGTCTGACTGTTTCTTCTTCGGGTCGCTGATTGGCACCTACATGTCGTGTCGCGGGAAGAGCCTGAACGGCCCTTACCCTCTCGATGTGTTCGAGGCAGCGGTCACCTCGTTGTCCACCTTCGACTTGTTGTTGTCGTCGTTGTTCATGGTGCTCGCGGTACACTACGCGAAGCTTCGGGACATCCCGAAGTTCACGTTCTGGACGGTCCTCACCATGATCGGTGGCGCGATTTTTCTTAGCTTCCAAGCCTATGAGTTCACAAGCTTCGTGCACGAGGGCCTGACCCTCCAGTCGAACCTGTTCGGGGCCACGTTTTTTGTGCTGACTGGGTTCCACGGCGCGCACGTCGCGATCGGGGTGTTGCTGCTCGGCTCCCTGCTGTGGTCCGTCCGTGGCGGCCACGTGGTGGACGCCGGCATCACGACAGAGGTGATCGGGCTGTACTGGCACTTCGTCGACATTGTGTGGATCCTCATCTTCACCCTCGTCTACCTGCTTGAGTTCACGTCATGAGCGAGCCAACGGCCCCCGGCCATGCCCATCACAACCCCATCCCCGGCTATCTGGCGGTGTTCGCCTTTCTGGTCGCGGTTACCGCCTTCGAGCTGCTGCCTTTGTTCGGGTTGCTGGACATCCCGGCGCCGTTGCTGCTGTTCTTGTCGGCGGTGAAGTTCACCGTGGTCGTGTTGTTCTTCATGCACCTCCATGGCGACAAGGCGATCAACAACCGGTTGTTCTTCGTCCCATTGTTCATGGCCACCGGCAGCGTCGGCGTCTTGATGGCGCTGTTCGGTACATGGTCGCTCCAATGGCCGGTCCGGTCACACCACGATGAAGTCACCGGCGTGAGGACGGAGGTCCGCGACAGCGACGAGATCGTCGCGCGCTACCGCGGGCGCTGGACGGACGCTTGCAACTCGTGGGTCAAGAGCGCCGCCACGGGCAACGTCTACTGCTCTTCGCCTTGGGTTGGCTATTCCAATCAGCCCGCCTACGACGCATTGAAGGTCGTGGCTGCGCCGCCGGACCCCGCGTTCGACGGGTGGGACGCCAAGTCGGCCGAGGACAAGAAGGCCGTGATGATGGTCAAGGGCAAGGAAGTCTACGACAGCAAGTGCGCCGCGTGCCATCAGGCCACGGGGTTGGGACTCGCCGGTACCTTCCCGCCCCTTGCGGGTGACCCGGTCGCCAACGGCGATGTCACCGAGCACATCACGATCATCCTGAAGGGGCTCAGCGGCAAGGAGATCAACGGGGTCAGCTACGCCGTTCCGATGCAGGCCTGGGCTTCGTTGCTGAACGATCAGGAGGTCGCGTCTGTCGTTACCTACGAGCGTGCCAGTTGGGGCAACTCTGGGGGGCCCGCCGAGCCCGCTCAGGTGGCCGCGCTGCGTTAGGCGACGGCGGTGCTCCTCAAGGGTGCTCTCCTGCTGCTGCTCGCCGTCTCATCGGCCTACGCCCACACCGGCGTGGTCATGCCGTGGGACAGCTCTGAGTTCGACTACTCGACGGCGCCGCCGGAGGCGTGGAAGGTGCTTGACCTTCACGTGACGGTGCTGCTCGGGGTGCTGCTCTTCTGCCTGCTCTACCATCAGGCGGTCACCACCTGGCGGGTGCGACACGGTTGGTCGGATGTACCCATTTCGCGTTGGCGGCAGGGGGCGTTCTACCTCGGCCAGATCGTCCTGCTGCTCAGCTTGAACGGGCCGGTTCACCACCTGTCGGACAATTACCTGTTCACAGCCCACATGGTGCAGCACCTGATGATGAACCTCATCTGGGCACCGTTGACCGTGCTCGGGTTGCCTGAATGGCTGGTAGAGGCCGCGCTGAGCGTGGGGTGGCTGCGAAAGGTGTCTGATTTTCTGGGCCGGCTACCTGTCAAGTTTCTGGTTTACAACGGGGCGTTGTTCTTCTGGCACGTCCCGTACATGTACGATCTGGCGATCCGGAACCACAACATGCACATCGTCGAGCACATCATGTTCATGGTGACGTCGGTGATCGCCTGGTTCGGGCTGCTGTGCACAGCGCCTAGCGTACCCAAGCCGCACCGCTTCGCGCAGCTGCTTTACCTGTTCGCGATGACGCTCCCGATGAAGCTGCTCGGCGCGATCATCACCCTCTCTACGACGCTCATTTACCAAGGCTATGTAGGCGCTCCTCGCATCTGGGGCATCACGCCGTTGTTCGATCAGCGCTACGGTGGTTTGTTGATGTGGGTTCCGGGCGGGTTTGTGCTTTGGAGCTGCATGATCTACGTCTTCTCACAGTGGCTGAAGGAGGAGCGGGCCGCCCAGGCCGTGGAGGCCGCTGCTCACGCCTTGGCTCAGGGAGCCGGGGGGTCGGTGCGCGGGTGAGCTGGCTCCTGTATTTCGCGTGCGCCGGTCCGCCCGTCGCGCCCGGTGCTGTCGCGCCCGGTGCTGTCGCGCCCGGTGCTGTCGCGCCTGCTCCGGAGGTCTCAACGTTGGGCGACCGATACAGGTTGACCTGGTCCACCGACGTTTCGCCCATCCCGTTCAACGCCCTGTTCGCGGTGCGGACGGTGCTGCGAGATCGGTCGGGCGCCCCGATCCCGGACGGATCGGTGGTGGTGGATGCCTCGATGCCGCAGCATGGGCACGGCATGCCGACCCGCCCTATCGCCAGGCCCGGGGTGTGCTCCCCCAAGTTGGAGCCGGGGGCAGCGGCCAGCTCGACCCTGGACTGCACCCATCCTGACGGCGTCTACGTCAGCGAGGGGATGAAGTTCCACATGGCCGGTGAGTGGGTCCTTCACTTCGTAGTGTCCGGGCCGCTCGGCCCCGACACCGCAGATGCGCACTACACGCTTTGAGCCGCTGGCTCTCTCGCTCCTGCTTGGTTGTGGCGACAGCACGCTCTCCCAGAAGGAGCTGGCCGTCGTGCTCTCGATGTCACCCATTCCGCCTCCGCCCGGCTCGCCCACCAACCGGTACGCCGAGGCCCCCGCTGCTGCGGCGCTGGGGAAAGACCTGTTCTTTGACAAGGGCCTGTCGGGCGATGGGTCCACCGCCTGTTCGACGTGCCATGACCCTGCGCGCCACTTCACGGACGGCGAGAGGGTGCACACCGGGCTGGGTGTGGGGAGCCGGAATGTCCCGACGATCGAGACGGCGGCTTGGCAGACCTGGTTCTTCTGGGATGGCCGCGCCGACTCGGCCTGGGCGCAAGCCACTGGACCGATCCGGAACCCGCTTGAGATGGGGGGCAGCGCGGAGGGCGTTCGCGCGCGGGTGATTGACGCGCACGGTGTGGCATGGGCGTCGGCCTTTGGGCCCGTGCCCGACGACCCCATGGTCACCCTCGCGCTCGCCGGTAAGGCGATTGAGGCGTTCGAGCGCACGATCTCTCCGGGGCGATCCCGGTTCGATGTGTTCGTAGAGGAGCTGCGGACGCAGGGCGGCTCGTCCGTCCTGACCGAGGCTGAGCAGCATGGCCTGGAGGTCTTTCTGGACAGCGGATGCACGAATTGCCACAGCGGCCCTCTGTTCTCGGACATGGGCTTCCACAACATCGGGGTGCCTCAAGTCCCCAAGGGCGGCATGGACATCGGCAGGGCGCTCGGCGCGACGCGCGTCCAAGAAGACCCGTACAACTGCCTAGGCACGTACTCCGACGTTGCGGTCACGCCCCCGAACGCCCTGACCGCGACCGATGCCCCGGGCCCGAAGCCTTGCCCCGAGCTGCGGTTCCTCGACGCCTCGTTCGATGACTGGCCGCTCGCGTTCAAGACGCCGACCTTGAGAAATGTCGCCCTGACCGCGCCGTATATGCACGACGGGTCGATCGCGACCCTACGCGGGGTGGTAGAGCTCTACAACGAGCTCCCCGGCACGCCGCTCATTGGCCACCGCGAGTTGACGTTGGTGCCGTTGCACCTGACCGGCAGGGAGAGCGACGCTCTTGTCGCCTTTCTTGCCACGCTTACCGAGGAGGACGGGTTAGACAGCTCAGCCGGAGCTGCTCCATGATCCTGTTTGCCCTGCTGGGCTGCGTAACTGCCCAGAATTTCTCGGATAAGTCGGTAGCCGTCATTTGCGCCCGCCTTGAGGAGTGCGATAAGGGCAGCTTTGAGGCCTTCTACAGCGATGCGAACGACTGTCGGAACTCCACTCTGGAAGACTCTCGCGAATTGTTGGATTGTTATGCCGAAAATTGCGATTTCGACGCCGGCGCGGCCAGCGAGTGCCTCGCGATCACCCGGGCGGCGAGCTGCGAGGACTACAGCAGCGGGGCATACGTTCAGGATTGTGAGGAGATCTACACCGACTGCGACGAGTCCTCGTTGACCGAGTGTCTGCTAAGCTCGGTGTTCTGACCTCGATGCCGCGAGCCCAATGTCATGTGCCTCCGGGCCTGAACACGCTGGGTTCCCTGGTCGGCGCGGTGCTCGCGTTGGCCAACGAGGGCTGCGGCTCGGCCGCTACCTTTGGCGTCGACTTGAACCGGTACACCTGCGAGCGGCAGTACGAGTGCGCTCAGGGAGCGTTTGACAAAGTGTACGGCGACGTCGGCGAGTGCAGGGCCGAGCTCGACGAGATCAACGGGCCGATTTTCGCCTGCGAGGTGCGGAGCTGTGAGTACGACGCATCGCGGGCCCGGGAGTGCCTCCACGACGTTCAGTCGGCGGATTGCGAGGAGGTCGTCGATGGCTCGGCCTGGGCGCACTGTGGTGACGTGTTCGTGGCGTGCGACGAGACTGCGTTGCGTGCGTGCATCGGGGCGTATTGATGCCAGATCCACGCGCTGGCGCACCCGTACCGATCGGTGTCCGCAAGGCCGACCACATCGCGCTCTGTCTGGACGGCGACGTCGGCTTCCGGACCAAGACCAACCTGTTCGACGACGTCGAACTGGTGCACGACGCGCTCCCGGATCTGGCGCTCGACGACATCGATCTATCCACAGTGTTCGCCGGAAAGACGCTCCGCGCGCCCTTGATCATCGCTGCCATGACGGGCGGCACGGCCGCCGCAGTAAAGATCAACCGGGATCTTGCCCGCTGTGCCCAACGGTTCGGGATCGGCTTTGCCTTTGGCAGCCAGC
The DNA here is from genome assembly GCA_009692605.1 of Myxococcales bacterium. Lineage (GTDB taxonomy): Bacteria > Myxococcota_A > UBA796 > UBA796 > SXON01 > CAIUMM01. The sequence continues at coordinate 8,633 of SHYV01000021.1, forward strand.
GGCCGCTCCTGGTCGGGGGCGTTCAGGATGGCTACCACGTCCGGGACGTCGCCCCTGACGTTTTGGTGCTCGGAAATATTGGCGTGGTTCAGGCCCGGGAGACCAGCTCGCATCGGCTCCGCAGCCTGGTGGACGAGACCGGCTGCGACGCGCTCTGCGTGCACCTGAACCCCGCAATGGAGGTCGTTCAGCCGGGCGGGGATCGCGACTTCCGTGGGGGCATGCATACCATCCGGCGCCTTGTGGAGGAGCTTGGGGTGCCGATCGTGGTGAAGGAGACCGGGTGCGGGTTGTCCCGGAGCGTGGGGACCCGGCTACGCGCGCTGGGGGTGACCCACGTGGATACGTCCGGGGCGGGGGGCACGTCCTGGGTGGCCGTCGAGACCGCCCGGGTCCAAGACCCCGCTGCCCGCGCTGTTGGCGAGCGCTTTCGGGACTGGGGCATCCCGACAGCCGCCAGCGTATTGCAGCTGGCGGGGCTCGGACTGACGGTGTGCGCGACGGGTGGCGTCTCCAACGGGCTGGAAATTGCGAAGGCCCTGGCGCTCGGGGCAACGTGCGGCGGAGTCGCTCGGCCGTTCCTGCAGGCTCAAGCGCGGGGAGACCTCGATGACGCTGTCCAGATCGTGATCGAAGAGCTGCGCGTCGCCTGCTTGCTGACTGGTGCACGGTCCGCGCGTGCGTTGGCGGATGTGCCCTGCGTGATCGGCGGACGGCTGCGCGCGTGGGCCCCGGCGCGGTGATCGGTTGAGCCCGCCGCGCACCAACGTCTGATTCGGGCTACTGCTCAGGCATGCGCTGGTCCCCCATCCTCCGCCTGTCCATCCTCCTCGTCGCGCTGTTGGCCGCGGGGATGTTCACCGTGCAAAACCTCTCGCGTACGACGCTGCTCTCCTTCGATGTGTACCTTTACGCATGGCGCCTCGCTTCACCGGTGGCGGTCCCGGCGTTGATTTGGGGGAGCTTCCTGTCCGGCTTTGCGGTAGCTGGTTTGATGGGGTGGATGCGCCGGAGCGGGCTGGCCCGCACGGTGAGCCGGCTCGAGCAGGAGGCGCTCCTCCGCTCTGCAGGGCGACCCGCTGGTGCGGCCCCGCCTGCGGACGCGACCGCGTCCCCCGGGGACGACTGGGGCCGATAGCGTCCTACGGTCTGGCGAACCCGTTGACGCGCTGGTTCAGGAAGCGTTGGACCCGGTGATGGATGTTCTCGGGTTGCTCGATGAGCGCAGCGTGGCTGGCATCGGCTAGGACGAGCAGCTCCGCGCCGGGGATGGTCTTGACGATCTTCCGGGACAACCACATCGGCGTGAACGCGTCGCGCTCCGCGGCCACGATCAGGGCCGGAACTGCGATCCGGGGCAACACATCCCAGGCGTCGTGCTTCTGCACCTCGAGCACGTTGTGAAGGAATACGCGAAGGTCGAGCCGGGAGATGTGGCCGAGGTACTTCACCATGTCTTCCCGCCGGGCGTAGACGGGGTCGACGAGATCGAACCGCCACGTGACGAACCACGCGAGCGGGCTCCTCAGCAGCGGCCGCATGATGGAATGGGCACCCGCGCCCCGGCGATCCACCAGGCGCGAGGCGATCTCGAAGATGCGGGGTGAACCGGAATAGTCGAAGAAGGTCTCGAGCGTCCTGCCGGCGCTCCCCAGCATCGGGACGATGGCGCTCACCCGGTCGGCGTGCGTTCGGTAGTATTCGAACAGCACCTGACATCCCATGGAATGGCCGACGAGCACGATCGGCGCCTCTCCGGCGACATCTCCCACCACCGCGTCCAGATCGGCGGCAAAGCGCTCGATGGACATGTCGGCCGTCTGCCAATCATCGACCCGATCGCTGCGGCCGTGGGCCCGGTAGTCCCAAACCACGACCGTGTAGTCGCGGGCGAAGAACTCGACGAAATAGCGCCAGAAGTAGGTGCTGACGCCGACGCCGTTGTTGCAGATGAGGATCGGGCCTTGTCCCACGGCGCGCCAGTACAGCCGCACGCCGTCATCGGCGCGGGCGAATCCGGATCGAATGCAGGGCTCAGCCACGGCGGGTGGCGTACCAGCATCGGAGGGGGAGGCGTTCATCGTTAGGGGGTGGAGAAGACCGGAATCGAACCGGCGACCTCCGCATTGCGAACGCGGCGCTCTACCAATTGAGCTACTTCCCCAGCGGCGGGCACCATGTAGCTGAGCTGGCCGGGCGTGTCAAGGCTTAGGGGCTGCCGCCAGTGAGCCGGAGCAAGGTGTCGACCTCCCCATAGTCGCCCGCTACGGCGCCGAACCGCATCGTCCGGAAGACTCGCCGGATGCATCTCCGATCGTCGGGACTGGCGTCCGCGGGCTCCAGCAGCTCTACGTTTCGGGCGATGCCGGTCGGGTCGACCATCGCCTTGAAATGGGCGTCAACCGCTCCGCGAATCGGGAGGCACGCAGCGAGCGCGGTGGCGTGGGTCTGGACGACTTTTGCGGCCGTACGGTCGAGCGCTACGGCTGTCGCACCGGCCGGCGGCGTCCAGTCCATCGCATCGGTCAGCTCCAGCTGGATTCGGCGCTCGATGCTCCTGCCACCCTCCAGTTGGACGAGCTCGTCGTGGGCTCCGAAGCCGTCGGCCTCGACCCGGATGCGGATCGGAGCATCGGGGTTGGTTGCGCGGTACTCCACCGTGCCGCCGTTGCCGACCACCAAGCCGTTGACGAAGACTTGGTCGGCAGGGGGGTCGAGCAGAAGCGTGAGCACGGCGTCGTTGGTGTGCGGGCCGTGGATCACCCCCGATGCGACGAGCGCTGCGAACCCGAGCAGCAGGAGCGCGCCCGCTGCGAGGGCCTTCGGCACGGCGGACCGCCTCGACACCTTGAAGGTGATGGTCCTCCGCTCGCCGTGCTCGGTGATCAGGGTCAGGGCTGCGGAAGCGGTTCGCCTCGGCATGCGATCTGCGTGGACCAACACCTCGACCACCTGGGTAAGCAGGTTCGGGTCAAGCTGTGGCTTCACGATTTCCAGCCAGTCGTGGTCGGCGACGACGCGCCCGGGCATTCTGCCGTCTCCCTGATTTCGCACGATGAGCCGATGCCGGACCTTGGGCTCGCCTGTCCGGAGGACGACGGTGTCGGCGACATCCATGGCGAGCTTTGGGCCGCGGAGCCGGACAGGTTCCAGATCGGAGAGATCTAAGGGTTTTGGCTCCGATCTGGGTGGTGGTGGCGGCCGAGGAGGGGCTGCGCTCTGTGGCGGCACGGGCGCCGGCAGCACGGGCATGGGCAGCACGGGCATCGGCGGCACGGGCATGGGCAGCACGGGCATCGGCGGCAAGTGCGCCAGGCTCGGCGGCGGCATGTCGAGGAAGGGGCCGCTCGCGACCGATTCGGCAGTCTGGCCCTGGGGCGTCGGCCCAGGCGTGTACCCCGGCGACCCGTCTGGGCGGCGCCCGCCGGACTGGGACCATCGCTCGCGCTGAGCATCGTAGCGGGCGCGGCGGGCAGGATCCCGGAGCACCGTCCACGCCTGATCCAGGCCGTTCAGCATCTCGGCGGACAGCGCCAAGTCGTTGAGGTTCCTGGCCCAGCGGTACCGGACACGGTACGCCTGCTCCAGCTGCTCCAAGGTGCTGGTTGGCTCCGCCTGAAGTGCTTCGTAGAAGTCGATCATGCTGGGCGGCGGCGTCGTTTCGTCGTCTGTGGTCCGACTCAACCCCGCTGCAGCCAGCGCTTCTCCGATCTGCTGGCTGACGAGCGCCTCAGCGAGCCCGAGCTCCCGGCCTTGGTTGCGAACAGCCTTCTCTACCGTCGGGCTGAACTCGCCTTCGCTAAGGATCCCGCGGATGTACACGCGGAAGCTCTCCACGTTCCGATGGGCGTGGGATGACGCCGTGTGGGCGCGATAGTCTTCTGGCTCTTCGGTGAGGGCCTTTCGGATCAGCGCGTTTTGCTTGATCAGAAATAGTGCTTCTACCTTAAATTTTGGGTTTGACTGCTGTCCCTGAGCCCAGCTCCGGCGCTTCTTGATGACGGCTTCGACATCAGATGTGTCCGACTCCTCAGGCACCCCGTAGTACGCATAGAGCGACGTCTGGCCCACGGTGGCCAGGAAGCGATCAAGCTCTTCTAGCTCTCGACGATCCATCTATCGTAGCCTCTATCAGGTAATGGCCCCGCTAACGGGTCAGTGGACCGTCGCTGCGGCCACTCTCGTCCTTGCGGCGTCGAACCCTTCGGAAGAGAGTGCCCCTTTCAGTACGATGCGGGCGCGGCGTGAGAGCCGCGTCTCGATGTCGGTGACGTCGACCTCAAGCAACTGGTTCATGGTGTACCGGTACACCACTTCGATTGGCGTGCCCCGAGGGCGTGGCGGCAGGTTGTCGAGGATGACCTCGCCGATGACAGTGACCTCGTCTGGGTGGGTCCCGACCCCCTCGGTCACCTCCACGCGCACGGCGGTCATTCCGTCGTACGCGTAGGCAAACCGGCCGCGGCGTTCGCAGGGCAGGGGGGTGAACTCAGGGATCAACGTGACGACACGCTGGTTGAGTTGGACGTCGAGGGCGACCATGCCGAGCGTGTGGCTGGCGACATCGGCGATGCGTAGCCCGGGCAGCGTACCGGCACCCGGGTTGGGCTCGGCCGGTGCCGACGTCTCTGGGGGCCCGGGCTCATTTGTCTCATTGAGCATGTTCGAACGCCAGTTATGGAAAGCGAGGTGCTGTGGTCGGTGGCGGAGTACGGCGGCGAGGGCTGCTCCAAGCGCCACGCACTCGTCCGGGTTGATGCCGACCACTGGGGCCTTGCCCGAGAGTCTGCCCATCATCTCTGCGACTGCTGGCATTCGGGTCGATCCGCCTGTGAGCAGGATGTCGTCGATTTCAGCCCAGCTCATCTTGGCCTTCTCGAGGACCAGTCCGCAGGTATCCGCACACTGTCCAAGCAGATCCTTCGTGATGTCTTCGAACTCTTCACGCATGACGGGTACAATCGTCCGGTGACCCCGAAAGTTCACGGGGATCACCGCTCGCGGCTTCGTGGACAGCGAGATCTTCGCGTGGAGGCACCGCTCGTACAGCTCCTGATGGGTCTGCGCCTCGTCGCGGGGGTCGACGCCGAATTTCTGGACGAACTGATCGGCGACGTGGTTCAGCAGCCTGTCGTCCCAGTCCTTTCCACCTAGCTCGGCGTTACCGTCGGTGGCGATGGTACGGAGCGTGGTCCCCCGGAGCTCCATCACGGTGACGTCGAACGTCCCACCGCCAAGGTCGAAGACCAGGAGGTGCCGGTCGCCACCTTTGCGCTCCACGCCGTACGCGATGGCCGCTGCGGTGGGCTCGTTGATGATCGACAGGCCGCTGAAACCTGCGAGAGCGCCGGCCTCGGCGGTGGCTCCGCGCTGCGCGCTGTTGAAGTAGGCCGGCACGGTGATCACCGCGTTCTTCACGGGGTGACCCAGCGCCTCCTCAGCGTCGTCCTTGAGCTTACGTAGGATGAACGAGGAGAGCTCCTGCGGGCCGTACCTTCGGCCGAACAGTTCGGTGGTGTGGCCCTCCTCCCCCATGTGCCGTTTGATGAAGCGCACAACATTGGATGCGTCCACCAGGACCATCTTGACCGCTTCGTCGCCGACTACGCACTCATCCCGCTCGTAGAAGTGGATGACCGAAGCGGTGGTCCGCTGCCCTTCGCCGTTGGGAATGACGACGGGCTTGCCGAACGCATCCACGTAGGCGACCGCTGAAAAGGTTGTCCCGAGGTCGATGCCCAGAATGATCCCGTCGTCAGGCACGCGGGGCTACTCTCGTGAGTTGGTGCGGGGCTCACCGCTGCCACCCGGTACGCCGCTCTCCCGGCCACCTACGCCGACCGCGGTCTCGCCCTCCGCCTCGATCCCGAACCGCGCGACAGCTACTTCTTCTGCTCTGAGCTGTTTTTCACCTCGCACGAACCCGCGCTTCAGCACGGCCTGAACCTTCCAGTCGTCGTCGGCTGTGGGCGCGGCGACCACTCGGACGGCCTTGTGAAGCTTACGGTCGAAGCGCTCTATGCTCTCGCAGGGCACGACATCCCGGCGGTAGAGCATCTCCAAAAACTCGTCGAGCAGGTACTGGAAGCTGTCGGCGATCACGTCGCTGCTCATCTCCTGCCGGGCCAGAGACTGCTGGAACCAGTTCAGGCTGTCGTAGAACAGGAGCAGGTCAAGGAGGAAGGGCTTCTCTTGCTGGAAGACGAAGTCGTCCTTGTACTGACGGAGCTCCTCATAGAGGTGATCGAACGCCTTCTGCTGGGTGTCGTCCTGCTTCATCCGGGCTTCGATCAAGTCGTGGAGGGCCTGAAGCCGCGCCCCGATGGCTGCGGCGCCTGGCCCGTCGATCGACGGATCACCCGCCATTTTGGCCCCCCGCGAGCTCGGTCGCGAGGTTGATGAACGTGCCCTGCAGCTCGACTGACTCGTTGCAGAAGTGGTAGTCCTCGGCCCGCGACGCGAGGCTGCGCAGGAAGTCAGGCCGAACCTGATTGCCGACTCCGATGGTGATGACGCGGCCTCCGGACGTGCGGATCCGGTTGACCTCGGCCACAGCGGCCTCCGGATCGTCCGGATGACCGTCGGTCAGCACCATGGTGATGCGCTGCACTCCAGCGCGATTCTTCGTCATGTCCCGCGCCGCGAGCAGGCCCTCCGCCAGCGGCGTAGAGCCTATGGGGGTGAGCCCTCGGACCGCGCTCTCCAGCTTCGCACCGTCGCTCGTAAGCGGGCAGATGACCCCGCCGGGGAAGGCCACGACGGCGATCTGCCGGTTCGGACCGAGCGAGCGTTCGATGAAGGACAGCGCTGCCTTGCGCGCCTCCTCGATGTTCGCGCCGTACATCGACCCGGAGCAGTCCATCAGGAGCACGATGCTCATCGGTGCGCGATTCCGGGCCAGGTCGTCGAGAGTGACGGACCCCGCCGCGAGCCGATGCGCCAAGGTCTGCCCGCTGTCGAGGTCCATCGACTCGACCTCGACGATGCCGTTCGCGTTGTACCGGAACGTGACTGACAGGCGCGACTTTCCTGCCGCGCGGGCGGGGATGCCGTAGAACTCGAAGTGCCCGAGCACGGCGCACTCCAACGGGTCCACGTTCTCACCCTGAACCAGCCACAGGTCCATCGTGCTCTGGCCGTCGTGGGTTGTGACGTAGTCATCCCGGGTGCGCTCGCATGGAATACGCGAGTTTCTTTCGACGATCTTGGAGTTGTATAGCTTGCCGTCACGGTAGACGACCATGCCGAGCGAATGCGATGTGACGTCGTGCGTGCGGATGTCCACCGGCGGGGCTTCGCCGCTGACCCGGCTGGCCTCGATCGCGGCGGTGAGCGCTGCCCCGAGGGCGACGCACTCGTCTGGGTTGATGTCGGTGGCGGCGTCGCGGCCGAACACCTTCTTGACCATGTCGCGCACCATCGGCATGCGCGTCGATCCGCCTGCGAGCACGACGGTGTCGATTTCGTCGGGCCTGAGCTTCGCGTCGTCGAGCACGTCCTTGGTCAGCGCCTCGCATCGCGCCAGCAGCCCGGCGGTGAGATCCTCGAACTTCTCCCGCGTGAGGTCCAGCCGGAGGATCTTCCCCTTGAAGTCGTAGAACAGGTTGACCTTCGGCCGCTTGGAGAGCGAGAGCTTGGCGCTCGTCGCTTTCGCCCGAAGGTCATGGTAGGCGGCCAGATCGTCCAGCGGGTCGATGGTGTGGCGGGCCTTGAACTGGTCGGCGGCGAACTCAATCAGCGCGTCGTCCCAGTCCTTGCCGCCCAGCATGTGGTCGCCTGTGGTGGCGATCACGCTGATGTCGCGCCCGGCGATCTCCACGATGGAGACGTCGAACGTGCCGCCGCCGAGGTCATAGACCAGCACCTTCTTGGGCTCGCCCATGTTGGACAGGCCGTAGGCGAACGCCGCGGCCGTCGGCTCGTTGAGCAGCGCGAGCACCTTGAGGCCTGCGTATTCGCCGGCACGGATGGTCGCCCGGCGCTGCTTGTCGCCGAAATAAGCAGGGACGGTGATCACGGCCTGATCGATGCGGTGGCCCAGCCGCAGCTCGGCGTCGTGCTTCAGCTTGGCCAGGATGAACCCGGACAGTCGCTCGGGGCTGTAGGCCTCGCCGCGGTACTCGAAGGTGTAGTCCTCCTCGCCCATGTGGCGCTTGATGAACTCAATCACCTGTTCCGGGTACGCTACAGCTGACTGCTTGGCGTAGGTCCCGATGATCACCTCATCGCCCTCGAAGAGGATGACCGATGGGGTGATGCGCTCGCCTTCCGCGTTGTGCAGGATCTCGGGGACCCCGTACTTGTTCACGTGGGCGATGGCGGAGAATGTGGTGCCGAGGTCGATACCAACGGCGCGGGTGGACATGCGTGCGCTCCAGCTGACAGGTGCGGCAATCCCGGGTGGACTACCGGGGCCGTCTTATCGTGTTCCTGGCGGGGTGTCGTCGCGAATGGGGTTTCTTTGGGATATTGAGGCTCCGCTCTGGATGCTTTACGCCGTGCCCGACGCTCGTGTCATCCTCGCCACAGCGTCCCGGTGGCGCGCGAAGTTGCTGGAGGACACCGGGCTGACGGTGGTGCTCGTGCCGGCGCCCATTGACGAGGATGCGGTGCGCGCCGCAGATGCCGTCTCACTCGCCGCCGCCCGCGCCGCAGCGAAGGCGGACGCTGTCTGGAGGCTGATCTGCGGGCAGGGGCCATCCTCCGGCGGTGAGGAAGCGGGGCTACCGGAGCTCGGCGTGATCGTCATCGGCGCGGATCAGGTCGCTCACATCGACGGGGAGCCGTTCGGCAAGCCCCTCAACCCCGACGATCACCGGGCTCGGCTGCGGTCGCTTCGGGGTCGGACGCACGTGCTGTCCACAGGGGTCGCCTTCCGTGGATCGGGTGTCGTGTCGCTTGGGCAGGCTGCTGACTTCGTGGAACACACGGGCATCCGGTTTCGCGCTGACGTGACCGACGCCGAGATCGACGCCTACGTGGCTTCCGGGGATGGGAGCGGCTGCGCGGGCGGGTACCGCGCCGAGGGGCCGGGCGCCTGGCTCATCGCCGGGGTCGAGGGGGATTGGTCGAACGTGATCGGGCTTCCGGTGTTTGGGGTCCTGGACCGGCTTCGGCGCTGCGGGGTCAGGGTTTCCTGAACCCGATCGGACGCGGAAGAGTCATGCCCGCGGGCACCCTACAGCTGTCCGATCTCGCCGACCGCGGAGCCCAGTCCGCGCTCTACGTACAGGTTCACGATGGTGCCGGCGGTCTCTTCAAGCGCCTTCTGCGTGACGTTGATGACCGGCCAGGTCCGGTTCTTACGGAAAAGCTCCTCCGAATACTCGAGCTCGGCGTGGATGTACTCCAATTGCCCATAGTTGGTGGCGCCACCGGCGCGCATCGTCCGGAGGCGCTGCTTGCGGATGCCCTCGAGCGACTCCGGGTCGATGGTGAGCGCGAACACGCGGTGCTGGTTCACCTCCCAAAGCTCCTTCGGCGGGTCGCGGTCAAGCACCAGAGGGACGTTCGCGACCTTGTATCCCTTGTACGCCAGAAAAACTGACAGGGGGGTCTTCGAGGTGCGCGACACGCCGACGAGCACGATGTCGGCCTGCTTGAGCATGCGCGGCTCCTTGCCATCGTCGACCTTGACCGTGAACTCAACGGCCTCGATCCGGCGGAAGTAGGCCTCGTCCGCCCGATGCAGGAGCCCGGGGAGGTTCTGCGGAGTAGCGTCGAGCCAACCCGACAGTCCGGTGATGACGTTCCCGATCACGTCGACCTGCAGGATGCGGAAGGCCTTGGAGAGCTCGTTCGCGAAGGTCCGCTGCTCGGCGGAGACGAGCGAGGTCACCACGAACGCCTGTTGAAGCGCCGCCTGCTTCAGGATGCGCTCCAATGTGGGGCGCTCGACCACGTTGGGGAACAGGTGGACCTGCACTTTGGTCCCCTCGAATTGGCTTAGGGCCGCGCGGGTGACGCGGTCGGCGGTCTCTCCGGTGCCGTCCGAGATGACGAAGATGGGTCGGGACATGCCCGCAAGGTAGCCCGTGCTTACGGTTTCGCGATGCTCGCGCTCGCCCTCTTTCTCGCCTTCACCGTGATCCCCGCGCTTGAGACCTACTTGCTGATCGAGGTGGGACGGCAGATCGGGGGGTGGTCGACGGTGGGTTGGTTAGTCGCGATGGGGCTTCTGGGCTCGGTCCTCGGCAAGCGGGCCGGCTCGGGGGTCCTACGGCAGATCTCGGACGACCTCCGGAGCGGGCGCAGCCCGGCCGACAGCGTGGTCGAGGGCGCGCTGGTGCTGGTCGGCAGCGTCCTGTTGGTCACGCCGGGGATCCTCTCGGACGTCGTCGGCGTGCTGCTCTTCATCCAACCTCTGCGGCGTTCGCTGGCGCCGCGGCTGAAGGCTGTGGCGTTGGGGTGGCTGTCCGGCCGCTCCGGCGGGCTGTCTTGGAAGGTCGGCTCGATGGGGCCCGGGCCGGGCGCTGCGCCGCCCGCTGCCAATCCGGAGCGGCTCGCCAGAGGCTTCGACCACCCGAGCTCCTGATCCGGCTACGTTGATGGCCATGACCTGTTTGGCTCCATGATTCGCTGCCATCTCTTCAACGGCCACAGCCCCATCCAGTGCGATGTGCCGCTCGCCGAGGCGCTTGCTGCCCCGTCGAACATGAGCCTTTGGGTCGACATCGAGGACCTGCAGGGAGCGGAGCTCGACGCGCTGCTCTCAAAATTCCATTTCCATCCGCTTGCGATCGAAGACTGCCAGCACTCCCAGCGACGGTCCAAGTACGAGCGCTACTCATCCCACGCCTTTTTGGTGATGAACGCGCTCGACCGCACCACCGTCGACCGGCTCGACCTCGTCGCGATCTGCATGTTCGTTCGGCCCGGTCTGATCGTGACCACCCACCCCAAGACCGTGCGCGCCCTCGATCAGGTCCTCAAGCGCGCGCAGCTGGATCCTGAGCGCGGCGTCGGCACCACCGAGCGCCTTCTGCACGCGATCATCGACGTCGTCGTCGATGAATTCCTCCCCTTGCTCGATGAATACGAGGAGGAACTCTCGGTGCTGCAACGGCGGATCGGCGAGCCCGGTACGTTCGTGCCGGACCGACTCGTGGCGATCCGACAGGAGCTGCTCGTGGTGCGCCGCATCATCCTCCCGCACATCGAAGTCGTCCGGCGCCTCACCGACCCCGACACGCCCGACGTCTCGGCAGACATCCGCCTGTATTTTCGGGACGTCCTCGATCACGCGATGATCGTGAGCGACACCGACACGCTGCTGCTGGAGGTCGTGAACGGGGCGCTTCAACTCCACGCCAGCGTGGTGAATGAGCGCCTGAACGAGGTGATGAAGTTCCTGACCATCGCCAGCGTGCTGATGCTGCCGTGGACGGTGATCTCCGGGATCTTCGGCATGAATTTCGATGTCATACCGTTCGCCCACCACCCGTACGGCTTTCATGCGGCGGTGCTCGCGATGGCAGGCACCGCTGCCGGCCTCTTGTGGTACTTCGGGCGCAGCGGTTGGCTGGGCGGCCGGCGGTGAGGGCAGTCCGGCCGTCTGCCGCGGCCCGTATTTCTGGATAGGTCAGGTCGTGCATACGCCAAGAGCATCCCCCGCCGCTGCCGAGCTGCTGACTGTGCTGGCCTCCGCCCGCGCTGCGCTCGTCGCCGCGGAGATCGCGAACGTCGACCGGTTCGGAGCGGCGCTCGACGTCCTCGCGCCCGCTTCGGTCGTTTGGTGTGCCGGCCTGGGAAAGAGCGGCCTCGTCGCACGAAAGATCGCCGGGACCCTGACCTCGCTCGGGCGGCGGGCCGTCTTCCTTCATCCGGTGGAAGCGCTCCATGGAGATGCGGGCGCCGTGCGTTCCGAAGATGTCCTGGTCGCCGTCTCGCAGAGCGGTCACACCTCAGAGCTTTTACGGTTGGTACACGAACTTTCGGTCCCCACCGTCGCGTTGACGGCCGCCGGATCACCGCTCGCCGCGGTCGCACGCGCCACGATGGACACCTCGGTGCGCGACGAGGCCGGCGGGCGATTGCCGGTCACCTCATTTCTGGTGGCTTGCGCGCTCGGGGACGCGCTCGCGCTCGCGCTTGGCGGAGAGGTCCAGCACCCGGGAGGGAACATCGGCGCGATGGCGCTTCCGGTGCGGCGCTTCATGCTCCCGCCCCCGATGGTGCCCGGTAGCCTGAAGCTGGTGGATGTCATTCCCAGACTTGCGCTGGGCGCTGTCCTCGTCGAAGGCGGTGGCATTTTCACCGACGGGGATCTTCGTCGCGCGGTGGGGGCGACCCCCGATGCGTTGTCCCGATCGGTGGGCGATCTCTGCACGCGGTCTCCCGTGACGGTCGGCGCTGACGAACCCGCACGGGTAGCGCTGGAGCGCATGGAGCGGCGCGCCTCGCAGATCGCCGTGCTCCCCGTCGTGGGATTCGCAGCGGAGTCGGGGGACACCTCAGGCTACGTCGGCATCGTTCGCCTGCACGATCTCGTCAGGGCCGGCTTCGGCGTGTGATCAGCGCGACTGTACGCCCGAGACGGGCCGGGCGTGAGGCTCGATGCTAAGTCCGCGTCACCCATGAACTACGGCTTCGTCATCGACACGCGCTCTTGCATCGGCTGCCATGCCTGCTCGACCGCCTGCAAGAGCGAGAACGAGGTGCCGCTCGGTGTGAATCGGACCTGGGTGAAGTACACCGAGACCGGCCGGTTTCCCGACACCCGGCGGGCGTTTCAGGTCACGCGCTGCAATCACTGCGCGAACCCGCCCTGCGTGCGCATCTGTCCGGTCACGGCGATGTACCAGCGCAAAGACGGCATCGTCGAGTTCGACTCCTCGGTGTGCATCGGCTGCAAGGCGTGCCTGCAGGCCTGCCCCTATGACGCGATCTACATCGATCCCGACAGCGGAACGGCCGCCAAGTGCCACTTCTGCGGTCACCGGGTGGAAAACGGGCTGGAGCCCGCCTGCGTCGTGGTGTGTCCGACGCACTCGATCATCGCTGGCGACATGGACGACCCCAAGAGTGAGATCGCCCGCGTGCTCGCGCGGAACGCCACCACGGTGCGCAAGCCCGAGCAGGGGACCGCACCGAAGCTGTTTTACATCGACGGGACTGACGTCGCGATGCACCCCACCGCGACGGATCGCGAGCCCGCCGGTCTCATGTACACCGATGTGCTCGATGCGCACGGCCGGCACCGGGGTCCGGAGGACGGATACGCGGACGCGACCTTCTACCAGGTGCGGCTCAAGCTGGATGACGGGTACGACGGGGGTGGGCCCGGAGAACGGGGAGAGGCGGGCTCGCACGCGAGGATCGAGACCGGGGCGCGCACCTCGGCCTCGGGAGCCCCGATCCGCGACCCCGGGGAGCAGGGTGTCCCCTCCGGCGGACCGATCCAGATCCAGCCTGGCCGGATGGCCGGGCACATGGTGTCGCAGGTGGCCAACACGGTGTTCCACAAGGTGCCCTGGCACTGGCAGGTCCCGGCGTACACGGTGTCGAAGTCGGTCGGGACCGGGGCCTTCCTGCTGGTCGCCGCGCTCGGGCCGACCGGGGCTGGCTTCCGCGCGCCGGAGGAGGCGACGCTGGTCATCGGGCTGGTGGGCATACTAGCCACGCTGCTGACCACGGCGTTGCTGGTCGGCGATCTGGAGCGGCCTGAGCGGTTCCTGCGCATCCTGACCCGGCCGCAGTGGCGGAGCTGGTTGACGCGGGGGGCGTTCCTGCTGGTGGGTTTCTCCATCGTCTCCACGTTGCTCTGGGTCGCGCAGTCCTGCCTTTGGCTTGGCTGGTGCTGGCCCGGCGGTGAGGAGACCCTGGCGCTGGCCGGGCTGGGTCTCGCGGTGCTCACGATCCCGCTGGCCATCGGTGCGGCCGTCTACACCGCCTTCCTGTTTGCCCAGTGCGAGGGCCGGGACCTCTGGCAGAGCCCGCTGCTCCCCGCCCACATGTTGGTCCACTCCGTGATGATGGGTGGGGCGGTGGTGGGCGTGGTGACCGTCGTCGTGCCCAACGCGGGGTTGGCCGCGGTCGCGCCCCCGCTGCTAGGCGCGATGCTGGTCGTGGACCTCTTCTTCATCCTCGCCGGAGAGTTCGGCGTCGCCCACGCCAGCGAAGCGGCCGCCCGTGCCGCGCGCGAAATCTCGCATGGGAAATACTCGCGACAGTTTTGGGTGGGGGCCATCGGCATCGGACATGTCGCGCCCCTGCTGCTGCTCGCCGCGTCGGCGGGTTGGGCTTCCATGGTTGGGTCGGGAGCGGAGGGTCCGCGGCTCCTGGTCGCCCTCGCAGGCCTGCTCGCCTGCGTCGGGCTCTATCTTTACGAGCACGCGTTTGTGATGGCCCCGCAGGAGATCCCGAACTCATGAACCCAGTTCCCACCAGCGGCACCCCGTGAAAGAGAACGCGCTTGAACGGTTCCTCGGGTCCATGCTGCGGCTGTCCTCGTCGACGGCTCGCGCGGTCCCTGTCGCGCCCACTGCAGAGACGAACGCGGCGGGGACCGCGATGCCAACCTACTCGATCGCCGACCAGCCTCCGGTCGACCTCACCGAGGTCCATCACCCCGACGGCCGGCTCTCCCGCTATCCGCCGCCCGAGCGCTGGGCCGACTGGGTCGAGTATGACGGCGCGAAGTGGCCCGAGCGCGTGCCTCGTCGCTACACGCTGGTCCCGACGATCTGCTTCAATTGCGAGAGCGCGTGCGGGTTGCTCGCCTACGTCGACAAATCGACCTTTGAGGTTCGAAAGTTTGAGGGTAACCCTGCGCATCCGGGCAGTCGCGGACGCAATTGTGCGAAGGGGCCGGCGACGCACAACCAGACCTACGACCCCGAGCGGCTCCTCTACCCATTGAAGCGGGTGGGAGAGCGCGGGGAGGGGAAGTGGAAGCGGGTGAGCTGGGAAGAGGCGCTCACCGACATTTCCTCCCGGATGCGGGAGAGCCGAAAGGTACGAAGAACCGGCATCATGTACCACGTGGGCCGTCCGGGTGAGGACCACTACACCAACCGGATCATCACCGCCTGGGGCGTGGACGGGCACAACTCCCACACCAACATCTGCTCGGCGGCCTCCCGGGCTGGCTACGCGTTCTGGTCGGGCGCCGACCGCCCCAGTCCGGACCACGCGAACGCACGCACCGTGCTGTTGATCTCCTCACACCTGGAGACCGGGCACTACTTCAACCCACACGCGCAGCGCATCATCGAGGCGAAGATGAACGGCGCGAAGGTGATCACCTTCGACCCACGGCTGTCCAATACGGCTGCGAAGAGCGATTGTTGGCTGCCGACGTGGCCGGGCAGCGAAGCGGTGGTCCTGCTCGCGATCGCGAATCACCTCCTGCAAACCGGGAAGTGGGACAGGGAGTTCGTGCGCCGTTGGGTGAACTGGAAGACGTTCCTACACGAAGGGGCGGCTACGGTCGAGGCTTCGTCGCTGCCGGCCGCGCATAAATCCGCTGTGCTGGCGGCGCTTCATGCTGCCGGCGATCTCACGAGTGCCCCGGATTTTGGGCGTTTTGAGGTCGCGCTAAAGGCGTTGTACGCGGGGTTCACCTTCGAGTTCGCGGCGGCAGAGGCGGATGTGCCGGTCGAGCGTATCGAAGAGGCCGCCCGGTACGTGGCGCAGGCCGGAAACCGCCTCGCGGCGCATGTCTGGCGGTCGGCGAGCATGGGAAATCGCGGCGGCTGGCAGGTCGCCCGCTGCCTGTTCTTCCTCAACGTGTTGACCGGCAGCGTCGGCACCGAGGGCGGCACGTCGCTGAACACGTGGAACAAGTTCGTGCCGAGGGCCTACAAGAGCCCGCCGCCGTTCGACGCCTGGAACGAGCTCCACATGCCGCACGAATACCCGCTGGCGTTCTACGAGATGTCGTTCCTGTTGCCGCATTTCCTGGACGAGGGGCGAGGCGACATCGACGTGTACTTCACGCGCGTCTACAACCCGATGTGGATCAACCCCGACGGGTTCATGTGGATGCAGGCGCTGCGGGACCCGGAGAAGATCAAGTGCCACGTCGCGTTGACGCCGACATGGAATGAGAGCGCGTGGTTCGCGGACTACGTGCTCCCGATGGGGCACGCCGGGGAGCGCCACGACCTGATGAGTCAGGAGACGCACTCCGGGATGTGGATCGGCTTCCGACAGCCGGTGCGGCGCGTGGCGATGGAGCGCGCGGGGCGGGTGGTCAAGGACACCCGGGAGTCCAACCCGGGAGAGGTCTGGGAAGAGGCCGAATTCTGGGTTGATCTTACCTGGCGGATGGACCCCGACGGGTCGCTCGGGATCCGCCAGTGGGTCGAGTCCGTCGCTCAGCCGGGAACGGCCGTGGGGCAAGACGAGTACTGGGCGTGGATATTTGAGAACTCGGTCCCCGGGCTGCCCGCCGCCGCGAAGGGGGAGGGGTTGACCCCGCTCGGGTACATGCGGAAGTATGGCTGCTTCGAGCTGAAGGAGACCAACTACCTGCCGTACGAGCACGCCGTCGAGGGCGCGACCGGTAGCCTGCACACCGGGCCCGAGGGGCTGGTCACCGACGCGGCGGGCACGCGGGTGGGCGTGGAGGTGGATGGTGTGGTTCGGGCCGGGTTCGCAACGCCGTCCGGGAAGCTTGAGTTCTTCAGCCCCACGTTGCGTGACTGGGGTTGGCCTGAGTTGGAGCACACCGTGCCCTGGACCCTCGAGAGCCACGTGCACCCACGGGCGATCAACCGGGAGAAGGGGGAGATGATCCTGCTCCCCAACTTTCGCCTTCCGCACCTGATCCACACCCGCTCGGCCAACGCCAAGTGGCTCTACGAGATTGGCCACAACAACCCGGTCTGGATCCACCCGGAGGACGCGACGCGGCTCGGGGTGCACACCGGCGAGCTGCTGCGCGTCGAGACCGAGATCGGCTGGTTCGTCGACCGCGCGTGGGTCACCGAGGGCATCAAGCCCGGCATCATCGCGATGAGCCACCACCTCGGTCGATGGCGCCTGCAGGATGACGCGGGTGGGAACAAGGGGACTACCGCGCTCGCCAGCCTCGATGAGGACGACAAGGGCGGGCATACGCTGCACATGCTTAAGGGGGCCACGGCCTGGACCAGCCCTGATCCCGATACGGCGCGGATTTGGTGGAAGGATGTCGGCGTACACCAGAACCTCACCCACGCCGTCCAGCCGGATCCGGTGAGCGGGGCCCACTGCTGGCTCCAGAAGGCGGTGAGCGTGCGCAAGGCGGTGCCCGGCGAACGGCACGGCGACGTCCACGTCGACACCATGAAGAGCCGCGAGCTCTACAAGCGTTGGATCGCCCTGAGCCGGTCGGCGGTCGACCACAGCCCCAATGGCGAGCGGAGGCCGCACTGGTTGAACCGGCCGCTCAAGCCGGTCCGCAGCGCGTTCAAGCTGCCGGTGAAGCCGTTCGGGCGGTCGTGATCCCGGACCGGTTGGCCGCCGCACCGTTGGCTCCCGCACCGTTGGTCCCCCCCCCCGGCCTGCAGGCCCTCGCCCGGAGTCGCGCCTACGCGCTGCTTGGCGACCTGTTCGGACGGGGGCTCCGGGCGGAGACCCTGGTCGCCTGGCGTCAGGTCGACGGGGGCATCCTCGGCGACGACCCCGCCCCAGCCGACGTTTGTGTGGACCTTGAGGCCGCGGCCGAGGCACACACTCGGTTTTTTGTACTCGAACTGCCTGCGTTTGAGGGGGCTTTTCTCGCGCCTGACGGGCTCCTTGGCGGGGCCATCACCCAATCCGTGCGCGCCGCGCGGACCCTAGCTGGCCTAGGCGACCCGGTGGACGTCGAGCCCGACCATCTCGCGGCGGAGCTCGCCTGGTTGGGGTTTCTGTGTGGGGCGGAGGCCGACGCGCTTCGGGACGGCGTGGACGCTGGGCCGATCATCGGGCTGCAGCGGGCAGCGCTGAACACCCACCTGCT
Source organism: Myxococcales bacterium (assembly GCA_009692605.1). Lineage (GTDB taxonomy): Bacteria > Myxococcota_A > UBA796 > UBA796 > SXON01 > CAIUMM01. The sequence continues at coordinate 26,562 of SHYV01000021.1, forward strand.
TCGCTGGGTGCCCGCCTTCGTCGCCGCGCTCGACTCGATCATCGGCGGGGAGCCCGCGGGGGCCGCCGATCGCGTCTACCAGCGCGGCGCAAACATCGCCCTTCAGGTGCTCATCGAGCACGCCGCCGTCGTGGGCGCAGGTGGGGATGGCCCCGAGGCGGGGAGCGCGTGGGCGCTCCCGGTCGCCACGGACGTCCTGGAAGACCCGAAAGCGGGTCTACGAGCCATCGCCGAGCACCTCGTCCTCCCCTGTCAGGCAGGCGGCTACCTCACCCGCGGTGTGATCCTGCGGGCGGCGCGCCGCCTTGAGCTGCCGACCACGTTCGGTACCCGCGCCGATCTGCTTGAGGGGCTGCTGTGCGCGGCGGCGCAATACTCGATGGTGGCGGACGTGTGCCGGGAGCTCGGGATCGTCGTCGCGGGGTGGGCCCGAACCCTTGAGTCGGCCCCGACCATCGCGGCGACTCCATGGCTTGATCGCGGCCGTCGTACGCAGGCGCTGCTGGCGCGGGTGGCTGCGGCCGGGCGGGCTGACGACTCCGACAGGCTGGGCTGAGGGGTCCTTTAGGCCTTCTCCCTACGCCGGGCACGCCGCGTACTGGATCAGAAATTCGTACATCGCCGGCCCGCCGGTCGCGTCGTCGTCGAGCAGGACCCGGCCCGTCCACCCGTTTGTCGAGGTCGGCTGCTCGGTCACCGTGACGCTCCCGCGCGCCTCGATGATCGTGATCTGGAGCGTCGTATCGTAGCCGGGCAGCGTTTTCGGGAGCGGATCGTACCGATCACTGACCGTCGCGGACGCCCAGGTAGGGATCCACGCCACGCCGTCGAGCAGGGTCTCTGCGCTGGGGCAGCCGCTGTGCTCTCCCACCCTGTCGAAGTTTCGATGCTCCCACCAGCCGGCGCTCCCTTGGATGACGAACCAGTCCGAGCCGTCGATGCATGCGCGCACGTTCAGGAGGTCGACGATGGCGCCGGGGTACTGGGCGGGGTCAGTGTCGTCACAGTCGTCGGGGTTGTCGGCCCAGTTGTCATCAGGGAAGCAGGCCGCGAGAGGCGAGTTGGGGTCGCCGTAGCCGTCCCCATCGACGTCTGCCCAGCCGGTGGCCTCTCCGGAGCTGTCGAGATCCGGGTCGGCGTCATCCACGAGACCGTCGCAGTCGTTGTCCAGCCCGTCGCAGATTTCCACTGCGCCTGGATGGATGGCGGCGGCCGCGTCGTCGCAGTCTTCGTTGTCGGCCACCCAGCCGGCGGGCTGCGTGCAGGCGATCGTGGTGGTCTCGGGGTCGCCGTACGTGTCGGAGTCGCTGTCCTGGTACCAGACGGTGCCGAGGTCTTCGTCGGTGCGGCCGTCGCAGTTGTCGTCGATCTCGTTGCAGATCTCGAGGGCCGCGGGGTTTACGGCCGCGTCTGTGTCATCGCAGTCGGTCCCATCAGCGACGTAGCCCTCCGGTTGGTCACACGCCTCCACCATGGCGCCGGGGCTGCCCGCATTGTCGCCGTCCGCGTCGGCGTACCAGGTGTCCGTGAAACAGGCGATGGGGTCGCTGTCGGCTTCGATCAGCTTGTTGTCGCTGCGGCAGCCGACAAGGACCATGAGCGGGATGGCCAGCAAGGGGGAGGGACGCATGCGGGGTCCGGATCGCGGGAGCGTACCACCGATCCGCCCTGTGTTGCGGCGCTCCTGACACGGGTGCGTGGCCGCGCCGGTCGAATTTCGGGCGGCGCGACGAGGCGGATGACCGTAGGCCGCTCCGGGCACGCCATGGGACGTTAAAGGGCCCCATGTCGAACGTCGCCACCTACCTCGCCTCCACGAACGTCCTGTCTCGCGTGCCGCGGAGCGCGGTCGTCGGCAGCGTACCGCTCTGGTCACTCCAGAACCTCGAGGATGGGCAGGTCTTCTGCAAGGAGGGGGACCCGGGCGACAGCATCGCTGTCCTCGTGGAAGGCGAGTGCACGGCGCAGGTCGATGGCGTGGAGGTGGGCCGCATCAAGCGGGGGGATCTGATCGGCGAGTCCTCTGTCTTTTTCATCGGAGGGACACGGTCGGCCACGGTGGTGTCTCGGGCCCGGTCCTCGTTCCTCCTGCTTCGAGGGGAAGACCTGCGCAGGCTGCGCGCCGAGCAGAACCCGGTGTACATGGCGCTGGTCGACCACGGTTTGCAGGAGCTGGCCCGCCGCGTACAACGAGCCAACGATCGGCTCTCCCGGCTGGTGGAGGGCACCCATGAGCGCCCGGCTCGCAAGGACCCGTCCGCGCTCGTCCGGCTCTGGAAGTCGCTGGTTCCGGGCAAGCCAGCGGCGCCCTGCCCGTCGCTTGAGCCGCTGCTGCGTCGGTTGCCGGGCCTCGCCAAGGCGCCTCCGGGGGCGCTGGCGCCGCTTCGGGACGCGTTCGAATCCCGGGCGTTTGCGGAGGGTGAGGTGCTTTTTCTGGAGCAGGACTCGGCCGACGCGGCGTGGGTGGTCGCGCTTGGCAAGGTGGACGTGCTTCGGCAGGTTCGCGGTACACGGGCCGAGCGGCTGACCACCCTGTCGGCGGGTGATCTGTTCGCGGTGAACGCCCTGATCGCCAAGGGGCCTCGGACTGCGTCCTGCGTCGCTACGACCCCGGTTTGGGCGTTTCGGATCAGCGCCGAGGCCAGCCGCGGGCTCACGGGCGAGGCGCTGCTGTGGTGGAGCGAGTGTGTGCTCGCGGTGATGCAGGAGCAGCTCCGGCGGGCGAATGGCAATCTGGGGCGCGCGGCGGGGTCACAAGCGGACTCCCTTCTGCCGCCGGCACCCACGGCGAGCGAACCTCAGCCCGACGCCGTCCTGCAAGGCCTCCTCACGCAGTCCGGCTTCCTCGAGGGGCTGCCGTTGGACTTCAACCTCGATGACGTCGAGGTCGTCATCGATGAGGATACGCTCCGGAACTCGAAGCGACGCCACTGACCGCGGAGATCCTTGCGGATGGACGGGCCCCGGGGACGAAGAGGCGATAGCCGCCGCTGCCCGTCCCCTTCGTCTTTGGAGCCGCCGTGAATCGCATCCTCCCACTGCTTGACGCTGCCGCTTACATCCGGCTCTTCCACGCCAAGACCATCGTCATCAAGGTCTCCGGCAGCATCCTCGCCGATGAGCGTGCCCGGACGGCGCTCGCCGAGGATGTCTCGTTGCTCCACCACGTGGGGATCCGTCTGGTGCTCGTGCACGGCGGCGGTCCGCAGTTGGACGCGCTGTCCAACAAGCTCGACGTGCCCCGCGAGGTGGTCGCCGGGCGACGGGTCACTGATGCGAAGACGCTTGACCTCGCGAAGATGGTGTTTCGCGGCCAGCTGAACAGCGACCTCGTCGCCGCGCTGACCGCGGTCGGGGTGAAGGCTGTCGGTCTCTCCGGCGCCGATGGAAAGTGCATTCAGGCGACCCGGCGTCCGCCACGTACGATGCGGGATCCATCCACCGGCGTCGAGCAGCTGGTCGACTTTGGCTTCGTCGGGGATGTCGATGCGGTCGATGTCACGCTCCCAAAGCTGCTGATCGACGCCAAGATGGTCCCGGTGTTCTGCTCGCTGGCGTGCTCGGATGGCGGGCAGCTGCTCAACGTGAACGCAGACACCATCGCCGCGCGGGTCGCCATCGCGCTCGGCGCCGAGAAGCTGATCCTCTGTACGAGCGTGGCTGGGCTGCTCGAGGACGTCAAGGACCCACGGCGGTTGGTCTCCTACGGGGACCTCGGCACCGTCGACGAGCTTGTACGTCAGGGGGCGGTCTCGGGCGGCATGCTGCCGAAGCTCTCGGCGTGCACCGACGCGCTGAAGGGCGGTGTCCCGAGGGTGCACTTGATCGATGGAACGCGCGTACACAGCCTGCTCCTTGAGTTGTTCACCAACGAAGGCTGCGGGACGATGCTCGTCGCGAGACGCGAAGGGGGCTGAAGCATCATGAGCTGGACGATCGGGTTCGTGGGTGCAGGCGTGATGGCCGAGACGATGATCTCGGGGCTGCTGGCCGAGGGCTTCGAGCCGGGTCGCATCCTCGCGAGTCACCGTCGCGCGGATCGTGTCGCCGAGCTTTCTGCTCTGGGGGTATCCGCCACGCTGGACAACCGTGTGGCGGCCGCCGCCGACGTGGTGGTGATCTCGGTGAAGCCACAGACGCTGCTCGGTGTGCTCGCCGAGGTGAAGGGCGCTGTGCGGCCGGATGCGCTCGTGGTCAGCATCGTGGCTGGGGCTCGGCTGCGCGTTCTGCAGGTGGTGCTCGGCCACCACAAGGTCGTCCGGTGCATGCCCAACCTTCCTTGCCGTATCCGGCGGGGGATGACGGTCTGGTGTGCGGCCGGAGAGCTTGGGGATGGCGACCGCGCGCGCGTCGCCGCTGTGCTGGGAGTGATGGGGAAGCACATCGAGGTACAGGACGAGGGCCATGTGGACAGGGCCACCGCGGTGAACGGCACCGGCCCCGCCATCGTGGCGCATTTCGTGAAGGCGTTCATCGAAGCGGCCGGGTACATCGGTGAGCCTCGCGGCGTGGCTCGGGAGACCGTGCTGGAGACCATGCTCGGCACCGCCGAGATGATCCTGCAGAACGAAGGTCACATCGCTGAGCTCATCGACGAGGTGACCAGCCCCGGCGGCACGACCTCCCGCGCGTTGCAGGTCTTGAAGAACGGCCGGTTCTCTGCCGTGCTCACCGAGAGCGTGGACGCCGCGTACCAGCGAACCCGAGAGCTTGGGGACGCCCTCGAAGCGGCCCTGCCGCCAGCCTGATCGGGTGGTCGTCGTCGCCGGCCTGTTGGCGCTGTCGTGCTCCGGCTCACAGCCATCCACAGTGGCGGTGCCTCTGGTCACCCCGGCGGGGCCTACGCTGCGTGATCGCTACGGTGACCTCCCATTCCTGACCCCGATCGACGCCCCCGCCACGGTGGCCTTGTCCGGGGGCCCGGGTCTGGGGGGGCCGGGCCTGTCAGCCGCCGCCGGTGCGTGCGCCTCTTGCCACACCGAGAACCACGCCGAATGGGCCGCTGCGACCCACGCCTCGGCGGTTCGCGACCTGCAATTCATCGCCGAGCTTGCCAAGCCAGGACAGCCGCGGTGGCTTTGTCTCAATTGCCACCTGCCCACGCTCCCCCAGCGCGCACAAGCGTTCACCCTGGACTCTCGGCTGATCGGGGGTGTCTCCCAAGTGGAGTCCACTCCCAATCCGGAGTTCGACCCGGCACGCGTGGCAGAGGGCATCGGGTGCGCTACGTGTCACGTACGCCGGGATGCAGACGGTGAAGGCATCGTCATCGGGCCGCGCGGCACGGGTCGCGCCCCGCATCGTGTGCGCGCCGATCCCGAGGCGCTCGCGGGCATCTGTGTAAACTGTCACAGCCCGACCGCTGCGGATGGCTCTCCGATCGCCATCTCCCCGGAGCTTGTGTGTTGGTTCGAAACGGCGCAAGAGATCCCGGATGCGGCCGGATCGGGGTCCGCGGATGTCGCGAGTTGTGTCGCCTGCCACATGCCGGTGGTCGCGCGGCCCGCCGCCGACGGGGCGCCCGACGTGGAGCTTCGTCGTCACGTTTGGATGGGGGGGGGGATTCCAAAATACTACGATGGTTATTTGACGTTGCGGTCACGCGGCTGGGAGTCGGGGCTCGATGTTCGTGTGAGGGACGGGCAGGTGACCCTCACCAACGTGCGGGCCGGCCACAGTTTGCCGACCGCGGACCCCGAGCGGTTCCTTCGCGTGGAGGCCCGCTTGGAGGTGAACGGCGCGGTGGTGTCCCGCGATGTCTTGCGCATCGGGCAGATTTGGGATTGGGGGGATGCCGTGTCCGGGCGGGCCGCGCATCGACTGGCCGATACCCGGCTGCGCGGAGGTGAGACGCGGGTCTGGACGCCGGCGCTCTCGGGGGCCGGGGATCTCGTGGTCGAGGTGGCGCACGTGAGGCTGACTCCGGAGCACGCGGCGAGCATGAAGGCCGCGGTCCTGGACGCTGAGCTGATCGCGCTGTGGCCCGAAGCCCAGACGCTGCTCCCGGCGATTGACGAGCACTATCCTCTCGCTACCTGGATATTCAGGGAGCGCCACGAACGGGCGACCGGGTCTGTCCGCACGTGGACGCAATCCGAGCTGCTGGAAGAGTCCAGGAGGTTCGGGGCCCTGCCGCTGGGTGCGAAGCGACTGAGCCTGGAGGTGGAGTGAGGGGGGAGTGCGCGTGGCTCGCGGTGTCGGGTGGGCCAGCGTTGGTGAGTGGCACCCCCTGCCGGTAAGAAGGTCGATGTGGACCCGAACCACGGGGCACAGATGATCGTCACCCTGTCCTTGAGCACCCTCTTCTCGCACGACAAGGGCGCCTGCCCGGTCGCATCACGTGGCGTCGGGGTCGACCCGGCTGTGCGCAGTCGCTCGCGGGGCTGGGCCTCGCGGACCAGCGCCTGCTCCTCCTTGGCGACCGCCTGCTCGCCGGATGATCGCCGCGGCCTCACAGCTTCAAGCGGGCTCCACGACCTCGATGAACGGGAAGCAACGGAAGTCGCCGCCATTGAGGGGCGCCAGGCGCCGCACGCCCGCTCGCTCAAGCGTTACGGCCAGGGTGGTGTCGAGGATCCGGTTCCGCCCAAGCTGGTGCTTCGCCATCAACTCGAGGACGCGAGGTAGGACCTCGGGTGTTGGCCCCACCCTGCTCGTCTCGACCGCTTGCCACACGGGCAGTAGCAGGGTTCGAGCGGCGTCCATC